>JAEYSH010000038.1 GCA_023434825.1 Methanobacteriota archaeon | reverse complement strand
ATTAATTGTTTTAGTTAAAACACTTATCAATATTTCGCTAATTGGTAATTTTCAAAATCAAAATAGCATCTGGTTATTTATTTTTCAAGCATTTATTGACATATCTTTGTATATATGTTTCAATTTCGGGATTATAAGTTTCACCGTTTTCTAACTTTTCAAAGTCAGTGAAAGTGCCAATTAAATCTTTTCCAGCCCAATGAACTTCTTCTTCTACTCTTTTTCCATAACGTGTTCCAAACATTTTAAATAATGGAAATTTTGTAAGTCCATTAGCACCGCTTAAAAGCAAAGGCCCAATATTAGCCAGATTATCAATCCATGTTCCTGTAATTATCTGAAGTTTTGGAAACTTAATTCTGGTTGCTGCAACAACCCCTGCATAATATAAAGAAGCTGGTTGGGGTGTATTTTCATAAGCGGTTTCTTTATGAGGATTTAGAGAATAGAAAGTAACTCTATCAATTCCCACGTCATTAATCAATTCATGGAGATATTTTAAATCCTCAGGAGTTTCTCCAAGCCCTAAAATAATGGTTATTGCCTTTTGAAATCCTGAATCGCCAGCAACTTCAAGCATTTCAGTTATATCTTCTAAAGATTTGCTAGGGCATATTTTATCATGTAAATCTGGATTTGCAACTTCAACTGCTCCGGTAATTCCTGCAATTTCTTCTCCATATGCTTCAATATCTTTTGTAATCCCAATATTTAGCCAAACAGGTTCTCCAGTAATTTCATAGATTTTACTTGAAATATTTTTTATTTCAGGGGTTGTAAATGAACCATATCCTCCAGATAAAAACTCTACTTTCCAATCAGTTCTCCTGCAAAGCTCTGCTTCAGCTAAAATTGAATTTATATTCCTTCGTGCGGTACTGGGCTCTTTAATTTTTGGTTTCTGAGATGACATGTAGCAAAATAGGCAATCTCCTTTATCACACCACCATGAAAGAAAAATAGCCCTTTCAAGAGTTATTTGGTTTCCATGCTCTTTCAAAGTGATTTCATTGGCTTTTTGCATTAAATCAAGTACTTCGAAGTTTTTGATTTTGTTTATGAGATTCATGATTCACCAGATTTAATTAGATTAGTTTAGATATTTTAATTTTTATAACTAGATGAATAAATATTTAGATTGTTAATTTGTCTTCTATATTCTATGTATAAATAAATAAAACTATATAATCAAGTAATAACAAAATATATATGTAATAAGCAATTAATGCTTGGTTATACTGTGGATTTGCATATCCAAAACGTTTATATAGTATAATAACTAACTTATGAAATACGTCACAAATGTGCTAATATTTTCACTCTTGAAATTTCGATTTCAAGTTTACAAATCAAAAATTTGTAATTTGCAAGCCGCTAGCTAGTAGTTTGCAACTAAAAAAAGAAGCTTTGCTAAGCATGGCCTCCGTAGCTCAGTAGGTAGAGCGTTCGGCTGTTAACCGATTGGTCGCAGGTTCGAGTCCTGCCGGGGGCGCTCTGGGCCCATAGCTTAGCCAGGTAGAGCGCTCGGCTCATAACCGAGCGGCCATGGGTTCGAATCCCATTGGGCCCATCCAATATATTCATTTGTTCACTTGCTCCGGTAGTGTAGTCCGGCCAATCATTTCGGCCTTTCGAGCCGAAGACTCGGGTTCGAATCCCGGCCGGAGCATTTTTCTTTATATTCATAACTTAAACTCACAGCTCGCGGGGGTGCCCGAGCTGGCCAAAGGGGACGGGCTTAGGACCCGTTGGCGTAGGCCTACCAGGGTTCGAATCCCTGCTCCCGCACTCGAAACATAAACCTTTATGATTATTTAATTCCCAGGCCGGGGTGGGGTAGGTGGTTATCCTACGGGACTGTGGATCCCGCGACTCGGGTTCGAATCTCGGCCCCGGCCCCATTCTTACAATTTTATTGTTTTTAAATTTTATTGCATTTTAAAATTATCTCATTTATTATTTCTTTTGGTCTTAATATCATAATAAAAAAATAAATTATTAAATAGTTGTAATTAAGATATTTGTAAATGAGGGATTAAATGCTTAAAATGGAAAGAACCTGCGACGCTTTAAGATGTGATGTTTATTTTGAAGGGGAGCTAGTAGGCATTATGGAGGGTGTTAACCTTATTCAATGGTTTATAAAAAATAAATACAGTTATAGGGGTTCTTTTTCTAAATTTATGGCATTTGATCAAGAATTTGAGAAAATTGGAACGATTTTTGATATTGTTTTTAGAGGTAAAAAAGTAATTGTTCGAAATGTAAGAATTCAATGGATTAATGCATTTGGTGAAAATGGCACATTCACAGCATCAAATTTGGAATATTTTGATGGCAACGTGTGAATTAAACTCATTATCAAATTCAAAATGTTTTTAATTAATAATTTGAAATGCATTTTATTTAATTTATTATCATTTTATCCTTAGAAAGACATTTGAAACTTTTTTAGCAAAGATTTTATATTATATTAAATTTAAACTAGTTTTTAAGGTTATTTCTAAAATCGAGTGCTTGATAGTATGAACAAAAAAGGGTCACGAGTAGAACGTGAATTGGTTAAAATGCTCTGGAATGCAGATTGTGCTGCAATGAGAGCGCCAGCTTCAGGTGGAGCAACAAAAAAGCCACTTCCAGATATAATAGCAGGTAATGGGAAGGTTTACCTTGCAATTGAAGTTAAATCCACTTCTGCAGAACATATTTACATTAATTCTGAAAAGATTACTGGATTAAAGGAGTTTTCTGAAATTTTTGGGGCTGTACCATATCTTGGTGCTAAATTTAAAAATAAAAAATGGCGTTTTGTGCATGTTGATGATCTTATTAAGACTCGAGGGGAAAATTACAAGGTAGATGTTGATCTAGCATTTTCAAAGGGTTTAGAATTTGATGAATTGATTAAAAAGGATAAACAACTTAAATTTTAATAAAATAATTCTTTATATTATAAATTATTTGTTTTAATCCGTATTAAGAACTTAAATTTTTTCTGATACTTATATATACACAATAATCTAATTAATTTTATAGGAGGGATTAAAACGAATAATAAAACTGGAATAGTTTTAGTAATTGCAATCCTTGCTGTGGTTGTTTTTGCATCTGGATGCACACAGCAAAATAATGCGACAGTACAAAATAACACAACTCAAGCTCAAAACAATACAAATGTCACCAAGGCGGTTGATGTAGTTGCAGTCCAAAAAGGCCCTGAAACAGCTAAAAAGGGTATGAATGTGACTATTCAGTATGAAGTGACAAATAAGGGTAATGAAACCGTTTACAATGTCCAAATTGACAGTCAGGACTTTGAAAAAGCTTTAGGTACTTTAAAACCCGGAGAAACTAGAAAAGGTGACACAACTATTTATATACCAACAGATGCTGAAGTTCAAGAAGACTTTGGACCTAATGCTACAGTATCCAACCCGTTCTTTATAGGTGGATTCAGCGTTAAATTTAATGATGCTAAAGGTTCAAAACACACAGTGCTCTCTAATTCAATAGAAATAAAATTATCTTAAGTCCTTAACAGGGACTAATTTTATTTTTTAATTTTAAAAGGAATATTTAATTTTTATTTAATTATTTTAGGCTCATTTTTATCCTTTAAATTAATTTTATCAGCTTTTTCTGCAGTTCTATCTTTTTTATAGGCACTTACAGCTGCATATGTAACTCCTAAAATTAATGGGCCTAATACAAAACCAACTAATCCAAATACAAGAGGTCCACACAGGAATCCTAAGATAAATATTAGTGGGTGGATATCAGCATATTTACTGGATATTTTGGGCCGGAGATAAATATCTATGGCACTCATAAGAAATCCAAGAATTAATACAGCAACAGCTCTTAAATAATCTCCAGTGAGTATATCGTACGCTGAAAGGATAATAGGAAGCGGCCAGTGACCTATAAATGGTATAAGTTGGAAGAATCCAGTTAATATCCCTAAAAATGATGGAAATGGATATCCAAGGAGCCAAAATCCAACTCCTGCAAGTATTCCGGTTAAAAGTGCTGTGAAGAAGTGGCCGAAAAATATACTCTTTAATACCCTTTCTACTTCACTGAAAAGTGAGTTAAAATAATGAGTTCTGTCATCTGGAATTACAAATTGAATATATTCCCATAATCTGTCCCCATCTTTTGCAAAGTAAAATGTTGCTGCAAAGAATATGAATAACTGGAATCCAATGGTTGGAAGTGATCCAATATAAGCTACAAAATAATTTAATAAGTTTTTTAACATTTCTTCAAGTCCAAGTTTAACACTTCCTAAAATCGAACCAGTATATGTTTGTAGCATGGATGGCAGGTATTGTTGAGCATTACTTGAGGTTATACTATCAAGATTAGCACTTTTAGCTATTGAGACAAGTAAAGGTATTGATTCAATAAAAGAGTTGATAATAACGGCCACAATAGCAATTAATGGGAGAATTACCAGTATCATTGCAACAATTATTGATATGGTTTCAAATTTAAGATAGGGTAACATTTTATTGGATATTGGCCGAATCACATAAGCAAAAACTGCCCCAAGAATAATCATACTTATCATTGGAGTTAATACGAAAAATGAAAGTATTAAAAGGGCGACAATAATAAAGATAGCTGATGTAAGAGTACCTTTTAGTTTATAAATCATTAATATCACTTTTTTTAATGTTGTAATTATTAGATGATGCGATGAATCTTAAAATCAATGAATATTGTATAGATAATGTTTAAGTTTATGTTTATTAAATTTTTGAGGTAAATTTCATAAATATATTAATAGATTTAGTAGAAACTAATATTAATTTTTGTAAATTTTAAATGGCAGTGGGGTATCTTATGGAAATAACTGCTAATAGGACAGAAGGCACTTTAATAATTTCACCTGAAGGTAGATTAGATGCGTTTGGAGCTTCAAAAATGGATGGAGCACTCAAGGAATTCGTTAAAAAGGATGATTTACACGTTATTGTTGATATGAAAGATGTCCAATATTTAAGCAGTGCAGGAATAAGAGTTTTTCTTTCAACATTTCAATTACTAAAAAAAAGAGGAGGAGAGTTATATTTAATAAATATAAATCCTTATCCTTTTGAAGTACTGGAAATAGCAGGCTTTGATAAGCTTTTTTCTATTCATTCTGACCTGGAAGAAGCTATAGATGTCATCAGTCCTCAAATAGATGATGATATGGATGTAAACTGGAATGAATTGCCAGAATTTAGGGAAAATAATATTAAATTTACTATGTTTGAAAATTCAAAGGATAAAGCAATATTGAAAGTAGTTGGGGATATTTCTAAGGTGTTATATGCCACATTAGAAGAAAATGAAATTTATTCAAGGTCTTTTTCTAGTACAGAATATTCTATTGGTTTAGGAGCTTTAGGTGGTAGTTTTGAAGATTATTTATCGATTTTAGGGGAAATGATAACAATAGGGGGTACAATGGTATGGCTTCCTACTGATGGAAATGATACAACTGATTTTTTAACACCTAAATTGGATACTGGAAAAGTAACAATTCATACAGGATTCAATGTTGCATTAGAAGGAAATTTTAACGACATAATAATTTTAGAAGGTGAAAATAACCAGGATTTCACTGTAAGTGAGCTTTATGGAGCATTGTTTAAGATTGCAAATCAAAGGACAAAGAATTTTAATGGGGTTTTAAGTGTAGCAATGCAGGCTGATATATCTGAATTTTACAGCTCTGGAATTAAAATCTCTCCAATTAAGAAATTTACTCCTAAAAATGGAGAAATGATAATGAATGATGAAAATATTGGAGATTGGATTGACTTTAATGATGGAGCAAAATACCGTGGAGAGACAATGATAAGTTTTGGTGTAGGTATGGATCTTACTGGAGATATTTCTGCTCTTGAAAAGAGTGCTTTAAATGCACTATTTTATTTACACCCCGCTAATGTTGGTGATAAAGAAATGCTCCTCCACAACCATGCTGTTGTTTTTAAACATATTCCTCTTAAAAAAACCTCAAATATGGATAAAAGGATAAGAGATATTATTAATGATGGTGAATTTTTAGATATGCGCCATTTACTGGATAATACTAAAATTAAACGTGCTATTGTGGGAGTTTCTTATATTGATGATATAATATTTGAAAAATAAAAATGAATAAAATTAAATTTTATGTTTTATTCCAGATGCATCTCTTTTAAATTTACCAAATTCTGTAATTAAACGTACTTCGTCAGTCCAGAATACCGGTCCTTCGACACAGATACGCCATCCGGTATCATCAACACAACATTGACCGCAAATTCCCAAACTGCATTTCATGTAGCGTTCCAGTGAAAATTGAGCTGGAATTTTTAATTTGTCTACAATGTCAAATATTCCTTTCATCATTATTTCTGGCCCGCAGGTTACAACCATGTCGTAATCTTCATTTTCAATTATATTTTCCATTAATTCTGTAGGAAAACCGCAAAAACCATAAGAACCGTCATCTGTGCAGGGATAAGATTGAACATCTGCATCTTCAAGCTGCTTTGTAAATAAAAGTTCATCTTTTGTAACTGCAGCACTTATAACATCTACCTCTATTCCCATTCTCCTTGCTTCATGTACAAAGGCTGAAATTGGCGCCATTCCAACTCCGCCTCCAACTGCAAGTATTTTTGAACCTACTATTTCAAAACCACGCCCGTAGGGTCCCCTTAAACCCAGTTTATCACCTGCTTGAAGTGAATGAACGGCTTCAGTAAATGGGCCGACATTTCTGATGGTTATTCCTATTTCATTTTTTATAGGGTCAATATGAGATATGGACATTGGTTTTTCGTCTTTGAAGTTCCATACCATCATGAACTGACCAGGTTTGACATTTAATGCATTAAAATCAAAAATAAATGTCTTTATAGTTTCAGTTTCTACAATTACTCTTTTTATTTCAATAACTTTTGGAACGTGCATTTTATCAGCCTGATTTATTTATGAGCAAGTCCTACCATTTCATCTATGGATTTGTAATTTTTTTCTATCATAAATTTTTGTATTCCCAGATTAATTTCCTTAAAGATTGAAGGCCCATTATACATAATTGCGGTACCTATTTGCACACACTTAGCTCCGGCAAATAAAAATTCTATAGCATCCCTGTAATCTGAGATACCACCCACACCAATTATTGGAATTTTAACTGAATCATATACATCATAAACACATCTAAGTGCAATAGGTTTAATTGCCGGACCAGACATTCCTCCAAACTTATTGGATAAAATTGGATTAGCAATTTCTATATCTATTTTAAGTCCGGGGCCCAATGAATTTATAAGTGTTAATCCATCAGCACCTGCTTTTTCAGCACTAAGCGCAATTTCAACAATATCAGTTACATTAGGTGTTAATTTAACAATAACTGGAATCTTAACTGCATTTTTTACTGCTTTAACAATTTCATCAGTTAAAATTGGATCTTCTCCAATTGAAGCACCACATCCTTTCTGAGCATGGGGACATGAAACATTTAATTCAATCATATCAGCATAATTTTCAATTTTAGCAGCAATCTGGGCAAAATCCTCTCCTGAAGCTCCGTATATGGAAGCAATAGTTGGAGTTTGCTTTTCAATTTTTTCTAATTCGCCAATGAAATTATCTACGCCAGGATTAGAAAGGCCGATAGCATTTATAACTCCTCCAGTTACTTCAACAGTAGTGGGGTTTACATATCCTTTATTAGGCTCTAGACCAAATGATTTGGTTACAACTGCTCCAGCACCGTTTCTTGAAACCCAGTTCATTGAAGCGGCAGTACTTCCCATAATCCCGGCTGCCAACATGGTTGGATTTTTTAATTTAACGTTACATAATTCAACTTCTAACATAATGCTCCACCATAAAAAAACTTTAAAACTATATGAAACAGATCAATTTTATGAAATGTTATCTTACAGGTTGTTTTGCAGGTTTTGTTTTATTAGATGAAAATTTTAATCTCATTGATTATGAACTTTTCCCAAGAGAAAAAATTACAGAGGCACTAATTGAAGCTAGTAATGGAAATTTAGCTTCAGAAGAAGAAATTCTGCTTAGAAGGAATATTAAAAGATGTAATTCGATTATAATAGAAACAAATGTCAGTGTTTCAAAATATAAAAGCTTAAAAGGAGCTTCCAAATTTAAATTTGAAAATCCAAGCGCTGCTGGAGATTATTTAAGGTCAAATATGGCCGTTATATTAAAACAAACTGGTTTTATTGAATCTCCGGATGAATTTAATAATCAATTGCGTAATGTATCATTTGATCTTACTAATTATAAAATTAAAGAAGCTTCTAAAGCTCGTGATATGTACTTAATCCAGGCTATAAATTCAATTGATGAAATTGATGAATCTATCGGTAAACTGATTGAAAGGTTAAGGGAATGGTACGCAATTCATTATCCAGAACTTGATAAAATCAGGAATAATGAAAAATATGTAAGCTTAATTGCTGAATATGGGGATAGTTCAGCTATAAGTCAAAATGAAGATTTAAAAGAACTTGGAATTAAGGATCAAAGTACTGGGGCTGAAATTGAGGGAAGAGATCTTGAAATAGTTCAGGAATTCGCCAGTTCATTAAAAACTCTCCAAAACACAAAAAAATCTCTAAATGAATATGTAGAAGAGAAAATGAGCGAAATTGCACCTAATTTAAGTGACCTTGTTGGTGCTTCACTTGGCGCAAAGCTCATAGCGCATATTGGCAGTATTGAAAGACTTGCATTACTTTCATCAAGTACAATTCAAATTATCGGTGCTGAAAAGGCTCTTTTTAGACATTTAAAGACTGGAGAAAGGCCGCCAAAACATGGACTTATTTACCAGTATCCAGAAATTAGAAGTGCCAGATGGTGGCTTAAAGGAAAATTTGCAAGGGCATTAGCTGCAAAAATTACACTTGCAGTACGTAAAGATGTTTATTCTGGCGAATTCGATCCAAATATAAAAATAGCACTTGGAGAGAGAATTGAAGAAATTAAAAAAGCTCATCCATTCCCTCCACGGTCAAATAAATCTAAAAAAGAGGATAAGGAAGGTAAAGGGAAGAAAAAGAAGAAAAAGAAGGATAAATATCGAAAAAAAGTTAAAGATTATTACTAAAGGGGATTTTAATGGTTGATTATTTAGTGCCTTTATATGTTCTTTCGTTTGTTTCAAGTTTAATATCTGCAATCCTGGCAGTATATGCCATTAGATTTTCTAAAAGAACTGAGGAACGTCTTAAAAATAATTTCGCACATATTCAAGGTATGATGAATTTACAAAATGAAAAAACTGAAACTCTTTTAAATGGCATGACTAAAGAAGCGGAAGATATAAGGGGTTCAGTTCAAGTAACAAGATTAGAGCTTCTGGATTCTATAGAAAAAGTCCATAAGATAAGAGAAGAAATTCTGGAATCTATGCAGAGTTTAGAAGATAGTTGCATAATAACAGAAGATAAAGACAAAAAATAAAAGTTTTAATTTGATATTTGGAGAAAATAAAGATGGAAATTACTCAAAAATTCACTGGCGTTTATGAAATAGATAATCATGTTGCCACAGAAAATTTAAATCCCGGAAAAAAGGTTTATGATGAAAGATTGGTTGAATTTAAAGATAAAGAATACAGAATCTGGGATCCAAGGCGCTCAAAGCTTTCAGCGGCTATATTAAATGGATTAAAAAACTATCCATTTGAAGAAGATTCAAAAGTGTTATATTTAGGTGCTTCAGCAGGTACCACTCCTTCTCATGTTTCAGATATTTGTAAATATGGCCTGGTTTACTGTGTTGAGTTTTCGCCGAGAATGATGAGAAATCTTATGGATGTTTGCAATGATCGAGAAAATATGATTCCAGTTCTCGATGATGCCACAAAATCAAAAAATTACATGAATATGGTTCAAAAAGTGGATATTGTTTATTCTGATGTGGCACAGCCTAATCAATCAGAGCTTTTCATGGATAATATGCGTTTATATTGTAAAGAAGACGGAATTGGAATTTTAATGATAAAAGCGAGGAGTATTGATGTTACAAAAGCTCCAAAAAGCGTATTTAAAGAAGAAGAGTCAAAATTGAAAACAAGTGGGTTTAGGGTTCTTGAGAAAATTAAATTAGAGCCTTATGAGAAAGATCATATGGCTTTTATTTGTGAATTCAGTTTTTAGGAAGATTAATATGGTTTCGATTAAAAAATGCCCAAACTGCGGTTCTACTAATATAAAATGGGTTATTCCACAGATGGGGCCGATATGGGAATGTTTCGACTGTGGATATCGTGGATTGGTTATTGAAGAAGATGAAGAAGAAAATAATTAAAAATAAAAATAATTTTATGTTCTTTCAATAATCCTATTAATAATTTTAACTGCAACTTCTTTTTTAGAAGCTAAAGGAACATCAATAATCTCATCATCAATTAAAATAACCTGATTTTTATCTGCACCAAAACCAGCACCTTCAACTGCAACATCATTTGCAACCATAAGGTCCAGATTATGTTCTTCAATCCTTTCATTTGCAGATTTAATTAATTCATCTCTTGAAATACCATATTCTGCTTTAAAACCAACTAAAAAGATATTTTCATTTATTCCTTTTACTTCACCAATAATTTTGGGTGCTCTTTCAAGTTTTAAAGTAATATCTTCACTTGAAGAAATTTTATTTGCTTCATTTTCTATTTTTGGAATAAAATCAGAAACAGCAGCGGCTGAAATGAAAATATCATGAGTTTTAGCCTGTTCAAGTACAGCATTACGCATATCTTCAACAGATTCAACTTCAATTATATTAAAAACATTAGGAATATCAGCAGTCATTTTGCCTTTAATTAAAGTGACATCTGCACCTCTAATAAAAGCTTCTTTTGCAATTTCAACTCCCATTTTACCGGAGCTTCTGTTTGTTATGCCTCTAACTTCATCAATCTTTTCATATGTCGCTCCGGCACTAACAAGAACTTTTTTGCCCTCTAAATCTTTATTGCCTAATTCACGCAGGGCGTGAAGAACAATATCCTGGACATCAGGGAATTTAGCCTTTTTTTCTTCAATTTTAGGCTTAATAAAAGTAATATCTTCTTCTTTAAGAGTTTCAATATTTCCCTTAACAGCTTTATACATGGAATTGTGCATGGATGGAACCATTAAAATGGGTGTTTTATAACCAAAAGCTGTAATTAAAAGGGTGTTAATTGGGTTATCTGCAATTTTGTAGGCAAATTTACTTATAACATTTGCAGTTGCTGGTGCAACAACAATAAGGTCAGAAGTTGAGTATTTTACATGCTCAATTTCACCTGTAATTTTTGTAACTATTTCCTGCCCTGTTGCAAACTCCATGGTGTAAGGATGGATTATATCGCATGCCCCATCACTCATGAAGCATTTAACGTCAAATCCTTGCCTTCTAAACTCTCTTGCAAGTTTAATAGTTTCTGTTGCAGCAATACTCCCTGTAACACAAAGCACAATTTCCATTTTGTCCCTCAAAATAGATTTTAGAGATCGTCAATAACTATAATTGTTTTTTCATCAGTTAATTGATTCATGATGTTGTTTAAAACATCTAATCTAGCCGGAAGTCTTCTTGAGTCTTCTTTCATTACTCTAATTTTAAACTTCTCTTCATCGTCCATTCCATAGACTATATTAATTCCGGAAATCCTTGCAGGAGCTACAAGATCCCTTGCTATCTCTTTAAAATCAGAACCTTCTCCTATAACTCTTACTTTCTTATGGATCTTTTTTGATATTGCTCTTACTATTTTTCCACTTTTCCCGATTATCTTTCCAACTTGGTCTTTTTCTGTTACTATTATAACGACGTCCCCTATTTCTATTGTCTTTTTAAATCCAATTTTACCGTCGCCAAGTTTGAAAAGTAATTTTGCAATGTCTAAGTCAAGCTGGGTGATTTCACCGCTCTTTAATTTATTTTCACACCCCTGACATAACATTCCACTTTTTAAACAGACATCGCATACTGGCAATACCATTCTTCATTCCTCCTTATTATTTAAATTAAAATTTAATTTTAAAAATTATATTTAGAAATTGCACCATTAAACAGATTTACCTCCAATGGGTAGCATACCCTGAAAAAAACTGCTATTTATTTTCTTAATATTCCATATTTGCAGCAGTAATAAACTTGGATAAAAAGTTGTTTTTCTATTTTGTACATCCTCTGATGCAACTAAAATAAAAAGCAGATCAAGGCAGCGTTGTTAGTATTTATTCTGTCTTTCAAATATAATATAACAAATATATATTCTGTTCATTAATATATATTATGCTATCATGTTAAAATAAATTGTAATGTATTTTCTTTTATTTTATGCGCGGAGTAATATATTATTTAAATTTAAAAGAATATTTACTGAACTTTAAAACTGTTTAATATAACATCAAAATACTGCTTTTGACTTTGTAAATCTGTTCCTTTAGTAAGGAATGCCATTATGTAAAATATATTATTTTCCTCAAAGTATACCATTTTAAGTTCGATTTTTTCGTATTTTGGCCCATTACCTGTGTAAATGGCATCTGTAGCATTTATTCCATTAATAGTTATGTTTGTTGAGTTTGCAAGGGCTATATTTGCACCTGAACTGGTTAAGCTCTGAATAAAACTATCTTTTCGTTGCTCTAATGTTTGATATGGGTCTTTTTGTACTTTCAGTATTGTAAAAGCTGCTAATTGGGTACTATTAGGATCACTTGCTGATGCAGGGTCTTGAATAACAATTTGCATCGTACTACCGTTCACTTCATCAGTAGTTACGTTCCATGATGCAGGATATTCCAGATAGATTCCACTTGCAGAATAGATTTTTGTGGGTATTTTTGCAGTATTATTTACATCTGAAGTATCATTGTTTGCAACAGTACCTCCACTGCTGGTTAAAATTATAATAATAAGTGCTAGTAGTACAGCTATGGCCCCAGCAATCATTTCTTTCCGGTATTTCCCGCCTAATGGAATTCTTCTACTTTTGCTTCTTTTCTGTGTGGGAATTCTCAGAGGATTTTTGTTATCTTTTAGTGGACCGCTCAAGTGATTACCTCGCCGTTTATATGTATCATCTTAAAGGAAACAGATTAATATATTTTTCTTTTTGTTTGAATGAATTAAAATAAAGAATATAAAGCTTCATTGAACTTTGAAACTATTAATTATAATATCAAATTCATTGTTTTTATCTGTAAGGTAAAATGGTTCGCGTGTTCCACACGCAATCATGTAAATAAACCCTCCCTTCTCAAATAAAACTATTCTAAACTGTTCCTCAATACCATTATCCATGCCGCTTGCTGTAAATTCATATGCAGTTTTGTTATCTACTATTGTTTTTCCTTCAGACAATTGGCGATATCCTGGAACTCCAGAAGCCCCTACTTTTACTTCATCAAAAAATTTTTCTAAAGGAATACCTTCTGATGCTTTTTTAGATATTTCTACCACTGCATTGGGTTTAATGTCTGTCTTATTATTGGTTTTATTAGCTTTAGTATCATTAAGGCTTACAATTACATATTTACCTGTTTTATTAATTATTTCCCAGTTTTCAGTGTAATTAAAAGAAATGCCATTTGCAGAATATGTTTTAATTTCTTTATTTCCTGAAGTTAAATTGTATGGCGTATTTCCATTATTAATTAGATATAAACCTGAAATAATCACTGCAATAATGATTAATATGAGGTAAATGTATTTTTTCAATATATCACCATTAAATAATAAAATTTTGTTTATAAATAATTTAAAATTAATTATCTGTTTGACTGGAGAATATAAAAATTTAACTTTAATTTGGAGGTTTAAAAAAATAAAATTAGAGAGCTTTAAAACTGTTAATAATTTTATCGAAATTTGCTTGCTGGTTATTGAAATCTGATACGGGGGCACTGCAAAGTATGATGAAAATTTTGTTACCTTTTTGAACCCAAACTGCACGCTCTTCTTTTTGACCATTATTATTAATTTTATAGATATTTTCGAAGGCCATTTGCCCATTTACAAGAATAGTACCATCAGATACTGGTGTAAAACCAATATTTTGGGATGCAAACTGAGCATATGTAGCATTATAATAATCTTTAAGTGCGGTAGCCTGAGGTTTTATGGTCCTTTGAATTAAAACATTTATGCGGACATTGCCATTTCCATCAGCAGAATTTGGATCTCCAACTGCAATTATACTATCTCTGGATTGGCTGGATATAGTTTCCCAAGTTCCAGGATATTCGAATGTTACCTCATCTCCACTGTATACTTTTGCTTTGGTTTCATTACTTCCAGATGTTTCATTTTGACTATTAGTACATCCAGATGCCAGAACAACTGCAGATATAAGAATAAATATATATAGATATTTCTTCAATTTACTTACCTCTATCTATTATCATCTAGGAAGTGGTTATATAATTTTCTATTTTAAAAATCACTGTAAGAAGGAGAAAAAAACAAAGATAAAGGTAATAAATGATTAGTTTTAAAATATAAAAGTTATTATTGCGTATTATAAAAAAAATAAATTTTTAGGTGCTTTAAAATGTTTTTAGCACGCTAATTCGATGTGTTATCTGAACTTGTTTGTCTATATGTTTTATGTGTTGTTGATTTTTCAGTGGTGGGGTCACCTGCTGCTCTGTCACCGGTTTTATTATCTGTTGTTGGAGGTGTAGGATCTGTTGTTGGAGGTGTACTATCGGGGGTTTTAGTTGTTTGTGTAGGTTTAACTGTTGTATTGGTCTTTTTAGTAGCATTAAGTAATTTTGTGCTGTTAGTTGCATTTGTCGCATTTGTAGTGTTATTCAATACAAAAGGAGGAAATGCACTGTCGTTTGTATACAAAGAAACGCTTGATACCTCTTCAGGTATATTTAAAGAATAAATACCAAATCCAATACCAATTACAAAGGCAGCAATTAAAAGTGCGCTTGCAATCACGGTATTATAGGAAAAACGTTTACCGCTTTTAATATTTTTTTCTTTTAATCCTGGAGATGTAATATATTTTTTAAATAATTCATCATTATCATCATCAGTGCTGGTTGTTGTAGATGCTTCTTCTGTTTTCTTACCTTGAAGTTTCATAACTCTTTCAGCAACTGCTAAAGTTTCTAATTTTTCGATTAAACGCCTCTTTTGGAATTCGTACTGGCTCTTTGATATATTACCATTCTTGAATTCATTTTCAAGTTCATTGAGGCTTTTTTGAATTCTATTTTTTTCCATGCTTATTTCAATCATCCCCTAACATGGGATAGGAACCCAGAATCTTTATGTACGATATTTTGTTTTTTATGTTATTTAAAATGTTCTTTACTTCTTTATCGGCCGCATGGCCTTGAAAATCAATAAAAAAGATATAATTTCCGAGCTTTTTTTTAGATGGTCGTGATTCAATCTTGGTCAAATTGATATTGCATTTTGCAAATGCTCCCAGAATGTCATAAAGACCTCCCGGCCTATCCTCAACCAATGAAAAAACAACAGAAGTTTTATCATGGCCAGTTGGTTCCATATCATGTTTACCAATAACTATAAATCGTGTAGAATTATCTTTATAGTCCTGTATATCATTAGCAGCGATTTTTAATCCTTGCAGCTTTGCAGCGCGTGCTGTTCCAATTGCAGCAGCATTTTTCTTACCCTTAACCATCTCGGCCGCTCCTGAAGTACTGGGCGTTGCAACTGGTTTTGCACCCATTTTTTCAATGAATTTACGGCACTGCGAAAGGGCTTGACCATGTGAATAAACTATTTCAATATCTTCTATAGAAGATTCATGATTTAAAAGGAAATTATGGCTTATTGGTAGTATTATCTCTCCTCTGATTTTTAGATCGTAATCATGGGCTAGAAGGTCAAGTGTAACGCCTACAGGACCTTCAATAGAATTTTCAATTGGCACTACTCCAATTTCAACATTTTCTTTATTAACTGCGTCCATAACTTCCATTATTGAATCAAATGGAATTAATTTACCATCTATTCTTGATGCTGCTTCTTCTGCGTAGGTTCCAGCAGGTCCAAGAAAACCTATTCTCTGTTCTGTATTTTTAACTTTTTCATTCATGATTTTCCCTATTTAAAAATAAAATTTTAAAAAACATTTTACAGTATTTTTGGTTTATGTGCTCTTTATATATAAACCCATAAAAAAGTAAAAAAAATAAAATTACTAAAAATTAATAAAGTCCGCCATTAAGGAAATTATTGATTTTATCTGTGGTGGACTGATGTATTCTTCTTATTGTTGCTTTATTATCATTAAATTCAACTAAAAGTGCGTAAACGCCAAGATCATGTAGGTGACGCATAAATTTTTCTGCTTCTTCTCTACTTTCAACGTCAATAACCATATCTTCACTTGCAATATTTCCGGATGCCACATTTTTTATGGTGTCCACCATAGCATATAAAATTGCCTCACCTAGCTCATTCGCTCGTTTTTTAAGCATTTCTCCATTTTCATTCATTTCAAATGCCTGAAAACCTTCTCTTATAACTCTACTGAAGAAGAAATCCTTTCCAAAATCAAAGGGGTATGTGAAAGCATAGCTTATCTCATCATGATGAGCTTCAGAAGAGGTATATTTTAGAGCGCCAATTTCCATTTGGGGATCTTTCATTACCACTCCCTCCCTTTTTTCTTCTCCAATTTCTTTTATAATCTTTTTAACTTCTTCTGCAGCTTCTTCTAGATTAAAAGTCCCTAAAACACGTACAGATGGGAGGTTATATTTTTCCAAAAGTTTATATTTATCTTCAAGAGGCAGCGGGTCATTAGTAACTTTTTTTCGAAGATCAAAAACCCTGAAACCAAGGCTTCCTATTTCTTTATAGTAATGAGATACATAAGGGTTATCGGTACCTACCATTTCGCCGCAAATTACAAGATCAGGATAATCATTGAAAAATTCTTCTAAATCTAATATTTCAGTTGCTTTTTTAGTAGTATAAGGACACATATACCCTCTTCTTGTTAAAGCAACTATTTCATCTTGTATAAATGCTATACGGACATTGTAACCATTCATTTTTTCTTCAACAACAATTTTATCAGAAAAATGATTTTTTAAAGTAGGAGATAAAATTAGGGTTCGCCGTGTTTTTGGGAAGCCTCTTATAACCTCTACATTGTTTTTAAAATAAATTACAGTACCATCTTCTATTTTACCAACACTTTTTTTAAATTGAAGTGAGGGGGTACCGTTAAAATCAAAAAATTTAATAATACCCTTTTCTATGGCTTGATTAAGTTTTTCAGCCTTTACTCCAAGTATTTTCTGGAGTTTTTTATCTAAAAAATCCTCAATAACTATTCGAGATTCTAAATCACAGGTTGAACAATGAAAAAAAAAGTTGTTGAGGGAGTTGTTCCTCCTCCAGTCAACATGCATCTCTGATTTACAGTTTGGACATGTAATTTCAGGTATAATCAGCTAACTTCCTCCAGGTCAACTATAAATTTCAATAAATCTGTTTTAGTGATTATACCAGTCACTTCGCCAGATTCGTTTACAGCAGGTAATCCACTGCATTCTTCATTAACCATCATGGCTGCTGCATCTGCAATTGTAGCACTTTCTGAAATTGTGCGAACGTTCTGGGTCATTATGTCTTCTACAATTAGATTTCTTATTCTTGCAGATTGGTATTTATCTGGAACGACTTTTCTAAATGAAATCATTGAGCAAGCTATATCTTTTGCTGTGATAATTCCTTCAAGTTGACCTCCATCCATTACAAGAAGCCTTCCTATATCTTCATCAATAATCATTCTTCTTGCATGGACAAGTCTGTCTTGAGGGCTAATTGTCATCAAATTTTTTCCCATATTCCCTTCAATTGCAGTGTCATTGTAAGGTATTCCCTGGCATGTTTTGACAAAATCGGTTTTTGTAATTATACCCACTATTTCTTCATTATCAACTACGGGTATTCCTCCAATTTTATTATCAATCATTAATTTTGCAGCATTTCCAATGGTCTGATTACTTTCTACGGTTATAAGATCGGTACTCATTACTGTGGATACATGGAAATGTGAAGGTGGAAGATTCCCATATTTTGATGATCCAAGTCTTAAAGCAATATCTTTTTCTGTAATAATTCCTATAAGTTCTTTTTTATTCCTTCTATGCCCTTTTATGACTGCTAACCTTGAAACTTTATTTTTTTTCATGAGTTTTAATGCATCATGGATGTTCTGGTCTTTATCTATTCCAACAACTTCACTGCTCATTATATCTTTTACATGCATTTTTATCCCTCACTTTCAATATAATCCAAACCCTTATTGAATTCCTTTAATTATATCAGTTCTTGTAATTATTCCAACGAGATTTTCATCCTCATCCACGACTGGAATATGGCTAAGTTCGTTATCATACATTAATTTCGCAGCTTCTGAGGAATCTACATCAGCACTGATAGTTATAACATCTTCAGTCATGATATCTCCGGCAGTTAACATCAATTCTTTGACTTTTCGTTTGTCTTCACCTTCCGGGCTCTGTCTTATAAAATAGACTTTTTCAATGTTAACCCCAGTTTCTGGATCATCCACTTGTGCAAAGGAGATATTTGCTGGTGTTATGATACCTGCAATATCGCTGTCAAACATAACAACGACTCCATCTACATTATTTTCATCCATAATAGTTACAACGTGGGATAAAGTGTGGTTTTCATTTACAGTAACTACGTCTTTGGTCATAAGATCGGATATTTTCCATCTGTTCTGGAATTTTGAGGCATAGAGGTTCATTAAATCAGTTTTTGTAACTATTCCTGCTAATCCTTCTTCATCAACAACAGGAATTGAACTTATTTTATTTCTAAGCATGGTTTCCACTGCATCTTTTACGTTGCTTTGTGGATCTATTGTTACCAGACTATTACTCATAACTCTTCTTATTGCTATGGTGTCAATTGGCCTTCTTTTCCATGCAGGGCCGTTACCTCTTAATCTGCGTATTAAATCTCTTTCTGTAACAATTCCAATGGGATTATCCTCTCTATCTACTACTATGACTCTGCTAAGACCGTGTTTGAGCATTAAATTCCGGGCATGATTTACCTGTTCATTTTCTTGAATTAAAATTACTTCATCGTTCATTACTTCATTAACATTCATTATAGCACCCCTAAGATCATTCACTTATTGCTTTTAAAATATCACTTTCGGTAATTATTCCTTGAAGTTCATTATTCATTACTACAGGCATTCCTCCAATTCCTTCTTTTTCCATTATACTGCATAGATCTCCTAGTTTAGTGTACACACTAGTAGTAACTACTTTTTGAGTCATTATATCGTTAAGTGTGGTGTTTAAGACATCATCTGCGTTATTGGTTATTATTTTTTCAAATGCAGCACTGTTACCAAAGAAGTTGAGAATATCTGTTGCGGTAACAATTCCTACCAATTTATCATTTTCAGGGTGAGGTGTTTTCCTTTCTTCTCCAGTTATAGGAATCCTTCTTAGCTTATTTCTAACCATTATTTTGGTTGCCCCTTCTACTCTTGTCCCTGGAGTGGTTTTAATGAGATTTGTAGTCATGTAGTCTTCAACTGTTTCATCAGTTAAAATTCCAGAAAGAAGCACAGCAAAATCTCTTTCTGAGACTATCCCCACAATATTTTCATCAGAATCTATAATTGGAAGCGCACCAACTTCCTTATCAATCATTCGGGAAACTGCATCTTCAATGGAGCTCTTATTACTTAAAGTATCCACATTTCTTGTCATAATTTCTCTAATTGGCTCATTTATTGCAGCTAAAAAATTCCCATCATGTTTTTTTTCTATAAGTTGATATTTGTCGCCACCACCTAAAAAGTCCAGTATATCCATAACTGTTACGATTCCACGAAGTTTTCCACTTCCTGCGTCAGTTATAGGGAGCCTCCTGAACTTGTTTTTTACCATTAAGTCAGCTGCTTCTTTTATGGAAGCACTTTGAGGTACTGAAATTACTTCTTTTTTGGCGATGCTCATAATATCGCCGTCGTGTTCTGCTATATGTGTTTCGAACTCTAATGGAGCTCGCTCTCTGGATTTTACCACATTAATTAGTTCTTTTCTTCTCATGAGTACACCTCATATGAATATGAAATAAACTATTTTATTAAAAAATAAATTTGAGTTTTTTAAGCAGGTATTTTGGAAAATCAATTTATATACGACCCGAGAATATCTTCTCTTGAAACTATGCCTATAAGATCAGCTTCTTTTGCTCTTTGGGGTTCTTTTTTTATGTATACTGGATGATCAACTACTGGTAACCTTCCAATGTCGAATTTAATCATCATTTCGGCTGCTTCATCAATACTTTGATCTGGAGTGATGACTATTGGGGGTGTTCGCATAATACTTTCTACCTTTGAAGGGGTTTTATTTCCACCTTCTTTGGATAAACGAACGTGTCCAGAATTTATTATATCTTTTCTGGTTATTATGCCGATTAATTTTTTCTTTTTAATTACTGGAAGACCTGAATATCCTGTATCATCCATTTTATCCCAAACTTTTGACAAAGGATCATCATAATTACAAGTAATTACATCTTCAACTGTTACTTCTCCCACATTTTGATATAATGCTTTCATTTTTCTTTCCATTATATTTTCAAGGAGATCAGCAACACTTACTATGCCGACGAGATCCATACTATCTTCTGATTTAATAACAGGGGCTTGAACGATGTTTGCATCCATCAGTTTCTTTGAAATTTCTGCAATTTCCATATCTGGCCTGGCAATTACCTTGGGATGTTCCATTATCCCTCGAGCCTCAATATTTGATTTTGTAGCAGATATTTTAATCATATCTCCACGGGTAATTATTCCTTCTAGATGGGTTCCAGATACAACAGGAACGCATCTAAAGCTTTCATCTCTTAATATAGACCTTACCTTAGTTGCAGAAGTATCTACAGAAACTGTAACCGGATTTGGTGTCATAACATCTTCAACATTGTTCAAGTTAAATCACCTTCTAAATCTTCTTTACATTCTTCGCAGACGAATTTTCCATCAATATCGTCTAAATAATCCATAAAGTTTCCGCATGCCTCACAAACTCCAGGTACGGGACTTTCATCTTTTTTGTAGTCCATTTGATTTACCATCCTTGCATTTTCCACAAGAATTTCAGTCAATTCTGGAGAAACCGCCATTATGTCTTTTGCAGTAAGTATTCCAGTAAGTGAACCATCTTTAACAACTGCTAATCTTCTTATGTTCATTTTTGACATGAAACGTGCTGCTTCATTCAATTCCCTTCCAGGATCGATTTTTATGAGGTTTTTGGTCATAACTTCGTCAACAGTAATTTCGCTGGCTTTGATATCTTGAGCGACTACTTTGGTTAAGATATCGCTTTCAGTGATTATTCCTTCAGGTTCACCGTTGCTTTTAACAATTAAACAGCCCACTTCATTCTGACTCATTATGAATGCAGCATCTGCTACGTTGTTTTCAGGCTTAACTGTAATCACACTAGATGTCATTGCGTCTTTTACTGTTACATTTGTTTCTATTTCCATTTTTAGACCTCCTATCGTATCCTAAGAATTTTATGAACTTGTGGTATGGTTAATACGTCCATGTATTCACCAGCTTTCTCTGATATATCAAATAGTTTTCTACTATTTTCTTTCCAGTCATCCAGTGGATCTGAGGGTTGTATAACCATTGATAAATTTGATGTATCTTCAATTGTTTCACTAATTTTTGAAGCTATTATGTTGATCATTTCTACAGTTGTAGATGGCAGTACAACTACCTTACAGTATGTATTTATTCCCCCATCTATTAATAGATTTAGTGATTCCAGCTCGTTCATTAACAGCTTATTATGGTTAGAAGTTGAACAATGTTCAGGTAATTTAATATCAACAGATGCATAATCTATTACATTCAATATTTTCTTTAAGTTACCGGGTAATGAGCCGTTAGTTTCTAACAGGCAATTGAAATCATATTTTTCCAAAAATGATTTTATAAAATCAGCATGTAATAATGGTTCTCCACCTGTAATGGAGATTGAATGAAAATCAGGAGTTATTAAATTATCTACAGAATTAAAAAGCTCTTCTTCAGAGTATGGGGTTCCAAAAGTTGGGTCCCTGCTTTGTGGTGTATCACAATAATTGCAATCAAGGTTGCATCCAGAAAATCTTATAAAGATTTGTCTTCTGCCAATTAATAAGCCTTCACCTTGAATACTTGAGAATATCTCATTTATTTGAGCATTCATTTATACGGCCACCAAATCTTATATGGACTTCTCGAAATAGGCGCCTTGTCCAATACCTTCATTAACACAAACTTGGACGCTTGAGATGTTATTATTTGTCTCTTCTAAGTATTTATATATTTCTTCTGCAAAGTATTCTGCCAGATCCTCAGCAGAGGTGGATTTTAGCGGTAAGAGACAACAATCTTCTAATGGAAGTTTATATTCCTTTTGGCCGACTGTAAATTCTATTGAATTCTCGTCCTTATGTGTAAAATTTACAACATTACTTTTACTTGGAATTAAGACTTTATGGTCCAGTTTTTTGCAAATATCACGAACAATTCTTTTAGCTTGTTTAAAATCAACAACAAATCCAAATTCTCCGGCTCTTTCTCCTTCAAATTGAACATCTACAATGTAGGAATGTCCGTGTATCCCTCCACATGATTCGTGAAGTGGTATCATGTGAGCAGAAGCGAACCTCAAATTAGCGTGAATTCCATTAATTACTATTTTCATTTTATAATCCTCTTAGTACTTTATTTTTAATTTTGACCCGCAATAATGACTATTTTTTTTAAAATACCTTAGTTTTTGTTATATCTTCTTCAATAGATTCAATTTCATTAATATAACTTTCGCATATTTTATCAATTAAATAATCAATTTTTTCTTTATTTAAATCGTTTTTACACTCTAAAAGGCCTGTTGTTTCTATGTCATCGGGAGTACCTTTATCAGCTACATTCATTCCGAAATGTATCTTCATACTGCTGTTAGAACATGTAGCAATTGAAACACTGAGTTTTTTACCATCAAAGTAAATATCATCGCCGCTACGTGTTGTTTTAATCCCTAATTCACCCAAAGCATCTTTAACAATCAGTACAAGTAATCTCTGTCTATGATAACATGTTTTTATGTCAGCCGGCTGAATATCAAAGTGCTCTATTATAAAATGAACCATTTCATCTGATTTAATTTCAAGCCCTACGTCTTCATAGTCTATGAGTTCTTCTGGTTTAATGTTCATAGGGCCTATCCATGATACAATGCTTGATCCTTTTAATTTTAACTCTTTAAATGCCCAAAAAGGTTCAATTGGGCTTCCATCATAAATAATCTTTTCTTCCAATCTTTTATATTCCATTATATCACTCTTAATTTTCTATAAAAAGTTCTTTATAACCTGTTTTTGGATCAAATACTCTTTTTAAGGATAAATTTGATTTTAAAATGCATATTTCTGCTGTGGTATTGATTATGCATCCTTTTTTTAAATGTCCGCCAATTACATGCCCTTCTGTATTAGAAATAGCAATATGAACATGAATTCCATTTTCAGATATGGTGCCTTCTGATGAAACAATTTCAAAAGGCCCTTTAAATGTCTTGATTTTTTCATTGGACATTCTCAAAGTAGCAGAATTTAAACTACCTACAATGCAAATAATTACACCTGATTTAATCTCGTTTTCATTAATTATACCAATTATACCTTTTTTCATGTCTTCTTGAGGTTTTAGTCTTGAGATTATCATATTATTAAATAATTTATATTTTATAAATTAAACATTCTGAAAGTTTGGTAGGTATATATAGTATCTAATGATTAAATAAATTTATGAGAGCAAGAACAAGAGATTTCATATACACAACAGATGATTTATTCTTTGCAACAACCTCATATCTACATCCAGAAAATCGAATTCTATCATTTTTAAGATATATGCCAGATCCTGAGGGTGAAAGGTCTAAAAATGGTCAAAGATATACTAAAGTAGATTCCAACCAAGCTTATGAATTTTTAGGTAAAAATCATCCCGAATATCTTTTCGATGATTCTAAAGATCTTAAAATGATGGGTGTGCCTTTTGACAAAGTTAAAGATATATTAAAGCCTGAGGAACGCCTGAAAGAGATAATAAACAGCGATAATAATAATGAATTGCTTAAAAAGGTTGTAAAACTTGCTGATATCTTTAATGATTATGCTGATATTTCATACTCTAAAATGGGAGTTTCTGGATCAATTTTACCGGGTTTATATGATCCAAGTGTCTCGGATATTGATTTCGTGTTTTATGGTCTTAAAAATCATAAAAAAGCAATGGATATCTTTGGTGAAATTAAGGATAAAAGTGATTTAAAAAGTATAAGCGAGGAATATTGGGCTAGGTTATATGAAAAAAGGATAAAAGACTCTACTCTAAGTTATGAAGAATTCCAGTGGTATGAAAAACGGAAAAATAACCGTGGATTAATTGATGGAACTCTGTTTGATATTCTTGCAACTCGTGACTGGAATGAAATTAAAGGTAAATACGGCGAAGAGAAATATGAGCCTTTAGGAACTGCAATGATTGAATGTAAAGTATCAAGTGCTTTAGGAGCTTTTGATAATCCTGCAGTTTATAAAATTGAAGATGTGAATATTTTAGAGGGTAAAGATGTTCCTATAACGGAAGTTGCTTCATTTACACACACTTATTCTGGTCAAGCTAAAGACGGTGAAGAAATAGTCGTAAAGGGCAAATTGGAAAAAGTTGTTGATAATGACACAAGATATAGGGTTGTAGTCGGTACAACAAGGGAAGCCTTTGATGAATACATCAAACTGAAAGAATTTTCAATTCTTTCGCGTCAAAATCTATGATTTTGACAGCTGTCAAACGCAGTTTTTGCAGCAATCGAAAACTTTGTTTTCGGTGCATCGAAAATCTAAGATTTTCGAATGCCCAAAAAATCGTAGATTTTTTGACGGTTGATTGAACTAAAAGAAAGATTTTAATAGTGAAAAAAGTTAACGATTGATATATTTTAATAAATTAAATTTTAAATTTTATCTTTTTATGGAGGCATTTGATGAAAGATAGATATAATATTGGGCTCATTGGGTTTGGAACAATAGGAGCAGGAGTTGTAGAGACTTTTAACATGAATTTAGACCTGATGGAGCAGAAAGTGGGAGCAAATATAAAACTTAAAAAAGTTGTTGATTTAGACATTGAAACTGATAGAGGAGTTAAAGTTGATAGAAGTATTTTATCAACTGATATAAATGATATTTTAGAAGATCCTGAAATTGACTTAGTAATTGAGCTTATTGGTGGTTATGAACCTGCAAAGAGCTTTATTTTAAAAGCACTCTCTAATGGAAAACATGTAGTAACTGCAAACAAAGCACTGCTTGCAAAACACTGGGAAGAAATCCTGGAAACTGCAAATAAAAATAATGTCAGAATTTGCTTTGAAGCAAGTGTAGGTGGAGGAATTCCATTACTTCAGCCATTAAATGAAAGTTTAGGCGCAAACCGTATTCAGTCAATTTATGGTATAATAAACGGTACTGCAAATTATATTTTAACAAAAATGACTGATGAAGGCCTTGATTTTGATGATGTATTGAAAGCGGCTCAAGAAAAAGGTTATGCTGAGCAAGACCCTACTTTTGATATTGAAGGACATGATACTGCTCAAAAATTGATAATACTAACTATTTTAGGTTTTGGAACCTATGTAAAGCAGGAAAAATTCCATGTTGAAGGGATAAGCAAAATCAAACAGGAAGATATTGAATTTATTAAGAATGAAATGGGTTATTCCATAAAATTACTGGCTATTTCAAGAATTGAGGATGGAGAACTTGAAGTAAGGGTTCATCCAACTTTAATACCTCAAGATCATCTTCTCGCCGCTGTTAACGATGTATTCAACGGTGTTTATATTGTTGGAGATATTGTTGGTCCTGTTATGATGTATGGGCAGGGAGCAGGCATGATGCCGACAGCAAGTGCTGTTGTTGGTGATTGTCTTGATATAATGGAAAATATGAGCCGCGAAAATATTTATGGCCCAAGTAATACTGAAGTTAGGGAAATAAAAAGTATTGAAGATATAAAATCCAAATATTACTTACGTATTACTGCAGCTGATAAACCCGGCGTTTTACACGTGATATCTGGAATATTGAGTAAATATGATATCAGCATTGAATCAATGAGCCAGAAAAAAGAAAGTGATGAACCTGAAGTTCCTATTTTCATGGTAATGCACGAAGCATTGGAGAAAAATATGCAGAATGCGGTTAAAGAGATAAATGATCTTGATTTTGTAGAAGATGATACTTTATTTATCCGGGTTTTAGAAGATTAAGATTTTTTTACTTTTTTTACTTTCTCATTTATTTTATTTTTATAAATCATAGATTTCAGTAGGATTTATTTCAGTTTAATATTATTAATTAGTCATTTTAGTAATAAAAATATATTAGTAATAAAAAACATATAAAAAGATATGTTAGAATATCTGGGTTGCTATGGAGAAAATGGGCTTGACTTGTGTTTTGTAGATAATACTTCACCAGAAGATTGGAAAAATCATATAGAAAATAAATTATCGAATTACAATGAAAAGGCATTCATTGATGATAAAAAAAAGCAGAATCTATTTGTTGTAGTGAGACTCGACCCTTCAGAGGAAGAATATGATGATATTGGGTATATGAGGGGCCATATAAACGAATTTATGAATTTCTACTTCAAAATTATAACAGAAATCAAAGAAGCCCAATAAACAAAATAATGTCGTTTTTAATTATTTAGCGAATAATTTTTAAGATTTATTTTTATATCTAAGTATAGAGAACTAATTTTTTAATTTAAAAGAATTAAACTTGTTTTAGGGAGTAATAACATACGAATACTATTTATAGCAGTTTAATGTACTTATAAATTGCTTAAATATTTTTAATTCAAATTTAAGCCATAAATAAATAGTATTTGGTGCTAACATGCTAAGAGTTTCCGAGATTTCAGAATTTATTTATTGTCCGGCAAAACTTTATCTAAAATATGCTGAAGGTATTGAAGTTCAAAAAGAGGAATTGATAACTGGAAAAATAGTTCATGAGGCCAGAAGAGGTTTCGAAGAAATAATGAAGCATAACTTGTGGAATGTGCAGAAAAACATGGAAATTGCAGAAATTCAAAAATTAATTTTAAATGGAGTTCCTGAATATCTGGATGAACTTCATGATAAATATCGGGATTATTTTCAAGCAGAAAATGAGGAAATAGATAAATTTTTCAATGAATTAAAGGAAGATTTAGTAATTGAAGCAAGCATTAGCGTTTTGAAAATTAAAAAACTTACTGAAAGTACAAAAAAGCAGGGAAGAGAATTATCCGAGATTTTATTTCCCCAATCGCTCCTGGAATTTTCCCTGGAAAGTGAGGAATTAAATTTAAGCGGCAGAGTAGATAAGATTGAGATAATTAATGGAATTTATTATCCAGTTGAAATAAAAAATAGTTTTCCACCGGCAACAGGCACATGGTTATCTGATGCTCTTCAAATTGCAGCATACTCTCTTTTAATTGATTATGAGCTAAATAAAGAGGTTCTTGTCGGTTTTGTTTATTATACTAAAATATATGAGAGAAGACCTGTTGTAATAAACTCTATTCTACATAATAATCTTCTTAAAGCGTTGGATGCTATAAATATTATGTTTGAAAAGGAAGAAATACCAGAATTTACGGTATTTAAGAATAAATGTGAAAAATGTGAATATTTGAAGTTTTGCGAATGTTCTGCAGATTTATTAATCCAAAATAAATAAAAAAAGAATTAAGACCGGATCATGGTCAAAATCATTTTATATTTTTCCAGTGCTTTTAGTGCATGGGGCTCATTTGCAGGCATAATAATCATATCTCCTTTTTCTAGAATATTTTCTTTTCCTGAAATGGTGATCTCAGCTTTACCATCAATTATTTGAACCATTGCATCAAATGGGGCAGTGTGTTCGCTTAATCCTTCTCCTTTATCAAAGGCAAAGATTGTTACGGTTCCTGTTTCTTTTCTAATAATTTCACGGCTCACGACTGAACCATCTTGATAATCTATTAAATCTTCTATTTCCAACACATTTCCAATCATTTCGCTCATTATATCACTCCTTTTAATCGTAAACGTGAATTATAGACACGGGACAGCCTGCTTCAGCATCTAAAGCGCATCCAGGATCATCAATTTCCTGTTCATCATTATCGCCAACTCTTTCACCATTAATTAAAGTTGAAAGTCCGTCATCATCATATTTGAATAGTTCGGGGCATGAATCGATGCAGTTTCCACAAGATATACACATTGGTCTTTCAATTTCTATTTTTGCCATAATTACACCTTAATGTTTACTTTCACATTTAAAACAATAATCTGTATTTCTATCAGTTTTAAAAACTTTTCCGCACCCTTTACAAGTCACTGATTTAAGCATAGGTTTTTTATCAATGATATCCAGTGAACATGCGCATTTCCAGCCCATTTTCCCCTTTAACTGAGCTTCAAATTCTTTATCAATATCACTATCCTTTGACATTTGAATCACTATATTAAGCTTTAAATCAAGTAATAAAAATATTTTTCGTAAAGGATAGAACAAAATATGAAATTTATAGGGTAATTCTTCACCCTAAAATTTCTTTAATATCTTCTTCAGGTGTACTTATAAGTTTTATATCGTAATTCTGAACAAGAACGTTTAAAATATCTTCATTTATCCATCCTGGTGCAATAGGGCCGACATACATGCCTTTTATTCCGAGGTACAGTAAACTCCATAATATTGCAGCTGCCTTTTGTTCCATCCAGCTTAGAACAATTGTTAATGGAAGTTCATTAATTTCAAGTCCAAATAAGTCGGATAGTGCTGCAACAATGTCAATTCCAACTATGGCATCGTTACATTGTCCTATATCAATTACTCGGGGTATTCCTTCTATGTCTCCAAGATCAAGATGTGTAAACCTGAATTTACCGCATGCAAGTGTTAATACAACGGTATCTTCTGGAAGTTTTTCCACAAATTCTGTATAATATCCCGTTTTTTGAAGTGGGGAATCACAGCCACCTACCAGGAAAAATCTTCTTATTTTTCCAGATTCAACAAGTTCTTTTATTTTTGGTGCCAGTGAAAGGACTGTTGAAGCACCGAATCCAGTTGAAAGTATCCTTTCTCCTGGTGTTTCTTCAAGTTCTGGTAATGATTTTGCCTTTTCAATTAAGGGGGTAAAATCATAGCCTTCTATATGTGAAACTCCAGTAAGTCTGGCAACACCTGAAGTAAACATTCTGTCTCTATAATCTTCTCTTGGAGGTAAAACACAGTTGGATGTACCTAAAATTGCGACAGGATATTTTGAAAATACTTCCCTTTGATCGAACCATGATCCTCCAAGTTGACCTACAAGATGATCATATTTTCTAAGTTCGGGGTATCCATGGGCGGGAAGAAGTTCTGAATGAGTATAAACATTTATTCCTGTGCCTTCGGTCTGTTTTAGCACCTGTTCGAGGGCTTTAAGGTTATGGCCTGTTGCAACTATGCCCTGACCTTTTTTGGTTCCAGTACTAACTTCTACTGGAGTTGGTTCTCCATAAGTTTCAATTAAAGCTGTTTTAAGAAGTCTCATGGTTCTTATATTCATTTCTCCCGCTTCTAATGCTAAATTAATTAGTTCTGGAGTATCTATATTTACATTTGTAAGTGTTGAGTAAAATCCACGCTCCATAAATGCGTCTATTTCAGGATCAGTGTATCCTAATTCTCTTGCATGGTAGAGGTAAGCGGATATTCCTTTTATTGCAAATAAGAGGTTATCTTGCAGTCTTGCTGCTGTTGCATCTTTACCACATACTCCTCTAACTGTACATCCGGTACCTCTTGCAGTTTGAGAGCATTGGTAACAAAACATTTGATTTCCAGTTTCATTTCCATTCATTTAATTACCTCCAATTTTCATTTAAGTAAATTTATTTAATTTTTATTCTTAATAATAGGTTATTAAGGAGTTTAATTTGAAATTATCCTTGAATAGTTATTATTTATAAATTTAAACTCTAAAAATCGCTTCTAAAAATATTATTTATTATTAATAGTATTTAGAATTTTGTATTTAGTAATACATTCACTTATCATTTTTATCATATTATTTTTAAAATTAGTAATAAATTTAAATCATTAAAAGATCATATATTAAACTGGTGATTATTATGCAGATGGATGAAAATGCTTTAAAATTAATGAAGAAATGTGAAGATAAAGACATTGCCACTCAAGGAATGGGTGCATGTCAAGTCATGTTGAAGGAAATGGAAAATGAAAATATAGAACCCCGTATGTTTGAAGAAGATCTTCCAGATGAAACATACATGCAAATGGCACAAAAAATTACTCCTAATGATGTTCCAAAGGTCTTAAACATGGCTTTTAAAATGAAAGAACGTCCTGATGTTAGTCCTGGAATGAAAAATGCTGCAAATAGGTTAATAAGGGCTATAGAGGCTCTTTAATAATGTTTATATAATTTATTTAATACTGGTGATTTATTTTGCCAAAAAAGTTTATTTTAAGCGAAGGTGCAAAGAAGCTACTAAAAAAATGTGAAGATGAAAACATTAGTACAAATTTAGAGGGGCCATGCAAACTTCTACTTGATGAAATAAATAGGGGAGATGTAGATTTAAGTGAAGATAATTCTGATGACTCTTATTTGCAGATGGCTGAAGAAATAGAACCAAGAGATGTACCAAAAATTCTTAGAATGGCTTTTGAAATTAAGGATCGACCAAATCTTGAACCTGAACTTAAAGTTGCTGCAGATAGGCTTATTCGGGCTGTGGAATCCTTATAATTTGTTTTTAAATGGGGTGATGTTATGATACAAAAAGATATTCCTCTTGATGAGAATGCAAAACAATTAATAAAAAAATGTGAAGAAAATGAAGTAGATACAAGCACTATGGGTGCTTGCCAGGTGCTTTTAGAAGAAATGGATAGGGGAAACATTGAAATGAATGATGAAACTGGCGAGTCTTACATTAAGAAATCTAAAGAAACTGGAGGCCCGGGAGTTTCACAGGAAGATGTTCCTCAGATAGTTAGAATGGCATTTGTTGTGAGAGGCAGTAATGAAATTACAAATAGGGATATAATAAATGCTGCTAACAGATTAATTAGAAGAATTGAGCAAATGTAGTCTATTTCAACAATAAATTAACTTTTTTGCCTAAATATTTTCTTTTTAGATAAATAATTTTTCAATTTAGAAAATTGGAGATTCTTATTTTTATGAATTTAATATAAATTTTAAATTTGTATTATTATTTTAAAGCAGGATAATAAACAACTATAAATTAATCATAAGTCCATAATAACACTTGGTGTTATAAATGGATGCCCAATCTAAAGAACTAATAAAAAAATGCGAAGAAAGTGCTGGAAGCGGGGACATTATGGGTGCCTGCAAAGTAATGCTGGAATTAGTAGATGCAGAAAAACTTTTAGTTGACGAAGAAGGAGATCAGACATACCTTGAAATGGCTGAAAACCTTAAACCTGATGACGTACGAAAAGTACTAGCATTAGCTCTTAAAATTAGAGAAAGTGGTGATATTAAGGATCCGGACCTTAAAAACGCTGCAAGTAAACTAATTAGAGCAATAGAAATGAGTTAACTAAATTTTTAAAATATCTTTTTATTCACTTTTTTAATATCAAAAATAGCTGTATCAGCTACAGCCATAACTGCCATTACTCCTGCTTGGACCGGATCTGTAACTACTAAATCAGCATTATCTCTTACACTTCCGGGCATGTTTAGGCTTATTACTATTACGCCATGATCTTTTTTAACAGTTTTAACAGCATCAGAGATTTTACCTCCCATTAATGATCCTGCAAGAACAAGAGCACTTATCCTTGGGAGCCTTCCAACTGCATACACAGCGTCAGCAAGTTCTTCTTCACCTACAAGAGGTATTGTATCAATACTGATGTGTTCACCTCTTATATTATGACGATCTGCCTCTACTATAGCTCCATGGGCAACTTGAGCAACTTGAGCGCCTCCGCCAATAATAATAATTCTTTTTCCGTAGATTTCACTTAAAGAACGATGAACTTCGACGCTGTTTACAGATTCAAATTTCAGTATATTTTCTGAAAGTACTCCGCTGTTTTTAACACCTTCAAGTTCCATATACGTCCATGAAATCCCATCTTTTTCTACAAAAAGATGAGTATAAGTGATATTCATCCCACAACGGGCCATTAAATCAGTAATATCTCTCAAAACACCAGGCTTATTCTCTGATTTTATAGTTAATGCAATTTTTCCCATTTAAATCACTAATACATTATGATTTTAATTAAATGTATATTTTTTTATTATTTTCGATAATTTTTTATAATTTCTGACATTCTGGACATATATAAGAAGATGTACTTCCAGTTTTAATTTTTTGAATAATAGCAGAACAATCTGGACATTTTTCTCCTTCCCTGTAGGCTACTAAAAAATAATCCCTGTTGAAGTCACCTTCATTTCCATAAAAATCTTTTTCATAAGCTAATCCCCTTTTTTCAAGGGATTCACTTAGATTTTCTTTCATAATTTTATGTAAATTAATAATTTGAACGCTACTTAAAGAATTAACTGGAATTTTAGGGTGCAATTTCGCTCTAAAAAGAATATCATGTATGTAAACATTACCTATTCCTCCAACTTTCTTCTGATTTAAAAGAAAATTTTTGATTCCAGCTCTTCCTTTACATATTTCGATAAAGTGTTTCTTTGTAAATTCTTTGTCTAAAGGTGAAATTGCTATGTCTTTTGTTGCTTTATGATCTCCCATTTCATAACTATTTAATAATTCAGCACGCCCAAACCACCAGAATTTACATGTAAAACCTGAATTATCCATAAAATGGAATCTGCATTGATATTCTTTATTAAATCCTCCATCCTTGTAATATAAAATATCTGCTCCCATTCCAAGATTTAAAAGAAGATAATAATCATCGCTTAGCTCTATAAAAATCCATTTACCTTTATTATATACTTTTTTAATAGTTTTACCTTGAATAACATCTTTAAATTTTTCTTTATCCATATTAATGCATTTTTCTTGAGTGAAATCAACAGTTTCAAATTCTTTAGATATTAATTCTTCATTCATCTCGTTACTTAAATTCATAATTTCGGGTAATTCAGCCAATATTTAACCCCCTATTCAGCTGGAAAATATTTATCTACAGTTTCTTTAACATCTTCTAGCCATAATTCACGTTGTTTTGGCGTACTTGTTACAATAATTCTATACATTTTCCGGTAAAAGTTTTTAACACCGCATAGATCAAAAATACAATTTTTCCAGATGGTTTCAAGAGGATCTCTGAATATATTCATTTCTCTTTCTTTTGATGTATTTGCAGTATTAAATACAAGCGCAGTTTCAGCTTTTATTAATCCCTTAGGGACTCCTTCACCGCTATCGCCTTCTAGAAACTCATAAGCTACTCCTGGACGTATCACGCGGTCAATCCAACCTTTTAGGATTGCAGGTGGTTGGCCCCACCAGTTGGGATGTACTATAATTATTCCATCGGCTTGGGATAGTTCCTGGCAGTGTTTTTCAATCAAAGGATCCAATTCAGCGTTTTTCGGAATTTCGCCACTTGAAATAATCGGATCAAACTTTTCAGCATGTAAATCATGATATATTACATCATGTCCGTTTTCCCTTAATTTTGATGCTACAGTTTTTGAAATGGCATGATTGAAACTTCCGGGTGTTGGATGGCCTAAAATTACAAGTATTTTCATATAATCACATCTAATGTCCCGATTTTTTCCCGGTTATTTCTGTTAATTCTGCTTTAATCACTATAGTTTTATCTAAGGCAGATTTTGAATATTCAAATGATTCTTTATCGCTGTATTTTTGCATTATAATGTCCAATGCATTCTTTTTTTCTTTTATATCTTCTATAAAATAGGCCTTTCCAGAGCCAATTACGCTATAATATTTCATTCCCCAGTTACATGCAATTTTTGACTTTACAATTTCATTTTTAATGTCCACTTCAAAGCAAATGTTGTTATTTTTATTTAAAATGTCTATTTTAAGTCCTTCAGTTGCTGAGTGAAGATAGATGTATTTATCTTTATGGCCAAAGTTCATGGGCACAATATAAGGTTTATTATTATCACATAAAGCAATTCTACAAACCTTGGCTTCTTTTAATATACCTTCAATAATTGCGAGGTCTTTTATTTCTTTATCCCTTCTTCTCATTTATCTCCACCATAAAGAGTTTAAATTATACTTTTATTTAAAATTAATGCCAAAGCGAAGAAATCAGTTTATATTGGAAAATAATTATTAAATTAGTTAAATATAATATTATTAATTTGGAGGTTCGATATGACCAAAAAAACTTATAATGGGCTATTAGTTCTTAAAAATTATTCGTATAATGATTTATATTTAAATAGATATGAAAAGCCATTAAATTTAATTATTCAAGAAGATTGCGAAAAATATGGTAATTATCTAATGATTAAATACTGGATCAGTAATGAAAAGCTTTCTGAAAGTGATTTGGACGAAAAATTCATGGATAATTATTATAATGTTGAAAATAAGGACAATACTTCTTATTTTGAAATTAGTGAGTATTTATGGAAAGATGAAGGTAACGGATGTAAACATGATTTAATTACAGAATTGAAAACTTATATAGAAAAATACTGCACTTTAGAGATTGAATATTCAAAAAAACCTCAAACTCATGATAAATCTTTTATTTAGTTATAATAATTTATTTTTAAATATTTAACTAACGTACGTTCGTTACCTTTATATAGTAGAACATCAATAGGTATAGTCAAGAAGCTAACGTGTGTTCGTTAGTGTTACTGGAGTTCAATATCATGAAAAAAATTACCTCAAAAATATCTACAAAACAAAAAATATTCGATGTATCTCTTGATTTATTCTCACAAAAGGGATTCGATGCAGTTTCAGTCCGTGAAATTGCAAGAGAAGTAGGAATTAGAGAAAGCTCAATATACAATCATTATAGAAGTAAAGATGATATAATGGAACATATTTTCCAGTATTTTAAGAAAGAATTAGTGAAAATGAGGCCTCCTGAAGCAAATATTCAGAAAATAGATCATATTAAGCCTGAAATTTTTATTCAAAGGGCTAATTTAACCTTGAATCTTTTTAAAAATCCAAAAATGGATCAAATATTTAAAATTATATCCAGTGAACAGTTCAGAGATGAAAGAGCCAGAAAAATTATGTTGCAATGTTTAATTCAAGAACCATACTCTTTTTCAAAGAAAATATTAGAAATTATGGTTAATAATGGAATAATAGCTAAAATAGATCCGGAAATTAAAGCAATGGAATTTCAATATACAATATTCACTTTATTCCAGGAATATCTTCTTTTGCAAAGTGAAGGTTCAAATACAAGCCAGAATGAAAAATTGATTGAAAAACACCTGGACTATTTTGTAAATAGTTTAAAGGAGTTATGAAATGATTTCATTGAATAGTTTAAAGAATAAATATGCTGATTACAGGCTTACAAAGGTAAATAAACTTGAAGAAAGTGTAAAAGAAAGAGAAGGATGTTTAATGGCATCTCCAATGTCTCCAAATAAATTGATGCCAGATAAACTGGAAATTACACTAAAAACGCTTCCAAAACAACTTTCAATAGCAAAAAATATGGAAATTACTGTAAAATCATTAAAAAATAATCCAGAAAATCCAAAAACGGAAGTAAAAAATGAATTTTTCGATAAATTTGAAAATTATGCTAACTCAATCGGTGTAAATAAGTTAGGATATGTAAAAGTGCCTTCTGAGCTGATATTTAAAGATAAAGCAGTTCTATATGAAAATGCAATTGTATTAATAATGGAAATGGATAAAGATGCTGTTAATGCAGCTCCAAGTGATGCTACTCAAGAAATGGGCATTGTAACCTATGATGATCTGGGTAAAAAAACAAATGAACTTGCAGAATTTTTAAGAGAAAATGGTTTTGGAGCTCATGCCAGTCATCCGGCTGGTGGAATTGTTATGTATCCGCATCTTGCTCAATATGCAGGCTTAGGATACAGGGGCAGACATGGAATGTTAATAACCCCTGAATTTGGTCCAAGGCAAAGAATTTCAGTAATATTCACCAGTATTCAAAACTTGCCAGTTAATAATTTAAATGAACATTTATGGATTCCTGATTTCTGCGGGAAATGTGGAAAATGTATTAGAAAGTGTCCTGAAAATGCAATAATTGAAAAAGACGGCAAAACAAAAATCATAAAGGATTTATGTCACGGATGTACTATATGCATGAAAGATTGCAGCTTTAATACAGTAGGATATGAGAAAATAAGAAACAAATATAACTAAATTTACATTAAAAAGGAGTTATGCGCTTTAACTTTAAATGTTAAATTATTTATATTATGTTTGAATTTAAAAAAATGTAAAAATGCTGTGGGAAATATTATGAAAAATTCTCCGAAAATTCTCTTATTGGGTTATAACGGTGCCAATAATACTGGCTCTGAAGCAAGATTGCTAGCTATTATAGAAGATATTAGGTCAATAGTAGGACAAAAAGCTAAAATTACTGTCCCAACGCTAAATGAAAATAATTTAAGGCGTTATCTTAAAGAAGATGAGTATTTGAAGATTGCTTCTATTCATTCTATATTTTTCTTTGATATAAGAAGACTGGTTAAAGAACATGATGTCCTTTTATTAGTTGAAGGAAGCTGTTATATGGATACCTGGACATCAGCACTTCTTTGGGCATTTTTATGGGCAACAAGGTGTGCACATAATTTTAAAAAGTCAAGTCTTGCTTATGCAGTAGATGTTGGAAATCTATCATCTTTTAACAGGCGTTTAGTTAGGCGAGAAGCAAGTAAAACGGATTTAATTTTGACAAGAACCAAATTAGCTGAAAATGAACTTAAAAAATTTGGGGTTAAAGCACCTATTGATACAACTGCAGACTGTGCATTTACATTTAAAACAGAAAGAAAAGATGCTCATATTTTAAATGATGCATTTGAAGGATCTAATTTAGGGGTAGTAGGTCTTGCACCAATTGATTTTTATCTTTGGCCAGTTGTAATGCGTCCCTGGGGTAAAAAAGAGAATATCTATAAATGGCCTTATTATTATTCTAGATCTAAAGAGAGAATTGGCGCAAGCGAGCATCTGGCAGTTAAATGGGCAGAAGAGGCAGATAGAATAATTGAAAATCATGGTAAACAGGTGGCATTAATCTGCATGGAAGAACTGGATGAGCCGCTGGCCAGATGTATAAAAGAAAAAATTAAGAACCCCGAAATGGTTAAAATATTCTCATCAAGGGAATATAATGCTTCACAGATGACCAGTATCCTTAGAAGTCTTGAATTACTTGTAACTTCACGTTATCATGCCGGAGTTTTGTCTCTTGAAGCGAAGGTACCTCAAATAGCTGTAGGGCACGACACACGCCTCAAAGGTTTTTATAAAGAATTGAAATTGGATGATTATTTAATTGATTATATGTCGCCTAAAATTTGGGATGAATTAAGCCAGAAAATTGATGAGTTAATTGAAAATCCGAATCACCAGTATGATAAATTAAATAATGGATTTAAAGAGCATCTTAGCCGTGCAATAAAGAATCCTGAAATACTTAGAAATTTTCTTAAAGAAAAAGGATGGAATGTGAGATAATGAATAAATCTGTACTGCTAACTGGAGCAAATGGATTTTTAGGGACTCAAATTGCCATTCGTCTTCTTGAAGGAGATAATGATAAAATTATTGTTTTAGTAAGGGGTAAAGATAAAGAAGATTCTGTAAATAGGCTGTACCGAGCATGGTGGGAATTTCCAGAGCTTTTAAACGAAATAGAGAATAAAATCCATGTTTTAAATGGGGATATTACTCAAAATAATCTTGGATTAGAAAAAGAAGAATATAATGAATTAATTCGAATTGTTACTCATGTAATTCATTCTGCTGCGGATTGGAGCCTTAAATCGACTTTTGAAAAATTACATAAAATCAATGTATTGGGAACCCAAAATGTGCTAAAATTGGCTCAATCAGCTCATGAAGATCACGGATTGGAACGATTTTCTCATATTTCTACTGCTTATGTTGCAGGAGGTAAAAAAGGTACAGTTAGTGAAAATGATTTGACTTCAGATAATGGATTTTTAAGTAATTATGAAAAAACCAAATTTGAAAGCGAGGTGGAAGTTAAAAAATCATCATTTGATTTTTCAATATTTCGCCCAAGCATGATTGTAGGTGATTCTTCCACAGGATATATTAAAACGTTTAATACGGTTTATGTGCCTTTAAGACTTTATTTAAGTGGAAAATTGAAATTAATCCCCGTTTCAAAAGATATGAAGATCAATTTAGTGCCTGTAGATTATGTTGCAGATTCTGTGGTAAACCTTACATTTCACAAAAGAGCAGTAAATAAAACTTTTCACCTAACAGCACCAAAAGATTGTCTTCCTACGGTAAAAGAGCTTATTAACTTTGTTAAAGAATGGACTGAAGATAATCTTAATGTTAAACTTAATGATCCTTTTTATATGCCTTTTAGTGGTTCATCAATCAAAAAAATTTCATCTTTCAGCGGTTTATTTGGAAAAGGTAATGCAAAATTAATTGAAACCATGAATACCCTTTCACCTTATTTTAATGAAAACAGGGAATACAGAAGAGATAATTCTGATGAATTGATAGGATATTATAATTATAACTGGCAAGAATATTTGCCTAAAATCCTTGAATTTGCTGTTTATTATGGATTTTTACACAGATCTGACCGCACAGTTCATGAACAGGCTTTGTTCAGGCTTCAAAGTAGGAGCAGGCAGGTTAATTATTATGATATTGTAAATGATGAAATTAAAAAGTCCAGTTCAAAGGATATTTATAAAGATATTATTTCGGCATTAAAATCTCTTCAAAAATTGGGAGTTAAAAAGGGAGATAGAATAGCAATTGTAGGTTATAATAGTACACGATATCTTATTTTAGACATAGCAATTGGGCTTGCAGGCGCTATAAGTGTTCCTATTTATTACACAAGTCCATTAAATGAAATTAGGGAAATAATATATGACAGTGGGGCAAAAATGCTTTTTGCAGGAACTCTTGAAGTTTTAAAGGGTATAAAAAAGTGTAATGTTGAAATTCCAGTTATTTCATTTTGTGGAGATGGAACTCGTAATAATTTAAATGTTGTTTATTGGAAAAAATTCCTTAAAATGGGCGAAGAAGTAACTGAGGTTTTAAATGTTCCCTTAAATTTCAATGACCTTGCTACAATACGATATACCTCCGGAACAACTGGAAAACCTAAAGGAGTTATGTTTAATCATGGAAACTTGCGCTGGATGGCTGAATTTATTGCTTCAATGCCACCATGGAAAGACAGAATCAGTGAAGTGTCTTATTTATCTTTTCTTCCAATGAATCATGTAGTAGAAGGAATTATGGGCACATATTCTCCTTACTATGCTCCTGCAACACTTGATATTTACTTTTTAGAGAATTTCCATGATCTTGAAAAAGCCCTCCGCAAAGTTAGACCTAAAATATTCTTTTCAGTGCCTCGTTTTTATGAAAAAGTTCATGATAGCGTTATAAAAACGAGAATTGGGAAACTTTACGAAAATTCCAGTGGAATTTTAAAGACAATGTTAGGAAAATTAATTAAAAGGGAAGTTCTTAAAAAAGCAGGTTTAGATAGATGTGCTCAATTAATTGTTGGTTCTGCACCAATAAGCGATGATTTACTCCAATTTTACCATGAAATGGGTATTGAAGTCTATAATGCTTATGGATTAACCGAAGCGCCGCTTGTAACCATTAATAGAGTTGGAAGAAATAGAATTGGAACAGTTGGTGAGCCTTTACCTTCAACTTTGATTAAAATAGATGAAGATGGAGAAATAATGATAAAAGGACCTCAATTAACATGGGGTTATTTTAAGAAAGATTCTAGTTCTCTTTTTAAGGAAGGATGGCTTTGCACTGGGGATTTCGGTGATTTGACACCAGAAGGTAGTCTTGTAATCACCGGACGTAAAAAAGAGGTTATAGTAAATGCTTATGGAAAAACCATAAGTCCACTTAAAATTGAGGGAATGCTTAAAAATATTTCTCTAATTGAAGAAGCAATGGTAATTGGCGATGGAAAACCTTACTGCAGTGCATTTTTATGGGTTGAAAATGAAAAATTAAACTATGATATAGATGATGGCATTAAAAAGATAAATAAAAAACTTTCAAGGCCAGAAAAAATTAAAAAGTACGTAGTTTTGCATAATGATCTTGAAATAGGGGCTGATTTAACAGCAAATCTTAAACTTAAAAGAAAGTCAATCATCAAAAGAAATAAAGATGTTATTGAATTTATTTATCATGCTGGAACTAAACCTAATAATATATTACATTCGGGATTTACTGAGGTGCAATCATGAGTATAAAACTAATAATTTCGTCAATATGGCTTCCAAACTCTACTAAAATAAACGAACTTGATCATGTGGCTACAGAGACAATAGCAGGGTTAAATACTGTTATAAAAAGGTATACTCCATGGAAAATAGATGAAATTACTGAACAAGATGAAGTTCTAAAAGGTAATCTAGAAGAAAGAAGAGCTATAATGGCTGATGCACATAATAAAAGGGTTAAAGTTTTAGTTGAAGAATTGGGCCCTACAGAAGCTATTAAAATAGCCAGAAAATCTATGTATGAAGTTGGATATCAATTAGGGAAGGAAGCTGGCCAAAGGCTTGGTGTTGGAAACAGTTTTGGTGATTTGCAAAAAGCTGCTAAATTGCTTTACAAAATACTTGGAATTGAGTTTAAAATAGAAAATGATGGTGGAAAAAATATCATGGTCGTAAATAGATGCTCATTATCCAAATATTATACTCATGAAACTTGCATGGTTTTAAGCGCTGTAGATGAAGGCGTGGTTAATGGTTTAAATCAAAATATGGAAATGGAATTTAAAGATAGAATTACAGATGGCTCATCTGAATGTATAGCTTGTATAAATGAGGTAGAAACGTGAGAGCAATAGTTGTAGGAACTGGAGCTGGAGGAGCTACAGCAGCTCGTGAATTATCAAATAAAGGTTTTGATGTAATTATTTTAGAGGCAGGAGAACCTTTTAAACCATTCAGACGTCTTTTATCATTGGCTGCACCTTTTAGAAGAACCGGACTTTTAGGAAATGAAAAAACTATTACTCGGTTATTTCCTCCTATGGATACAACACGTTCAGCAGAAGACCTTGTTTTAATAAGGGGTTTAACTACTGGAGGTTCTACTGTGCTATCCTGCGGTAATATGGTACGTGCAGAACATGGATTAAAAGAAATTGGGCTTGATCTTACGCCAGAATTTGAAGAAATTGAAAGAAATATTGGCATTTCTGAATTTCCGAAGCAAAGATGGCAACAAGTAACTAAAAATATGTTTGAAGCAGCAGAAAAGTTAGGATTAGAGCCAAAAGCAACTCCAAAAGCTGTAGATTCAGTTAAATGCACTTCTTGTGGGTTATGTGAACTTGGATGTGCAACTGGTGCAAGATGGGATTCAAGAAGCTTTTTAAACGATGCTATTAGTGCTGGTGCAAAATTACATACCTCATCTAAAGTTGAAAAGGTTATAATTGAAAATGGCCAGGCAAAAGGAGTTATTGTAAAATCCGGAAATAAAACAAGAACCATTAAAGCAGATATCGTAGTTTTGGCTGCTGGAGGTATCGGTACTGCACAGATACTAAAAGCCTCTGGATTGCCTGCTCAAGATAATCTTTGGGTTGATATTGTTCTTACATTAGGCGGTGTCCTTAAATGCGCAAATCAGATTAAAGAACCTCCTATGACGTGGTATACGAAACATGAAGATTATATTCTTTCTCCTTACCTTGATATTTTATCTCACTGGTTCCATAAACCATGGAGGAATGTTTCTATAGATGATCGAGTTGGTATGATGATTAAACTTGCAGATATAGAAGAAGGAGCAGTTTTTGAAGATGGAAAAGTGCAAAAATCCATTAAAAAAGAAGATCATATCCGTTTGGATGAAGCAATTGGTGAAGCTAAAAAAATCATGGAATCTGCAGGTGTTTCAGGTCCGTTTATTAATGGTGTGCACAATGGAGGCCATCTAGGTGGAACAGTACCACTTACTAAAGAGGATGTGCCCTCAATGAAACCTTCATGGTTACCCGACGGATTGTGGGTCGCTGATCTGTCTCTAGCACCTCGTTCGCAGGGTTTACCTACAATTTTACTTACTTCAGCACTTGCATTAAAAGTTTCCAGAAAAATAAATGAAATGATTTAATAGTTATTAGGGTAAATTCTAATTAGATTAATAAATTTAAAAAGAGGTTTTCTTATGTCCATTAACCAGAATGAAGCAAATCTTGAAGCACTAACTATGACCATAGCGTTCTTAGAAAAGAAGGGAAATTGCGATGAAGACTTAATAAATGAGCTTAAAAGTGAGAGAGATCGACTTTTAAGAGAATTAAATGTCCATAGTGTATAAAATTAATTTTTATTTTCCATTTAAATTATTCACAGAAATTTTGCATTTCTTCCATGTCGTAAAAAATATTGCAGACAAATTTACATGAAGATTTCAGTTTTTTTTTACCATTCCCGGTTAAAGAATAGAATTTATTCTCATCAACATCAATAAGGCCTTTATTTTTTAATTCTTTAAGTGCAGGATAAATTGTTCCAGGGCTCGGTTTTGTACCTCGCCGTTTTTCTAATTCTCTGCCGATTTCAGCCCCATTCATGCTGTTTTTACTTAAAATCCAGAGTATTAGATATGTAAGATATCCTTTCATTTCACAGCATTCCATGTGGGTAATATAGGGTGCGAGACTAAATAGTTTTTTCTATCGGATATAAGATATTGGAAAACCGATAACTATAAATATATGTATCGCATAACCGATAGTGTTCAATAATTAGGAGAAAAAACTATGGAAAATAAAGAATGTAAAATAGTATGTGGTGATAAAACAGTTGCAACAGTCAGCTGTAAAGACGGTGAAATGAAGATTGTTCCTACAAAGGAAGGCAAAGAACTTTGTAAAGACATGAAAGGATGTTGTGAATAAACATCCACCACTTCTTTTTTTCACCAAACAATTTCGTGTGTGATAAATATGAAAAAATCTATTGGTGCAAAAACAATTGTATATCCAACCCCAGTTTTTATAATTGGGACCTATGATAAGAATGGAAAACCAAATGCTATGAATGCAGCATGGGGAGGTATATCTTGCTCAGTTCCTCCATGCGTTTCAATTTCTCTAAGAGAAGCTACCTATACTCATGGAAATATCAAGGATAAAGAGGCTTTTACTGTAAATATTCCATCTGAAAAATACATTAAAGAAGCAGACTATTTTGGAATGGCATCTGGAAGGAATGAAAATAAATTTGAAGTAACAGGGTTAACCGCCGTAAAAAGCGAAAAAGTAGATGCTCCCTACATTGAAGAATTTCCATTAGTTTTAGAATGTAAACTAGTTCATACGGCAGAATTAGGGCTACATACTCATTTTACCGGTGAAATTTTGGACGTAAAAGTCGATGAAGATTTAATGAAAGATGGAAATCCGAATATAGAACAGATTAAGCCATTTTTATACGACCCTTCATTTAGAGCTTATTATGGTATAGGGGAACGTCTTGGACAAGCATTTTCAATGGGAAGAGATTTTATTAAATGATAAAATTTTATTTTATTTTTATTAAAAATGGATTTTAAAACTTTAAATATTATTTAAATTAATTATAATGATTTTTTTAAAATAATATAGCTTTATATGGGATAAAATTAGATTAAAGGATACGATAAACTGGTAGTGATATATTGAATGAAGTTATAGAAAATATTAAAAGTAGAAGAAGTATTAGAAAATACAAAAGCGAGCAAATAAAAGACAAAGAGCTTGAAATAATACTTGAATCGGCGATATATGCCCCTACAGGACATAATGACCAGCCTTGGTATTTTACTGTTATCCAGAATAAGGAATTAATTGATGAAATGAGTGTAGAATGCAAAAGAATCATGTCTGATTTGCCAATTGAATGGATTGCTAGAATGGGAAAAGCAGAACATTTACATATATTCTATGAAGCACCTACAGTTGTAGTTGTTTCAGGAAAAGAAGATGCAACATCGCCTATTCCTGATTGCTCTGCAGCTATACAAAATATGATGCTTGCTGCAGAAAGTATGGATATTGGGTCTTGCTGGATTGGGCTTGCCAGATTTTTCTTTAAAAATGAGGATAATGTAAAAAGATTGGAAATTCCTGAAGGTTATAAACCTTATTATGGTGTTTGTTTAGGTTATAAGGGATCATCAAGTAATAAAGCACCTGAAAGAAATAAGGATGTAGTAAATTACATTAAATGAGGTTCATTTCATGATTTTTTACTTTTCTGGCACTGGAAATTCATTGTACGTTGCTCAAAAGCTACATGAAAATGATGGAAGCGAATTAATTGATATGGCTGATGCTTTAAGCACTAAAAGATTTAATTATAAGATTAAAGATGATGAAAAAATTGGATTTGTTTTTCCAGTTTATTTTTATGGGTTGCCAAATCTTGTGGCTGAATTTGTGGATAAATTAAAAATTGAAAGTGATAAGTCACCTTTTATTTATTCAGTAATTACATGCGGCTCTGCAATTGGAAATGCAGATAAAATGCTGGAAAAAAAGCTAAAACAGAAGGATCTTCAGTTAAATAGTTCATTTTCAGTTGCCATGCCCAGCAATTATGTTATGATGTATGATGCCTCAGATAAACAAAAACAAAAATTAACTCTTCAAAATGCAGAAAAAGAAATAGAGAACATTATTAAGCTCCTTGAAGCTAATGAAAGAGGTAATTTTGCTAATAATAGTTTAATGGCAATACTTACGCCTTTTGCCTACTCTATTTATGGATTTTACCGTAAAACTAAAAATTTTAATGTATTAGAAAATTGTAGCGGCTGCGGCTTATGTGAAGAAATATGCCCTTCTGGAACAATAAAATTAGAATCAGGAAAGCCTGTATGGTTGAATGAAAAATGTAGCCATTGCAGTGCATGTATAAATCGCTGTCCTACAGAATCTATTCAATACGGCAAATCAACCTTGAAAAGAGGGCGTTACATAAATCCAAATGTTAAATTCAGTAAAGGATAATAATTATTTATTCCCTAAATAACAATTTATATACAGAATTTATTAAGTGAGGATAATATCATGAAACTTATAGCATTTAATGGTAGTCCAAGAAAAAAATGCAATACTGCTACTTTGTTAAAGAGCGCTCTTGAAGGAGCTGAATCAAAAGGAGCTGAAACAGAACTAATTAACCTCTACAGCTTAGATTATACTGGATGCCGGAGCTGTTTTGCATGTAAAAAACGTGATGGTAAAAGCTATGGAAAATGCAAGCCGAAAGATGATCTTAAAAATATATTTGAAGAAATAGAAAACTCTGATGCAATTATTTTAGGTTCTCCAATTTATTACGGAACCGTTACAGGTCAAATGAAATCTTTTATGGAGCGTCTTTTTTTCCAGTACATGACATATACTGCCCCTCCACAATCACTTTTCCCAAAAACTATCAAAACAGGATTTATTTATACTATGAATATTCCTGAAGAATATTTAAAAGAATCAGGTTATGAAGCTCATATTAACACTAATCAAAGAGTTTCTGAATTAGTATTTGGTCACTCAGAATCTCTCTTTAGCTTTGATACTTACCAGTTTAAAGATTACTCGAAAGTAGTTGCAGATAGATTTGATGAAGGGCACAAAGCAGAGGTAAGAAAAGAAGTGTTCCCAATGGACTGTGAAAATGCCTTTGAAATGGGCGTAAAATTTGCAAATAGAGAATAAAAAAAATAAATTATTTTTTGAAGTTAAATTAGGATTCAGCTTTAATTTTTTCAAGCTTAGCTTTTTCTTTTCTCCATATACGTAAAAAAGAGTCTTCGTCTTTTGTAGGAGTGATGTCTAATCCTAATTTCCTGTGATGTTCGACCCATTCAGTGTTAAATATAGGAAGATCTATTTTTATTGGTTCATTTGTGGGATTAACTACAATCATATTCCTGTAAGGTAAATCAACTTCAACAATGTATCCGCCGAGACTTACAATGTGTTGAGGTCTTACTACGAATTTCATAATATCTTTCCTTAATTTTTGTTTTTTTAATAGATATTTTTAAATATTATTTTTATTTCCGCAGCTCAAACTTGTTTGAGCGAGGATTTTTTGATCAATCCTTTTTTTGTGAAAAAAGGTTGAATTATAGAGTTATAAATGCTGCAACTAATGCAAGCACTCCTAAGATTGATGTTGCAGCTACGACTGGGTAAAACTGCCTGAATGTAAATACTGGGGTGAATGCGCTTAATATTGCCATTGCTATTGGGAATATTATTGATGCTGCAATTGTAACCAGAATTCCTAAACTGAATAGATTTGGTGGTATTCCAATAAACATGGTTACAAATAGGCTAGCAAGCACAAATGTCAATAATCCTCTTGTAATATATGTGTATGCCCTATATTTTGACATATATTCAAGGGTAGGTCCTTCCATAACATCTGCTTTTGTTTTCATTATAGCAAATGGATATTCGTTTAACAATATCATTGAACCAATGAAATAAACTACTGTACCGATTACTCCAGCTAATGAAAAGAGTACTGGGCCGTGTAATTGTTGATAAGCAATTATATCTCCTAGATATAAGCTTCCAGTCATAACTACCGGTACAAAAAGTGCAATGTATAGTGGGAATGATCCAAAAGCAATGAGTCTAAATGCTCGGAGTGTACTCAGTTCTTCAATAAAAGATCTAGGTGTATCTACGTGTTTAGCACCTTTAACAAGGTCTGGAAATGGCATATTAACTGACAGTACTGATTTTGAAAGTGAACCCATGAACATGTACATTATTTCTTCAACTTTAAGCAGCCCTACAACTGCTATAATACTTGCAAAAGCTCCCAAAAAGTATAATTGGGGCATTATTGTAAGTAGAATAAGTGTTACAATAATTAAACTAATTAGTGGAAGTGCATTATATAATCTGGGCATTGGAGATGTTGGTGTTAATGCTTCTTTAAAGAAAAATTTGATTGGGGCCATGAATCCGGGACTTGAAATTGGTGGTCCTACCCTTTGTTGAATTCTTGCCTGGACAAATTTCCTTTCAATACCTGGAAGCCAGACACTGATGGCAAATGCTATAATCAATGTTCCAATTACTGCTACAATCGAGCTTATAATCATTGTTGTATCCATTCTGACACTTCCTATTGTTATAAAAATTTTTATCAATATAAAAGATAAATCAGCATAAGCTGATTAAACTATACTATTTCTTTTTTTCTTTAGCGGATGATCCACTATTTCAACTGCACGGTCGGTGCATGTAAAGCATGGATCACATTGAACTATTGCTAATTGTGCATCGGTTATGTGAGTTCCGATACATGCAAACTCCATTGTATTTATATTTGTTATTGAAGGTGTCCTGATTATTGAACCTCTAACCCTTCCGTCTTCTATACTGTAAGAGTGATAGAGTTTACCTCTTGGTACTTCTATATAACTTTTTATAATGCCTGTATCTTGCATTTCCCAGCTTCTGTTAGTGATTTTTCCGTCTGGAAGGTCTTTTATGGCCTGCCTAATTATTTTAATAGATTCAGGAATTTCAAGAACACGCATCAGAAGATTTGCTTTTACGTCTCCAGTATCTTGAGTAATTACATCAAACTCAAATGGATCATATTGTCTCATGTCACGTCTTAAATCAACTTCAATACCAGTTGCACGTAGTGAAGGACCGGTTGTTGCTAACCTTCTGGCATCAGCTTGAGTTATTGCAGCTATTCCAGTTATACGGGACATGACCATTGGATCTCTTACAAATCTGTCAGCAAATTCGAGTATTTTCTCTTCAAGGAAGTCCATACCTTCGTTGATCTTTTGAATTCTCATTTCATTTAGATCACAGCGAGGTCTTACACCTCCAATGACTGAAACACCGTACTGGACACGGTTACCTCCAATCATTCTTAGAAGTTCCATTACAGTTTCTCTTATGTAAAATATTCTCATGGAAAATGTTTCATGACCTAAAACTTCACTTCCGTGGGCTAAGTATAAAAGATGACTGTGTAGTCTTTCCAGTTCTTCCATAATGATTCTTATATATTCTGCTCTTGGAGGAACGTCAATTTCCAATCCTTTTTCAGCAGTTAAACATGAGTTCCAGATGTGGCTGTTTGAACAGATCCCGCAAACTTTTTCAGTAAGGCTATTTGCCTTTTCAACGGGTAATCCTTCCATTATTCTTTCTATTCCTCTGTGATTGACACCTATTGTTAATTCAGCATCTCTTACAATTTCATCTTCAACAAACAATCGTATTCTGTATGGTTCTAAGGCTGCAGAGTGTACAGTCCCCATCGGAACCTCTGTTTCGATTACTTGAGTTGTGACTTTGTTATCTTTATCCATAATGACACCCCTCGCCAGAAATTAATTCTGGCTTATATTTATTGTTAATTCGTAATTTTAATCTGCATTTAATAATAGTGGTAAAGCTGCTACTACTCCTGATAAAACATCTTCAGGTCTTACAGCACATCCTGGAATCTTTGCAGCTACTGGTATAATTTCATCAACCGGGCCTGCAATCTCTTCTGATGGTATATCTCCGTGAATGTTTTTGTATACTCCACCCATTGTTGCGCAGGCTCCAGCGGCAACAACTGCTTTAGGTTCAGGTATTGCTTCGTAAATTGCTTTTAATGGTTCTTCAACATGTTTGGTAACTGGTCCAGTTACTACTAATACATCTGCTTCCCTTGGATTCCATGTTAAAAATACTTTGTACTGTTCAGCATCATATTTTGGTGATAATATACAGTTTACTATTTCTATATCGCAGCCGTTACATCCTCCAGTGTATACAAGCATCACGTGTACGGCTCTTGCTCTTGAATATGATTTTAAACCCAAATTGATCCCTCTTGGTAGTTTAACTTTCTATGATTTAATTATCTTTACTTTCTCGTTTTCTGATTATTGCATTGTCAGAAAGATATTGTGATATGAATGCTATTTTATCTTCAGATATTTTAATTGGTTTTTCCAGCATCATGTTTATGTCAACATCCACTTCTCCAACATCATTTGGATGTATTGTTCCTGCTTCTCCAAACAGTGCATAGAGTGGACAGAAATCGTGGCAGTGATAACAATGAACGCATTTTAAGCTGTCTAAAACTGGTTTTTCTTCTTTTATGAGTCCTTCCATTAACTCGACAGGTTCTTCAAGTTTTTCCATTTCAATCGCGCTTGTAGGGCAAACATTTTTACAACCGGCACATCCTATACATGATATTTCAGCAACTTTATCTGTAGGTACTATACGGCCCTCCAGGATTTTGCTTCTAAGTTCCATATCTGTTACTCTGTCTGAAGCAAAAAGGATCCTCATTATGTTTGTATATGTTCCCTCAAGGACAATTCTAACTAAATTTTTCATCTTGCTACCTCGAATTCCCTTTCAAATAATATGGCTCGTGCAGGGCACACATTGTTACATGCGCCGCAGTATATGCACTTTGAATCGTCTACAATAAGCCTGCCTTTTTCATCTTCTGAAATAGCTTCTTCTGGACAGGTATTAAGACAAAGTTTACAGCTCATACATAACTTGTTTTCTATAAATACGAATCCATCTTTAATAGATTTTTTGTACATTGTAGTTTTTGGAATTGCATCCATCGGGCAGTGAATTGCGCATTTTTCACAAAGAACGCATTTTTCAAGGTTTACATCAATGCTGCCTCTTTTAAGAGTGATCGCATCTTTTGGACATAATTCTGCACATATTCCGCAGGATATGCAATCATCAGTAACTTTTCCATCCCAAGTAACATTTTTAAAGCTTCTAGCTTCATTTACATCACATGCTCTAACACATTTACCGCATGAAACACAGAAACCTTTCAACTGACATATGTCATCATCATCTGATAATTTTAATGTACCTACTGGACAAACATCCATACATTCAAGTGTATCACATTCATCACAAAGTGAAGGATCGTAACGTATTTTACCGTTAATCATCCTCAAAGCCCCGCTTTCACATGCTTGGGTACATAAACCACAGTTAAGACATGAAATGATACTTCCTTTTATTTCTTCGCTGTCTTCGGGTTTTCTTATTTTTATTTCAAAGTCATCAATATAAGCTGCGTTATTTGGGCATTCTCTAACGCATTTAAGGCATAATGTACATTTTTCAGTATCAATTGTAGTATTTGATATTGCATCAGCAGGACAAACATCTTCACAAACTCTGCACTCTGTACAGGTGCCTGGTTCAATATCTATTTCAATAGCATCTGTTGGGCAGTAGTATTCACATCTTCCACATAATGTACATTTGTCTGTATCTGTAACTACATTAACTCTATTTACTTTATCAATATCTTTTTTAACTCTAACACTTGGTTGAGTTGTAAGATTTAGTGAATCAAGGAATTTTAATTGCCTATCTTCAATAATATCGTAAGCATCTATTCTAGCATCAATAGGACAGTTATCTACGCATATTCCACATCGTGAACATATTCCTTTTACCATGTCCCCTTCAATTGTAATGTTATTTACTGGACATGTTAGTTCGCAAACTCCACACGCGTTACATTTTGCTCTGTCGACCACAAATCCTCCATATTTGTTTTTGAATATGGCTCTATTTGGACATGCTTCTGCACAAGCGCCGCATGTTATGCAGCTAAAGGGTTTACCTTCAATTAGCCTTATTGCGCCGGTTGGACATTCTTTAATACATTCTCCAATGCCTTCGCACTTTTTGGTTGATAAAAACATGATTTTTGCCCTCTGATATTTTTGCTATTTTGGATGTGTACTTACTACACTTGCTATAACTTTAAATTATTTTTTATTAGATTTTATTACATTATTTTGCTTAAATATTATAATTATGTTAATTCCTTTTTTATCTTCCTAATGTTAATTTACCAATAATTAGGCCTAATATCCCAGATACAAATCCAACTGCTAGGGGTGCATCTTGGTAATACGGGAACGGCCCTAAGAAGTATGCTACTATAACTGCTGCAACAAAAACTATTGCATAAACTTCTGCACCAAACTTCAGTTTACTTTCTGGAACTGGCTTAATTCTAGTTCCAAGTATAAACCCTAATAATAATCCCAGTACTACTGGGCCAATATAGAAAATCATTCTTCATTCTCTCCCAGAATTTTGTCACTTTCTAAGAAAGCTATTACTACGGCACTCAGGCCCACTAAAACTTTTATACCAACTACGTAGTTAAGATAAGGTATTATACCTGCGTTTGTTGGGTCAGGGTAATTGAATATATTTTGGATTGTCTGAGGGACTATGCCATAAAGGTCTACTCCTAAATTGTAAAGGAAAAATCCTGATGCAAATAATCCTGCGAGTCCCAGGAATACATAACCAAGAGCCCCTGCACTTTCCATACCTGCTAAAAAGTTGTGTGTAAGCTTAAATGGACTTTTTTCAAGTCCGTAAACAATAATACAGAAAATTAAACCTCCTGCTATCATTGCACCTCCCTGAAAACCTCCACCTGGAGTTATGTGCCCTCCAAGGATAGTATTTATTCCTAAACAGATTATTATCAGTGAGATTGGGAATACGAATAATCTAAGGATAATACTCATTTTTCATCCCCTCCAAGATCAACCATTCCTCTTCCAAATATAAGAAGAACAACTACTACTGAAGTAACCAGTATAAGTGCTTCTCCAAGAGTATCATAAGCTCTCCAATCAAATACAACATCAGTAACGGCATTTGGAGCAATATGGGGACTTACCCATAAATAAACTTGACTTATACCCTGTGTTAGTAATTGGTCAAATCCGATTATTGCTTGAAATAGTGTAACTGCAAATAAAGCAAGGGCTATACTGGCAATAAGGTTTCTTATTCCTTCAGACATTGAAATTCCCCCAATAGAAGAGCATTGTAATAATTGTTAATGCTATAATTACATAAAATACCATGCTGTTAAGTGAATCATTTTGCTCTCTTTTAAATCTGGGCATTAATGGCATAGCAAAAATTGCTATTGCTGCTACTAAAAGTACAGCTATAATCATCAAAGCATTACTGAAATATCTTAACATGATCACAGCAACTAAAATGGATGATAAAAGTGTTATTTCTGCTGCTAATGTAGATGAAGCTGCAATGCTGGTTACAGGTTCACCTTCTTTATCATATTCTTGAACTTGTTTTATTTTATTTATTATAGTGTCATAAAGGCTCATATAATCCCTCTATCCTGCTTTCATCCTCTTTTATCATACCAAGCTGTTTGCAAGGGGCTGTAAATAATTGGTTGCTAATTGCGGGAACAGACCCAGTATTATACAAATTATTAAGAATACAACCAGAGAGAATATGGTTGCTTTTGGTATTTTCGCATTGCTGATTTTAAGATCTTTTGGTTTAGATCTCATATAAATCGCGTAGAATGCTTTCATAAATGTCATAAATGTAACAATACTTAAAAGTATCATTATTATACCTAATTCAGGTATTCCTGCATTTAATGCGGATTGAATTAACATCAATTTACTCTGGAATGCGTTTAGTGGGGGCACACCGGCCATTGCTAATCCTGCTAAAAGTACTAATAATGCTACTTTTGGGGCATGTACCATCATTCCACCAAGCTTTCGGATATCTGTCTCTTTAGTTAGATATAATACTGTTCCAAAGCCTATAAACAGGAATGCAGTTATTATTGCTTCGTTTACTGCCTGGAAAAGACCTGCAGTTATACTCATAGTTGTTCCAATTCCGAGTCCTAGACCAACATAACCAAGCTCTCCAACTGCAAGATAACCTAGGATACGTTTATAATCAGTTTGCATCAACGCCATGGTTATACTTAATATCATAGCTGCTAAGGATATGGCAATAATGAACACTTTTGAAAATGGGAGATATGAAAATATTCTAAATATAACAATTCCCAGAGCGGCAAGAGTAAATACAGAAAATGCTTGAAGCAATGCAGCACCATGTGGAAGTGCTTTACTGTATATTTCTGACTTTATTGTATGGAATGGGGGCAGTCCTGCTGCATACATCCATCCAAATATTGTAAGTGCACAGGCCATGAGCAATACTGGACTTTGAGGATTTACAAGGCCAGTTTTAATTGAAAATGCAATATCTGTTATATTAACATTTCCTGTAACTCCAAGAATCAGGGCTATCCCTAATAAAAGAAGTGGAGATGCAATACTTCCTATAATCATGTATTTTAAAGCTGCTTCCATGTTTCCTTTAACTCTAGAAGCAACTACAATTCCAACTTGCGCTACCGCAATAATTTCAAAGAAGACATATAAGTTGAATATATCGTCTGTAAGTAGAATAGCTGCCATTGAAGCAACTCCCATGAACATGAGAAATGCATATACTCCTGAAGATTTTTTTATTTCACTTAAAGAGGTTAATATGGCTAAAAATGCTATTATTCCAAGTACAATCATGAAAATTTGCTGTGCACTGGTAAATGAATATACTATACCCATGTGAAATGTGTTTAATGCTGAACTGGTTATGGATTCTGGTACCCATTGTGCTAATGTTGGACTTTGAGCTAATGTACTATATGCACCGAAATAATGAAGACCATAACTTGTAAAGAACGGTATAATTGGTAATAGCAGAGCTACAACTATTGCAAGATATTTAACGGTTTTATCCTTTGTATGGAAAAGGTTTAGAAGCAGTGCGCATGTTATGGGTATTATTACCATTAATGCTATCAATGGATTCATAAGTTATCACCTTTAACTGATTTTACATCTTCGTTTTCCTTATCTCCAAGAATCTTGGATGCTTTTATGGATCCGTATTTTTTATAAAGTAATATAATTAAAGCAAGCATTACTGCAAGTGTACTTGCACCTATAACAATACTGGTGAGTACCAATGCAAATGGTAATGGATATGAAGCATTTTGAGCAAACCAGTCTGTTGCCATTCCTGGAAGGAATATATAAACTATTCCGCCAGCTTTATATCCCATGGTAATTATGAATAAATTGACTCCGTCTCCAATGAAGGCCAGACCAATTATTTTTTTAATTAAATTATCCAGAAACAATGCACCATAAATTCCTATTATTATTAATGCTGCTGCTGTGAAGAACGATGCCAGTTGTGAGTCTATAATCATGATAATCCCTCATTTATAATGAACTTATTTAGTCTTCCTCCATTCTTCGTGTCTTTTTAACTGCTAAAGCAATGAATACAGGTATTATAGCTGTACCAACTATTGCCTGAGTTAAGGCTACATCTGGCGCCAGTAAGAATTGGAAAAGGAATGCAGTCGCAGCTCCTGTAATTCCTGTTAATATGGCTGCTTTGAGGAGATCTCTTTGAGTAAGCGCTATAACTGCTCCTAATACTGCTACTATCATTAATATGTATTCAATCATCTTTTTTCCTCCCCATAATAGTAAGCATTTGCAATGGAGTGTGATGCAAATGGTGTTAAGAAGAAGTATGTGACAGCTAATAATGGCTCATTAAGGAAGAGCAATGCTAATATACATGCCATATCTGCTACTCCAAGCATGTGAACTCTTGCATATAATATTTTATCCATATCGTCCTTGTATCTAAGGAGCCCAATAGCTGTAAGAACAACAAGAATTGCGGATATTATTAAAATCGCTGATTTTATAAGAGTAAATATATCGTCCACTTTACCATCCCCGTATAACCTTTGAAAATGCTATAGTACCAATTGGACCTAATATCACTAATGCTAAAGCTATATCACTACAAAAAGCTATTCCATAAATGTATTTGATTAAAATTAGTATTGTTGCTACTGCGGCGCTTAAACCAAGTAATCCTACAATTCCCATGGAAATGGTTTTTCTGGTTGCAATTCTAATTGTAGCAATACAATAAAATGCCAGCGCTGCTAATAAAATATATTCAGATATCAGTAGTATATCCATTTTAACACCTGTATTTCTTAATTTACTCTAGCCATCCTTTTATGTAAGGTTCAAAAGGAATAACTTCCTCTTTTGATCTTGGTGAAATTGTTGCAACTTTAATTATACATTTTTCTGTGTCTATGTCTATTGAAAGCGTACCCGGTGTTAAGGTTATACTGTTAGCCAGTATGACTTGAGAAATTGGTCTTTTAAGTTCAGTATCAATTTCTACGATTACTGGTTCTACCTTTCCGTTTACGGTTCGCATTGCCACGTCAATTGTGGCTTTTATAATCTCAATAATGAGTATAATGAAATAAGCAATTGCATAGAATATTCTGAATATGATGTTCATGAATTAACCTCTTTAACGTTGCAAACGATGTAATTAACATGGCTAAAAAGTAAAATATTCATTAATTCTACTTGAATTTTAACCATCAATCATGTAATTATAATGATAAAACATGATATATAAACCTACCTCTTTTTACTTTTGATCACTTCTAACAACTTTGTTATTACCGAAATGCAAATATTATTAATTAAATTCAGACATTAAAATAAATTTAAATTTATATGGATTAAATCTAATAAATCATAATTAAAATTATTTTAAACTAGTTTAAGATAAAATAATATACTTAAAATTAAATATGAATGCTCCAAGTCCCCATAAAATAAATAGAACGATTCCCATACATTTATTGAATTTTTTTGATGAAAGTGGATTTAAAATCTTTATTCCACTTGGAGTAAATAAATCAAGTATTAAATGACTTAAATATCCTAAAAATATTCCAAAAAATGTTAAATATGGGTTAATACTCTGATTTGAAGTTAATATAACTCCTAAAGTCACTAAAATGATAAAAGGTAAAAGAATTTTTTTATTAAGTGTAATAATACCTAAAATTATAGATATTAAAATTAAAGAGAGTTTATTTTCTATTCCAAATCCATTAACTAATGAATAGAATCCTATTACAAAGAATGCCAGAAGAAATGACGATAAAAGTGTTCCAAATATGGAATGGGAAAATCCTCTATGTTTAGATATATAGAAAATTAGTGCCATAAAAATAAGTGCAATTCCAAACAAAAAGGGTAAATTCAGTATATAAAGTAAAATGGAAAGTATAATTCCCAAGAGACTCATTAAAATTAGATTTTTTTTCTTAACATGATGATCCATATCTACTATAGAAGCTCCAATCAATGCAAGGGAAAGGTAAAAAACGTCGGGAATAAATGGTAGGGCTATTATGATGGAAAATAAAGCATGTTTTTTATAGGATGGCATGTTAATCACTGAATTACTGAATATGCTAGAATAAAGAGCATTTGATAAGTTTAAATCAAGTTAAAATACTCTAAATAAGATTTCATTTGAATATAAGATTTTTTATGGCTATTATTATCAACTATCCCGTTCCGGGATACAACTTCACAGGTTACAGCGGGTATCCCTGCCAGATTGCATTCATCTTCAAGCGCACCATTATAAAGTTTCCCTGCTACTTCATGACAGATTATTTTAGATGAAGTAGCTTCTGTAATGTGTTTTGCCATTAAATAACTCTGGTTAACTGGTTTTGTAGAACAAAAAACGCTTTGAATTCCCGGATTGCTCCCTGGTTTTGTGGAGTGGAAATCGCTCACTGCACTTATATTTAGGTTTTTTATGGTTTCTATTATGTTATTGGATATAAAACCACCTTTAGAAGCAGTTCTATTCATATCCATACCTTTAAATCGACGTGAATTTTCCATTGTTGCATAAGGAACTGCAAAAGGGATAATATAAAGTGTACCGTTTAAATTTTGATTTAAAAGATTTTCAATTAGATAAATAGACGCTATTTGGGGGGGAAGTTCGTTTCCATGGATCCCTGCAGTGATCATTATTTTAGGTTTTCCTTCACCAAGTTTTAGAAGTGGAGTGCCCTTAGTTGAAGCTTCGATGAATTCATCAATTATTTGGCATTTTGATAAATATTTCATTAAGTCTTCATTTTTTTCTATTTGACCACCGGTTTCATGGGACACAATGCTTATATTTTTTGAGATAGTCATGTCTTCCACCAAGTATAAATTGATTATATTCCAATATTTTATAGTTTATATTTTATTAGATATTTATAGACTTACTAAATAATTAAGGTGAAATAATGAAGAAAGTGGTTCTTGCATTCAGCGGAGGCCTGGACACATCAGTATGTATTAAACTACTTGAAGAAAAGTATGATATGGAAGTTATCACTGCATGCGTTGATGTGGGGCAGCCTGAAGAAGAAATAGAAAGACCTGCAGCGGCTGCAGATAAAATAGGTTCCCTAAAACATTATACAGTTGATGCAAAAGAGGAATTTGCAGAAGAATTTATATTTAGAGCGATTAAAGCAAACGCACTTTATGAAGGATATCCTTTAAGTACAGCACTTGCAAGGCCTTTAATAGCAATGAAAATAGTAGAACTTGCTAAAAAAGAAGGTGCAGATGCAATAGCTCATGGTTGTACTGGTAAAGGTAATGATCAATTCAGATTTGAATCTATAATAAGATCCAGATCCGATATGGATGTTATAGCGCCTATAAGAGATTTAAACCTCACAAGAAGTGAAGAAATTGAATATGCTGAAGGTCATGGTATTCCTCTTCCTTCTGATAAACAGTACAGTATAGATGAAAATCTCTGGGGAAGATCAATTGAAGGAGATATATTAGAAGATCCTATGGTAGAAACACCTGAAGAAGCATTTGAATGGACAAAATCTACAGAAAATGCTCCTGATGAAGCTCAAGTTCTTGAAATTCAGTTTGAAAACGGTGTCCCTGTAGCAATTGATAATGAAAAAATGGGTGCGCTAGGTTTAATCAGAAAATGTAATGAGATTGCAGGTTCAAATGGTGTTGGCAGAATTGATATTATTGAAGATAGGATAATTGGATTAAAATCAAGGGAAAATTATGAAGTACCTGGAGCGATTCTACTAATAACTGCCCATAAAGCACTTGAACAGCTTACATTAACCAGAAGCGAGCTTAAATTTGCAGCACACGTTAGTGAAGTTTATTCTGAGATTATATATGATGGACTATGGCATGAACCTTTAAGAGAAGACCTTGATGCTCTTATTGATAATATGCAAAAAAGAGTAACTGGAACTGTTAAAGTAAAATTACATAAAGGAAATCTTAGAATACTTGGTAGAGAATCTCCTTACAGTCTTTATAATGAAGAAACAGTTTCATTTGAAGATAAAGGAATGGATCAGCGTGAAATGACTGGAATGGTTAAAAATTACGGTATTCAAGCTGCAACATTCAATAAAGTATGTAAAAGGGATTAATATCCCTAATTCTTTGTTTTAAACTAATTATTTAATGCATTTTATCTTTTTTTTAATTCACAAAAAACATTAAACAGTTTAAACATAAATTTAAACAGTGATACTATGGTTTTAGATTTGATTAGTTTAGCTGTAATTGTGATTATTGCAATAATTGGGATTTTTATTCTAATAAAAATAGGTGGTTTGCTTTTAAAATTACTGGTTCATGCTATTTTTGGTTGGATTATCTTGGTACTTGTAAATTTGGTTCCAACTGTAAATATTCCCATAAATATATTAACTGTTTTAGTCGCGGGAATTGGGGGAGTTTTTGGAGTTATACTTTTATTAATATTACAGTTTTTAGGAATTAATTTAGCTATCTAAAGGCATCATCAATATATTTAACCATATCGCTGGCCATAAAATGATATTCATATTTTACAGAAGCCATATCTCCAGCTTTGCCATTAATATAAGCTCCAAGACAGGCTGCTTCAAATGCATCATGTCCTTTAGCCAATAATCCACCAGTAAGTCCTGCAAGACAATCTCCAGTTCCACCAACTGTCATTCCGGGATTTCCAGTTTTATTTAGCCTTGTTTTTTGCCCATTGGATATTATATCTAAAGCTCCTTTTAAAAGAACAACGCAGTTATTTTCATGAGCTGCTTGAGTAACAGTTTCAATTTTATCTTCAAGACTTTCAGGTATTTTAACACCGAACAATGCCTTAAATTCTGCAGAATGGGGTGTTACGATAACCTGGTTTTTTTCCTTAATCAAATCTAAATCCAGCAATTTAAGTGCATCAGCATCAATTAACATTGGGGTTTCAATTTCCTCGACAAATTCATTTAAAGCTAATTCTGTCTCTGTTTCTCTACTCATTCCACAACCAATTACCAGTGAATCGGCTTTTTTTGATAGTTCAATTAGTTTATTCACATCTTCTTCCACAATATAATCGTGATAAAGTGTGTTTACTATTAAATCGGGAGAATATGATCTGATAGTCGCTGAAACACTTTCAGGACAGGCCACATAAACTAAATCTACTCCTGATTTAAATGCAGATAACCCGGCAAGTGTAGGCGCTCCGGAGTAGTCGTAACTTCCACCAACAACAAGTACAGTGCCATTATTTCCTTTATGGGATGTAAAGGCACGTTTTTTAAGACGTAATAAATCTCCTTTTCCTAAAAAAGTTTCTGCTTCCTCGGGAATTCCTATATCATATAGAACAATATTTCCGACGTAATTTATTTCTGCTTTTTTAAGTCCAGACTTAATTTTATGGAATGTGATGGTGAAATCAGATTCTACAGCTTTATCATGAACTTCACCGGTCAAAGGATCCAGTCCGCTGGGCACATCAACTGCAATTTTAATGCCAGTGGAGTTATTTATTGTATCAATTGCGCTTGAAATTGGCTCTTTAATTTTTCCTTTAATTCCAGTTCCAAGCATTGCATCGATAATAACTGTTGAATCAACCTTTTTAAGAGCTGCTGAATCTTCAATTATTTTTAAATTAAGTTTATTTAATCCAGTGTTTATATTTTGGATTGCAATCCAGTTTTGAAGAGTTTCTTTAGATTTTATCCTATTTGGATTACCTAAAAATAATACTTCGACATTATATCCATTATTTAACAGATGTCTTGCAGCGACGAATCCATCACCACCATTTCCACCATTTCCTGCAAATATAGTTACTTTACATGGGTCTAATGAGTTAATTATATGATCAGCAATTGATTTACCTGCATTTTCCATCAAAGCTGATTTTAGAATTCCTAAATCTTCTGCATTTGCATCAGCAACCATCATGTCTTTAGGGGTCATTTTATCACTTTTTATAACTATATTTATAATCTATTAAACCAATTATTTAATAATACTATGAATTCTATAAAATTTATATTATTTTAAGGTGATTTGGTGGCAAGAGGACTTAAGCTTCCAGAAATAAAAACGGATGGTATGCCGATAATTTCTTATTCTATACTTATTTATGCTCTCATTGCTTTAATAGCCTTACTTATTTATGGAATTATTGGGTCTTTATTTATAATGAATTTAGGATTAATTGATTCACTTTATTATACTGTTATAACTATAGCAACTGTTGGATACGGTGATATTAGTCCAACTACTCCATTACAAAAGCTTTTTGCTGTTACTCTTGTACTAGGTGGGGTTGGTTTAGTTGCTTATGTATTTACTATAACAATTTCGGTGGTTACGATGGCTATAGAAGAAATAACTTCTGGATCTAAGATGAGGAGAAAAATGGCTGCAACAAAAAATCATTTTGTACTTTGTGGATATGGTAGGGTAGGAGCAGCGGTTTTTAGAGAACTTAAAAAAAGGAATCAAAAGGCAATAATTATTGAAAGAGATAAAAAAATCGTAGAAAAGGAGCTATGGAAAGACTCTGATGTACTGGCCATTCCTGGTGATGCAACAGAGGAAAGCACACTAATTGATGCTGGTATAAAACGGGCAAGAGGAGTTATAATAACAACCGGGGATGATGTGGATAATTTATTTATAACTTTAACTGCTCGTGAAATTCATCCAGAAATATGGATTGTAGCAAGGGCAAGTAAACGTGAAAATATCAAACGTCTTAAAAGATCAGGAGCAGATCGAGTTATATCTCCTGAAACAAGTGGTGGAGAAGATATATACTTTGCAGCTGTAGAACCAACTATTATGAAGTTAACTATGATGCATGATGTCTCTAAAATTAAAAAAGAGGCAGAAATAATACTTAAACATGGTTGTACTCTAGAAAACATAGAATATCATCTACCAGAATTTAAAGAGCCCCTTGAAAGGAAAATTGGAATAACACAAATGAGTGAATTAAACAAATTCATGGATAGCTTGGAACGTGAACCTTCACGAAAAAAGTCGTTAGAGCGGATATATGAATCTGTTAGTGGAATACATTCGCATTGGATTTCAGGGCCAGATAAAGAGACTTTAAATAAAGTTGCAGAAGAACTTAAAAAAGAAGGCCTTCTTTTAGGCGTTGATATGGATGAAGAAGGAATAAAAGAAGCAGCAAGGAAATATGGGCGATTAGTTGAAGTAGTTATTAAACCCGAAATGAGAATAACTGAAAATCATGCTGTAAGAGATATACGCGCTGAATCAGAGATAATTTTAAAACATGGATGTACTTTAGAGGATATAGAATATTATTTACCCGGATTTAGAGAACCTTTGCATCGTAAAGTAGGTTTATCTAGAATTGAAGATATGGACAAATTTTTAGAAAGCCTTGAACATGATAATTCCAAAATGGAATCATTAGAAAGATTATATGCTCTTTCTGGGGGAGGAATTCATTCACATGTTGTTTCGGGTCCAGATACTAAAAGTCTTTCTAAAGTAGAAAAGGAATTAAAAGAAAAAGGGTTTTTATTGGGTGTTAATTTAACTCAAGAAGAAATAAAGAATAAAATTAATGAATATGGAAGGGTCGTTGAACTTCTTTTGAAACATGAAGTTACAAATCTTGATGATAAAAGAATAATAATTAAGTATGGGGGTAGAATTCTAGATTCAAAGCATTATCTGCCTGGTGTTAAACAGATCGTAACTAGAAATTTGTATATTAATACAGAAGAAGACGTTAAAAACTGTGAAGATGAGCTTAAAAAGCCAGATGCAAAACGGTCAGTTGAGGCACTATATGAAATATCAAGACATATCCATTCACATACAGTCGCTGCACCTGATGTTAAAATCATTAAGAAAATTGAAAAGGCTTTGGATAAAGAAGGTATTCTTTTAGGAGTTAATTTGCCTGAAGAGCAAATATGGAAAATTGTAGAATCTCAAAATTTTTAATTAATGAAGAATGAGGTAATAAAATGAAATCAGAAGAATTAAACAAAAAATGCCCTAAATGTGGATGTAAAGATAAAAATATTTTAAAGGATTCTGGAACAGTTGGAGTTGTTGGGGGACCTCAACATAAATCTTCTACAGGCTTTAGGTCTAAAGAGGGCAAATACCGTTGTTCAGAATGCGGATATATTTTTAAAGATTAATTTTATTTTATTTTATTTTTTAAAAAAATAGTATTACATTTGCATAGATCATGAAGCGGAGGCAACATTTCAACCTGTTCCATGGTAAATATTATATTATCATAGGTTTTTTTGCATTTTTCACATGCATTAAGTGGTTTGGATATTTTAAAATAATTGTATCCATGACCTTTGTGAACATACCAGTTTGCAAGGTTTTTTATTCTACTTATTTCATTATGGCTTATGTGTAATGCATCATCGTATTCTAGAGATGTTCTGGAAGTTATTTCATTAGCAGCATCAATTATTCCTTTGCCGTTGTAAACGTTCTCTGCAATTATTTCGATAATTTCCAATGTTGTTTCGCTATTAATTGGATCTATATAATCAAAATTGTAGAGTTCTGAAATTAATGCGACTTCTTTTAAGGCAGATTTTCGTATTTTAGAATTAGAAGGTTTATTTGAGGATTTATCATCTTTAAATAGCCTATTTATGCCATCTGCATAATCGACACTAATGCTAAGTTTGGGAGTTCCATTTTTATATTGGGATTCTTCATTTGAAGACTCATAATTGTTTTTAAATGTTTCAATTATAGTTTTAACTCTCTGTTTATTAAATGGGATGTCTAAGGTGTCTACTTGCCTTAAATCACCGCCACATTCACATTCTTCAAAATCAAGTATAGATTCTCCAATTTGAAGTTTGTAATATCCCTTACACTTATCGCATACCAGATAGGCCATTGAATCCCTTCATAAAAAGTTATAGAGTAATTCAAAGATATATATTTACAAATTGAATATAATTGGTATTAACTTATTTATAAATTTTGATTTTAATTATTTCAATTTAATAAAATTGTTAAAAATAATAGATTTAACTAAAATAAACTATTTTTGCAGGTTTTTAATCCAGAAAACTAAATAAAGGTAAAAATAAAAATAAAAAATCCTGTAAAATAGATTTTACAGTATTCTAAAAAATTTAAAGCACTTTAAAGTTTAAAATAGATCGTGGAGATTTATTTTATATGCACCAAGGTTTCCGCCGAAGTTTCCAGCGCTTATTTTTAAAACACCTGGAACTTTAACAGCTGCTTCAATTCCTACTTTCATTGCTTCTTTAACGACTTCTTCATTTATACCGTCAATAACGATTTCGTAAACACCATTTACGTCTGCAGGAATGTCACTGTCTTCAACTTCATCTTTAAGTGTTACACACATTTTTTCATTGGTGGATGCACCTAAGAATTTGTACTTGTTTGATCCAACCTTTGAACCAGATGCAACTACTCCGCCAGGGAATGGTGTTATAGCTCCTTCAATAGCATCGATAGCGTCAACAGCAGCTTCAGCAGCAATTAATGCTGAGGATTGGCTGTCACCCATTATAAAGAAGTTTCCACCGGCTACTCCTGATTTAATACCAAATTCTCCTTCAACTAAAAAGTCACCGGACATAATTGGGATGGAGTAAACAGTTCTTCCGTCGATGTCTAATTCTTTTTCAAAACCGTCACCGAAGAATTTTAATTTAAATCCAACATTTAATTTCTCTTCTTCATCATCGAGAGCATCAAAAGCTGCAGTTGTAGCAGCAGTGAGGACACACATACCCACACGTTCTAATAATTCATGATCAAGCTTTTTCTTGGACATATTGCAGATCATTATTATGTAACCTGGCCTTCCGTCAGGAGTTTCTTCTGGAGGAACATAACTATCAATACCTGCTTCTGCAGGACAACCTATAACTGAAGTTCCGTAACCTGTTGCTTCAGTTGCTGCTATTTTTGCTAGTTTTTTGGTTGCTGCAGTTACAAGAATTCTTGAAACCTGTATACCGAATGCTTCTGCAAATGTATCTTCTATTTCTACACCGTTTAATTCCATGATTATCACCGTTTGATGGTAGATTTGGAAATAGTATATACTTTTCTATTTAATTTTTGTAAAAGTAATTTATTAATAAAAAATTAGAAATTAATTTCACTTTGCTAAGTATCTTTAGTAATCCTTTCAACTACACTAGTTCCAAAGTATGGTAGAAGCGCTATGCCTATAATTGAAGTCATCCAGAATGATATTAGCCTTTCTACAATTGTTGCAGCTGCGCTTATTGAGGGTGGAACTCCTGCTGCTGAAAATAGAACTATCATTATTCCATCAACAGCTCCTAAACCTCCGGGAAGAAGTGGAACAAGCCCAATTAAGGTGGATATTATAAAGACTTCTGCAATTACTAAAAGAGACACGTCAACGTTAAATGCCGAAAATATTATATATACTCTTATTATTTCCAAAATCCAGATTGCAAATGAAATTGGAAGGCCCTGGAACAGTACTTTTCTATCTTTTACCATGGTACGCATGCTTTTTTGAAAACCATGAATTGCTTTTAATGCATTTTCTTCTAATTTACTTTGATCTTTTTTAGAAAACCTTTTAATTATTTTTACTAGCCATAAAGAAACTTTGCGCCCAAATTCAAGGTTAAAAGACATATAAAGCGCAATAAAAAATACAACAACTAATGCTGAAACAGCAATTATCAACGAATAAATGGCATAATCTGGTAAATTCAGATAAAAAATTGCTGCAACTATGGTTATGACTGCTAAAACAATGAATGGAAATGTATCAAGCCCTCTATCTGCAATAACTGTTGCAAATGATTTTTCAAATGTAGAATTGGAATATTTACTTAAAATATACCCTCTTATGGGTTCTCCACCGCCTCTTGCACTTGGAGTCAGGTTATTGATGGCTAATCCAACCATGAGCATGGGAAAAACATGTATCTTTTTAACAGAAAGGCCTACTGATTTAATATTTATGGACCATCTCCATGTCCACAATCCATAAACAATAAATTGTATAATAACTGCAAGGATAACGAACCATGGGTTGGCGAGTTTAATGGCTTCTTCTATATTTCCAGGCCCGATAAATAATATCATGCCAATTAGAATTCCAATTCCAATTATTAAAAGAATGAATGGTTTATATTTCATTTAGACGCCTAACCTTATTAAAACATTATCAATCATTAAAGAAAAATTGTTTGGTAGCTTAAATCATTGGGATTTAATAATATTACAGTTTGTTTGCCTGATAAGTATCCGCAGGTTTCTCCAGGATTAACCATCATACATTTTCCTTCTTTTACTTCTAATTTATGAGTATGCCCTCTTATAACTACATCATATTTCTCGCTTTTTACTAGTGCATCTACAACATCTTCATTAGTGCCGTGAATTACTGCATATTTCTTTCCCTCTATTTCAAGTTCTTGAAAGTCATCTTGATAGCATATACCTTTAAAGAAAACCCTTAAACCATCTCTTTCCCCGTCATTATTTCCAAAAACAGCTTTAAAGTCACAATTCAACTTTTTAATTTCTTTAGAAGTGAATGGAGATATCATATCTCCGGCATGTATCACAAGATTTACTTCTGCATCATTAAATGCTTTAACTGCCTTTTTTATGGCATCTAAATTGTCATGTGAATCTGACATTATTCCAATCATATCATTAGTTTATGTGTTTAATTTTATAAAAAATGATCAAATTTGAAATTTTGTAAAAAACATACCTTTATATGTCTTCAAAATAAAGACTATGATAAGCCAGTTGTCTGGCTTATTAGGATGTGATGAATTGTTTAGAAATAATTATGGTAGAGATAATTTCTCAGATAATAGAGGACCTTCTTCACCTATCAACGTAGGCGAAGAATACGATGTTAAAATTGAAGATGTAGGAAGAGATGGCGACGGAATCGCAAGAATCGAAGGATACGTAGTATTCGTTTCAGGCGCCAAGCTCGGAGATGAAGTTAAAATTAAAATTAATTCAACAAGAAGGAACTTTGGATTTGCTGACATAGTTGAAGGCGAAACTGAAGAAATTGTTGAATAAGTTTGTTTTAAATTAAATTTAAGTTTACGAATTTATTCATATTTCTTAAATTTTTATACTCCCCTTGGAAGTTATCCAAGCATTTGATTTATACATTAAATCTATTTTTTATTTTTTTTGCATATATTAGCTATTTTAAATCTATAAATTAGAAGTCTTTTATTAACTGAAATTGACTTTATTTTTGCCTAAATTCAAGAATAATATAAATTTTCTTCATTATAAAAACATTTACAATTTATTTAAGACTATTAACTCTATTTTCTATTATTTTAATTCATACTTGAATAAAATTTTTTTTATTAATTCAGTAAACTATTGAACCTTAATTTTATGTGGGCTAATATTAACTAAAAACAAGCCTAATCATCCGTTTTTTTAATAAATTAACTTCATATTTAATAGGCAGTATACACATAATACCTTTAATAAAATTTGTAAAACTGAATTTTATATGGAGGTTAATAAATGGACTGGATATCTCTTATTATTGTTGGAATTATAGTTCTAATTATTTTAGGACTTTCAATACGTATAGTAAACCAATATGAGAAAGGAGTTGTATTTAGAGTTGGAAGAGTTATTGGGGTAAAAGAACCAGGTTTACGTCTTATTATACCTGTAGTTGATAGGATGGTTAAAGTCTCTTATAGAATTGTGACAATGCCAATCCCATCACAGAACATAATTACTCAAGATAACGTTTCAATAGATGTTGCTGCTGTTGCATATTTTAAAGTGACTGATGCATACAATGCGGTTGTAGCTATTGAAAATTACAACAGGGCAGTTAATCAGATTGCACAGACTACCATGAGAAATGTAATAGGCCAATTCCTTTTAGATGAGGTTTTATCTTCAACCACACGGATAAATGAAAAAATTAAGGAAATAATTGATAAACACAGCGAACCATGGGGAGTTCAAATCACTGCTGTGGAGATTAAGGATATTAAGCTTCCTGAAACTATGCAAAGGGCAATGGCAAGGCAAGCAGAAGCTGAAAGGGATAAAAGAGCAAAAATCATCGCTTCAGAAGGTGAATTTTTGTCTGCAGCAAAACTTGGAGAAGCAGCAGATGTAATAGAAGCACATCCTGTAGCGCTTCAATTAAGGAATTTACAGGTTTTAAATGAAATTGCAAGCGAGAAAAATTCAACCATAATATTCCCGGCCCAATTCATGTCAACAATTCGTGAATTAAAGGATTTCATTAAATCAGAGGAATAATTGTTGGAAAATAGGTTTTTAACCTATTTAATTTATTTTCAAAATTTCATATTTTTAATAAATGGGACATAATTTGTTGTTTATTGTTTAATTTCTCTTCAATACTTTAAAATGAAGATATTATCCTTTTGTTGTATTAACAATTAAATTTATAAGCATTGTTGAACATTATTAAAAACGATATCAATGATTGGCCAGTTTAGAAAACGTGATCTTTATATTATAGGCGAGCAGCTAGGTTTAATAATGGTGGGTATTGGAGTTGTAACTTTAATACCTATTTTAGTCGCTTTAATTTATGGTGAAACTAATTATATTTCATTTTTCCTCCCCTCAGTGTTTTCTATATTAATAGGACTTGGATTTAGAAGAATTTTTGAAGGTCAAAGCCATAATATTCGACTCAAACATGGGATGATGATTGCAGCAATAGCATGGCTTTGGGCAGCACTTATTGGAGGTTTAATATTAACCCAAGCAACCCATATAAGCTTTTTAAATGCATATTATGAAAGTATGTCTGCTTGGACTGGAACTGGAATGACAATTTTTCCTGATGTTGAATCCCTTCCAAAATCGATTTTATTTTTAAGAAGTATTGAGCAATGGATTGGAGGACTTGGAGTTGTTATTGTAGTTATTGGGATTTTAATACGTCCTGGAACTGCTGCAGCAAGATTATATAAATCTGAAGCACGTGAAGAAAGGATAAGACCCAGTATTGCTAATACAGTAAAAACTATATGGTGGATATATTTAATTTACACTGCAGCAGGAATTATTTTATTCATAATTGTGGGAATGCCTATTTTTGACTCGATAAATCAAACAATGACAGCCATAGCAACGGGCGGTATGTCTGTTAAAAATAATAGTATAGCAGCATATAACAGTTATATGATCGATATTGTGGCTATGATTATCATGATACTCGGTGCAACAAGTTTCCTTGTGCATTATAGGGTTTTAAAAGGAAACATTAAATTTTTAATTCGAGATATTCAGTTTCAAGCATTAATTTTATTCACTTTCGTTTTTTCTGTACTGATAATCATTAATACAAATCTTACATCTATGGATGCTGTATTTAGCTCAGTATCCGCAATTACAACAACTGGTTTCAGTATTCAACCAACAAGTATTATGGTAGAATGGTCACAATACGCAAAAATAATGATTATAGGCTTAATGCTTCTTGGAGGGGCTGCAGGTTCCACTGTAGGGGCAATAAAGCTCATAAGAGTTATAACAGTTTTAAAAAGTATATATTGGGAAATACTGAGAATTTTATCTCCTGAAGGATCAGTTATACCTAAAAGAATTTCTGGAAAACAGGTAAAAGAAACAGAACTAAAAGAAGCAGGTTCTTTTATAGCTATTTACTTTACTTTTATATTTATCACATGGATAGTTCTAGTGCAGTATGGGTATGATGCTTTAAATGCTTTATTTGAAATAAGTTCAGTTCAGGGATGTGTTGGACTTTCAATGGGCATAGTATCTCCAACCATGCCTCAAATACCTCAAATTTTAATGATATTCAATATGTGGATTGGAAGGCTGGAAATTATACCGGTTCTTGTACTTATACGTGCTGCAATAAGCATAATTAAATAAATATCTGATAAATAAGAAAGTTGGGATTTTGGGAAACCTTTTATACTATGATGAGAAATATTTGAAAGTCAATAGTTTATATTTCAAATAATAATTGAGTAACTTTAAATAATTATGCTTAATCAAATTAAAATGTCTAATTTAATTTTATGAAGGTGTAAAGGTGTATATAGTTATAATGGGCGCAGGAAGAGTTGGATTAAATCTTGCATCTAATTTAGTTAGTAGAGGACACGATGTAACTCTTATAGAAAATGATGATAATTTATGTGGTAATGCGGCAGCCGAACTGGACGCATTAGTTATTTGTGGAAATGGTACAGATACAAAAACTTTGGAAGAGGCTAATGTGGCTGATGCAGATGTTTTTGTGGCTGCAACAGGTAATGATGAGGCAAATCTTCTTTCATGTATACTTGTAAAGCAATTTGACATTAAAAAGGTCATTGCAAGGCTCAGTAACCCTGATCACGAAGAAGCATTCAAAAAAGTAGGTATAGATGATGTTATAAGCCCAGAGCTTACAGCAGCAGGGTACCTTGAAAAAATTATTACAAGACCAAAGGTTGCAGACTTGATTGTTATTGGAAAGGGAGATGCGGAGATACTGGACATCACCGTGAAAAATAAAAAAGTCATTGGTAAAAGAGTGGGAGATATAAGCCCTACTGATGATTATATTATTGTCGCTGTCTACAAAAACGGTGAAATTACTATTCCTCGTGATGACATGATTTTAAATGAGGGAGAAAAAGTATCTATTCTTGTTAAAACCAAAGCAGTTCAAAACATAGTTAAAATGTGCACAAAATAAGTTTTTTTTTAAATTACGTTTATTACAATTAATTTTTAATTTTAACAAAATTTTTTATATTAACTAAATAGTTAGTAATATACATGCCCAAAGAAAGCTCAAAAAATAGAATACTTAAAGTTGCTGAAGAGCTATTTTCTAAGAATGGTTTTGATGGTACTAGCGTTGATAGCATTGCTAAGGAAGCTAATGTAAATAAAGCACTTATATATTATTATTTTGACAGTAAAGAAGATATTATAATCTCTATCTTTGAAAACGTTCAAGAAGATCTTATTGAACATCTAAAAGTTGAATTTAAAGAGAATAATGTGGATACGAGGGAAAAAATAAAAAAAGAGTTATTGTATCTAAAAGAAAGGAAAAATGTTATTCTTTTACTTTTAATGGAATCATTTAAGGAAAATCGCGATGATTTTCTGTTTAAATGTGCCGAAATTGCTATTGGAACTGAAATTGTTAATTTTGAACAAATAGATAAATCCGAAAGAGAAAAAATTTTAATGGACGAATTTTTCACGGGGTTTATACCTATTCTTACATTTATTGCTTATGAAGAGAAATGGTGCAATTATTTCAACTGTGACCAAGATAAAGCTTTAGATTATTTTTTAGATGCTTTTATGAGTTCCCATTATAAATAAAGTCACTTCCTCAAATTGGAAAAATTTATATATTTCCTGGTTTAACTAACCATTTAGTTAAAAAATTAAATAATTTACAAATGGAGATATGAAATGAAACTTGCTATTATATTACGAAAAAAGCTACTTCCCCCAACACTATTTATAATTTGTGTGGTATTAGCAGTTATTTTGAACTTTATTGTGCCAGTAGCTATTTTAAGATATCCATATACTTTAATTGGAGTTATATTTTTAGTTATAGGGCTTATTATTTCAAGAAAAGGAAGTAATCAATTCCAAAAAGCTGGAACAAATATAAATACATTTGATGAACCTGATAAATTAATTGATAGTGGATTATTCAAATACAGCCGAAATCCGATGTATCTTGGATTCATTATTGCTTTATTAGGTATTAGTC
>JAEYSH010000011.1 GCA_023434825.1 Methanobacteriota archaeon | reverse complement strand
TTATATTAATATTTCCACAATTATGTCCATAAACATTGAAATAATGTAGAATAAACTCTCTAATTAACAAAAATCTATGGGGGATGAGTTAATGGGATATTTAACTTGTGAAAACTGTGGGGGCTATTATCATCTTAAAGATGGTGAATCATCTGAAGATTTTGATAAATGTGAATGTGGCGGTACTTTGAAAAAATCTGAAAATCTTGAAAATAAAGATAATTTGAATAAAATCAATACAGGAAATATCTATAATTCAGTTATAAACAGAAAATCAGTAAGTAATTTTAGTAAATCTACTTTTTGTCCAAATTGTGGTTCTCAAAATAGAAATGAAGCTGAATTTTGCAAGAATTGTGGTTATACACTAAAAGATAATAATCAGAACTTAATCCATAGACTAAACGGGAAAATAAACATTTTAGCCGTATTCATCGGACTTGTAATTTCACTTATAGTATTAGTTTTATCTCCATTATTCGTTGGTCTTGTAACTTCAGGAACTTTGAACATAATAGAGTTTGCGTATCTAATTTTATTACCTATGGTCTTCATTGGAGGGTTTATAGCAAGTATCCTCGGATCAAGAACTTATTCTGAAGGACTGGCAAACGGAGGACTTCTTAGTATAATTTCTTTAGTTAATCTAGGGTTTGTAATTAGTGTATTAATGGTAGCTGCTGCAGCAATAGTGAGTGCAATATCCAGTGCATTTAGTTCATTTGGTGGATCATCGTATCCTTCAACAACATCAAATTCTTACCTATCAAATACAACTAGCAATCCTCTACCAATATTAGAGCTAATCTTATTGCCATTTTTGATTATATTATTTGGAATGGCTGGGGGATGGTTTGGAGTATTCATTAAAAAGCTAATTAAATGAGGAATTAAATGAAATGTCCAAAATGCCAACATAATAATGATGTAGACGCTAAATACTGTGAAAAATGTGGAAAATCCCTAAAAGAAGTAGAAAGTAAAGGATTAAGCACAAATACATTGATCTTAATTGTAATTTGTATAATTCTAGTTGCTGGAATTGGAATATCTGTAGGTTTTATTCTAAAAGGTACTGGATCAGTAAATAACAATACAGCAGTAGCTACTACTCAAATTTCTACATCTACTGGCTTTCCTGTTTCAGAAGCTCCTAATTTAGCTGCAGAAATATCCAAATCGAATGGGAATATCGAAAGTATTCAATATCAAGGAGTAACTCTGGATAAGACTCAATGCCTATACATATTAGCAAGGGCTGTTGTTATGATTAACAATGGTGAAGGAGGTTATATTCCTATAAAATCATATTCAAGTGCTGATGCACCATATGGAGATCTTAGTAGTGCTCCTTTATCTAAATCTGAATATGTTGATATGGCTGATAGGACTTACAAATGGATGGATTCTAATGGCAGATCCCCAAACCATACTGGAATAGTATACTCCGGATCACCTGATTTATCGCCTGATCTAACATTAAAAGCATTTATGAAAGCTTTAACTGAATACAAAAATACAGGACAACTTCCACAATCAATTAATGTGCCATGAGGTATATGAATGGAAAAGAAAACTAAAATTATAGTAGTAACTACATTGGGATTAGTTTTTATAGTTTCTACTGTATTTTCTTTTTATTTATTTTCGAATAAAAATCCAGTTAATAATATTTTTGCCGCAAATTCCTCTACATCCAATCTAAAACTGAATACTAATGAGAAATTATTAGGATCAAATGAATTGGGGAAAGTAACAGTTGAAGGTCCTTATGGTAACATAAATTCTCCAACTAAAATTGCTATTATTACAGGTGTGCATCCTTTAGAATCGAATTCACACAAGGCGATCTATGAAACAATCAAAAGCAATGATAAATCCTTGAATTATTGTTATTATATTTATAAAATCAATGTTACAAAGGATGCTGCCGATTATGATAAAGGTAGAATGAATGGACAGTTATTAGCTAATCAATTTGTAGTTCCAAATATTATTAGTCAAAATTATGCTTTAGCAATTGATATACATTCCAATAGAGGTAATGAAAAAGAAATAAGATTTGTTTTTGCACCTTCAGAAGATCAAAATTCTAAAGTATTTGCAAATAAAATATTGAAAAAATTTTCGGATTTAGTTTATTACAATCCTAAATCACAAACTAGTCCTAAATACGTTACAATTCCTTTAATTAAAGCAGGGATACCTTCAATAGTTTATGAAACTTATCTTTATGATCCTTTTGAAACTACAAAGGGCTATGCGAAGAATTTCATTTATGCAGTTGATAATATAAAATTTAATAATTAGGAGGCAATTTATGGTTTATTGTCCAAAATGTGGGTCGTATAATGACGAAGATGCTAAATATTGTGAAAAATGTGGTGAAAATCTAAAAAGAGATATACATAGTCGTAATGTTTCCAGAATTGATGGAAATAGAAGTAATGGGATGAGTACCTCTTTAAAAGCACTCATAGTAGTCTGTATAATTTTGGTTGTAGGAATAAGTGTAGCCGTAGGAATGTTAGTGACTCAACCTTCTACAAATACCGCTTCTCAAGTAACAACAAGTGCAGCACAACAAACACCTACTACTCAACAATATCAACCAACATGGCATGAAGTAGTTACGTATACTGAAACTAGTGGATCTAATTATGCATTTTCAATTCGAGGAAGTCAATTCAAGGTCACAATGTCTGCAGTTCCTATGATTACGTTTAATAATAATTATCTAGATGTAACCGTTTCTAATGGGAACAATATAGTCGGTTCAGGTTCCTTATCTTGGAGTCCTAATGAAAACCCAAATAAAAAAGAAAGTGTTATTCCAGTTTCCCAAGGGGCAGGAACATATGCAATTCAAATAGTTCCGACAGATATACAAAGTTATTCTGTAACTGTATGGGATTACTATTAATGATCTTGAAAAATAATTAAAATTCGTTTAAGGATAATTAGTGATTAAAATGGAAAAAAACGTCAAAATACTTTTAATTACATGTGTAATTTTAGTAGCTATACTTAGTTTAACTCTTGGAATCTTAATTGGGAACAAAGATAGCGCTAATCCATCGTTAAATACAACAAATAACACCACTTTAACAGTGAATGCAACTAATAACACAAATACAAAATCAGATGTTAATAATAATGCTACAAGTACACAATCAAACCAAAATAAACTTATAGGTACATCTAAAGCTATAGCTATTGCAAATAAATATGTATCCAAAGATGGTCAAGTAGCAACAGGAAATGTAGACTTCTTAAGTGGAATAGAAATGTATCAGGGAAGGACTGGTCATCCATTTTATCATGTTGATTTAAAATGGAAAAGTGGCTATTCTCAACCATATGATGCAGGTTATATAGAAATAGATGCTATAACCGGAAAGGTTAATCCTAGAGGTTAATATCTAAATTAAAAGTAAAATCTAGTTAAAATATCAGAATATTGGTAATTTAATAGAAGGTGAAGGTTTGGAAAAGACAGTTAAAATCTTAATAGTTGTTTGTATAATCCTTATATGTGGATTTGGATTAACTATTGGAATGTTACTTGAAAAGAATTCTAATATAGCTAGTGCTCAAAATAATTCTAATGTAAATCAGTCTGTGCAAACTAGTTCAGATAATTCCGGTCAAAAAACAAATAATTCACCAGTTAATAGTCAGAAAACAAATTATATAGGTAAAGCAGCAGCTAAACAAAAAGCAATTGAGTTTCTTACTGACAGGGATTCAATGGATACTACAGAAATTAAATCTGTTGATTTAGTAACCATTAATGGTGTACCTTTATATTGTGTAGAGACATATGATCATTACATTACTTATTCTGGCACTGAAGCAGGTTGGGATGATATATACATTGGAGCAAAAGATGGAATGATCTATGATGATTATGGGGAGAGGGTAACAACTTAAATATTAAATCCCTTTGATTTTTTTCTTTTTAAAATTAATGTCTATCATGAGCTTGTATTAATCTATTAAAGTAATTGTTTTTTGTATAATTGAAAAAATATAATTTATTTTTAAGGGTTTTTCAATCTTGAATTGATAAAAAACTTATTAAATATTTAGGTATTTTGTATGTCAAAAATGCCGAAATACCGGACAAATTACAATTGTTTTGAAACACAAAATCTACACAATGCTCCGTGTGTATCAATTTGTTTTTCCTTAACTGGACATAAATAAACATTATTTTCAAATTTAACCTTAAATCCTCCTGGAAATGAAGTTCCAACGGGATGTATAGATGCTTCTATAATAAATGTAGTATAAATAGAAACTATTTTAGCTAAACGTAAGAAATAAAGTTCTTGCTTAATTTTTGAGTCTTCAATCTGTTTTTCCAGTACTTTTAAAAACTCTTTAAGCTTTTTATTATCTATATCTCCTTCGTAGATATTTTTATCTTCTCGTATATCTTTAAAACGGTTTATGAATGCTTTTGTAAATGTTTGCACAAAATCTTCTCTATAACCCGCTTGCATGTATTTAGCATCTTCCTGGATATAAGCTGAAGCAAGCATTATATCATGCATGTGAATTCTGGAAGCTTCTTTCTTTAAAACGTTTAAAAGTTCCATTTTGGAAATTTCTTTTGAAAAATCAAGATCTTCAATTTTATCGACCATAGTTAACCTCAAAAAGTGTTATATCTCTTCATCCTGTTCAGCAATACAGAATCCACAAACTGCTCCTGGATTATCTTTTTGGTTTTCTTTTACAGGGCAATAATAAGTATTCCCTTCAATTTTAACTCTAAAACCTCCGGGAAAAAGTGTTCCAACGATATGGATTGGTTCTTCTAAAATAAAAGTGGTGTAAAGAGATACAACTTCATAAATTCTAAAAAAATTAGATTCTAATGATCTTTCTTTTTCTACCATTTCTTCCTGATTTTTTAAGATATTTAATGCATTCGAAATCTCTGATTTCGATGCCACAAAATCTAAGATTTTGAGGGCTTCTTGAAGCTCTTCTTTATCTACAAAACCATTATAGTCAGATTTATCATCCCTTATCTCTTTAACTCTCATTAAAAAGCCCTTTATGTACGCCTCAAGATATTCTTTTTTATACTCCGATTGGACATATTTTCCATCTTCTACAAGCTGGACATAAGATGTCATGATATCAAAGATATGAATATCGTCTGATTCATTCTTCAACATCTTCAATAATTCTTTTTTACTTATTTTTTGATCTAAATGAATATTTGTTAAGTTTTCAGTCATTTAAACTCACGAATTGAATCTATGGTTTGAATTTGGCGAATTCATCTTTCCCAAATTTTTTAAGGATTGATTCTGCTGTTTTTGGTCCAATACCTTCAATTTTAATCAATTCATCCTTGGAAACAAATTTTAAATCCACACCAAAGGCATCTACAAGTGCACGGGCACGTTTTCGCCCCAGACGTTTAATACTAACAACAAGTGGAATAAGTTCATCCTTCACTCCATAATAAAGACGTGCAGATAATTTATCAAGGTCATCGGAGAATGAATAAATGTTCATTACAACACATATTTCTTTAAAGAACTTTACCATTCTTGAAGCTTCATATGCGGCCCTTCTTGTACTTGCAGCGTAAACATTGAAAGCATTTTCGATTCCATATTCACTTTTCTCATTGATCCATTCTAAAAGAGCTGCTGCAGTGGCTTCATCATTTCCAATATCACATGCAAAGATTCCAGACTCATTTAATTTATCCATAACTGCATCTTTACTTTTCCTACTTTTAAATGAAATTTTAGGCATATCTGGAGTTCTTGAAACTTCATATATAAGTTGATAAATGTTTAACTGGTCCTGTTTTGCATATTCTTTAAGCCTGACTGCTGTTTCAACTGTATAATTACTCCTTGCAATTAAATTACCAAAATCAGTAGTTTTAAGTCCTTCTGGTGTTAGCTGGATAATTCCGTTATGTACAAGAAATTCCAGAGCATTGTTTATTTCATATTGTATTGTATCTACTGAAAGAGCACCGAAAAAATCATTGCTAGACATTTGATGGCCGTAAAATGTTTCACCGAAAAATTCAAGAATATCTTGCGGTGTTTTTGCAAGTGAAGATGCTACTTGAGCTATTATCTGTCTGTAAACAGCATCTTTATTTTCTATTAGTTTGGAGCTTGTTACTTCTATTTCCCCATAAACATAATGATCTTTTAAATTGTATCCTTCTTCCATTGATTTAGCAATTAAATAGGAATATCCTTCAGTATCATAACCTGGACGGCCTGCACGACCTGACATTTGCTCATAATCAAATACAGGGATTGTTTGAGGGCCTTGTGAGGTCCAGCGCGTGTAATCTCTTATTAAAACGTTTTTTGAAGGTAGGTTAACTCCATACATTAAGCTTGGAGTTGCAGTAATCATTAGAAGATTTCCTTCACGGAATTCTTCTTCAATTATTTGGCGTTGTTTATCAAAAAGGCCGGCATGGTGAAATGCAATACCATTTTCAATACATTCTGCAAGTTTTAAACAGATTGAAGTTGGTCTGGAGCCTCTTTTTCTGGGTACATCAAGTATTCTTTCTGCTACCTGTCTAAAAACAATTTTTTTATCCCTTGGAATCTTTCTTTTTACCTTTCCAGAAATATAGTTAGCCAGTGCTTCTGTAAATCTTCTGGTAGATACAAAAACAAGGATTTGAGAGGAATCTTCAATGGATTCATTAAGAATTTTCAATACCATGTCATTTTTGTTTTTTAATTCAAATTCTTCAGTTATGAGCACATCTTTATAGAGTGGAACTGGCCTGTAATCATGCTCCACAACTTCTGCATTTAACCAGCTTGAAAGCTCCTCCATATTCTTTAGTGTGGCTGAAAGTGCTATTATTCTGAGGGAAGGATTGATTATTTTTGATCTTGTTATTGCACACTCAATTGTCGGACCCCTTGAGTATTCACCAATCATGTGAAATTCATCAATTATAATTAGATCAATTTCTCTTAGCGTGTTCCATGAAAATCTGGTTATTGCATCAAATGATTCAAAGACCATAACTGACAAATCAGCGGATCGAGGATGTTTTCCAACTTTGATGCCAAATTTTTCAAGCTTTTTAAACTCTGCAAGCTTTTCATTTTGAATGGAAATAAGGGGTGCTGCATATACAACTTTACCGCCCTTTAATATAGTATTTAATGCGGCTATTAATCCTAAAAGTGTTTTACCACTCGCTGTTGGGATAGTTATGATATAGTTAGTGTCATTTTCAAGTAATCCTGAATCTAAAACTGCATATTGAGCAGGATTAAGCTTTTTGATTTTAGGATAGCAATCAGAGAGTATATCTCTGATTTCCGGAGTTAATGTTTCCATAATTCTAATAGTATATTGTACTTTTTATAGTATTTGTGAAAATTTTTACATTAATTAATTTTGAAAAAATGAGAAATTAAAATCAAATATTTTTTTCATTTTCAATTGGCATTGTAAAATAGAAGGTAGATCCTTTGCCTATTTTTGATTTAGCCCAAACTCGACCATTATGTCTGTCAATAATCCTTTTAACAATTGCCAATCCTATTCCTGCCCCTTCATATTCACCAATGGCATGGAGTCTTTTGAATATTTCAAATATTTTATCGGTATATTCTTGCTCCATTCCGATGCTGTTATCAGATACAGAAAAGATATATTCATTTTCACCTTTTTTGGCTGAAATATGGATTTTTGGAGGTTCATGGGGATTTTTAAATTTAATAGCATTACTGATAAGGTTCAAGAATACTTTGGAGATTTGATCTTCATCACCATAAATTTCAGGGAGAGTATCGTAGGTTATTTGAGCATTGTTCTCTTTTATTGAGCATTCTAAATTGATTAAAGCTATTTTAAGTGATTTTTCAGCATTAAAAGTCTTAAATTCTTTGCCATGGCTTCCAACACGTGCATAATCAAGTAAACCAATAATCATCTGCCTCATTCTGGTAGCTCCAGCCACCATATAATCAATGAATTCATCAGCATCAGGGCCAAGTTGGCCTCCATAACGTCTTTTAAGTAATCCTGCATAACTTCCCATTGTACGGAGTGGTTCTTGTAAATCATGGCTTGTTATAAAAGCAAATTGTTGTAATTCGTCATTTGAACGCCTTAATTCATCTATTAATTTTTCACGTTCAATAGCTGCAAGCTTAGATTCTGTTATATCATGAGCAACACCATACATTTTAGCGGGATTGTCCTGATCATCTTTTATAATTGTCCCTAACGCATGTATATACTTTATTTCACCACTAGATTGATTAATTATGCGATACTCAATATTATATGGCTTTTTACCTTCTAATGATTCATTCAATGCTTTTTGAACTCTTTCAGCATCTTCAGGATATGAAATTTTTATTAATTCTTTTGAGGGAAGGTTATTCTGTTTTATTCCATGAATTCGTTGCCATTCAGATGAAAAAATGAATTCATCATTTTTGATGTCCCATTCATAGGCTCCAACACTGGATAATCTTGTTGCCTCTTGAAGAATAGTTTCGCTTCGTTTCAAATTCTCCTCTGCTTTTTTATTTTCTGTAATATCTCTTGCAATTATTGAAATTCCAGTAATCTCTCTACTAAGATCCTTAATTGGAGATAATGTAACAGAAGCATTGAATTGAGATTTATCTTTTCTTAACCGTATACCCTCATAGTTAGTCACTGTTTTTCCTTTTTTAACTTTATCTATAAGCTTGGAAACTTTTTTCCATTCTTCTGGACTCATTAAAATAGAAATAGGCATTCCTATAATTTCAGAAGATTTATAGCCATATATTTTTTCTGCTCCCCTATTCCAACTTTTAATATCATGATTTAAATTTATACTAAATATTCCATCGTTTGATGATTCAACAATACTTGCTAATCTACGAATTTGTTGTTCAGCTATTCTTTGCTCAGTTAAATCTTGAACAGTACCAATCATTCTAATTGGATTATTATCTTCATCAAATGTTACTTCTCCTTGTTCATGAACTATTCTTTCTGAACCATCTGGGTGCAATACTCTATGATCAATGTTGTAGGGTTTAATATTGTTTAAAGCATCATTAACAGCCTTATTAACGAAATTTCTATCATCTGGATGAACTCCGCCCATAAATGCATTATAATTTGCGCCAAATTCTTGTGGCGCAAAGCCAAAAATACGATAGATCTCATCACTCCAATATAATTTATCTTTTTCGATATTCCAATCCCAGTTACCAAGATGAGCAATTCTTTGAGCTTCTATAAGACGTTCTTCACTTTCTTTAATTGATTCATACGCTTCTTCTAATTCTACAGTACGTTCTTCTACCTGTTCTTCTAAATGATCCCGTGCTGATCTTAATTCATCTTCTAATTTTTTACGTTCTGTAATATCTTGCAATGTCCCGAAAAGCATGCGTTTACCATTTTCAACCTCAAATTCTCCTTCAGCATGGACATAACGAATTTCACCATCAGGTCTTATTATCCTGAAATCAATATCAGGATATTTATCCTTTTTTAAAGCTTCAGAAACAAGTTCATTACGCATTTTCCGATCATCTCCATGAACTCTTTCATTAAATTGGTTAAATGTGTATTTTTCTGGTCTCGATATACCAAGAATTCGAAAATATTCATCACTACCTTCTGCAATTTTTGTATCCAGATCCAGTATCCAGTTGCCAACATGCGTTAGTGCTTGAGCCCTTGCAAGGTTTTTTTCACTTTGTTTAAGAGCTTTTTCTATTTTTTTTTCATTTGTAACGTCATGGATGATCGAATAAAGAAATTTATGGCCATTTAAAACTATTGGGCCGCTATATGTGTTTACATCACGGATTTCACCGTTTACCAAACGATGTTTAAAAGTAAAATAATTTTTTTCTTCTAATCTTGCTTTCTGCATTTCTTCAAAAATTTCTTTTTCTGAAAGTATATTTATATCTGAAATTTTCATTTTCAATAGTTTTTCTTTGCTATAGCCATAAAAATGGCTAGCTGCAATGTTAGAATCTACAATGTCTCCCGTATTGGGATCAATAATAAGCATTGCTGCATGGTTATCATTAAATAAACTTTGATACTTTTCTTCGCTCTCTCTTATGGTTTTTTCTGCTTCTTTTTGTTCTGTAATATCTGTTCTTAGAATTGCAAAATAATCAGTACTTAAATCAAAGCCGGATACAAGGAAATATTTGTCAGTTAGAGGATAATAAATCTCAAAACTCTGGAACTTGCCATCGTGTAAATATTTATTTATTGCTTTAATGTGGGGATTAGTAAAATCCGAAGTAAACATTTCTGCCCCTTTTTTACCAATTGATTTTTTATTAATTCCTAAATATTCAATGTTTGCAGAATTCATGTATTCAAGAATACCATCAATAACCTGGCCTTTATCATTAAATATCAGTTTATATAATGATACTCCTTCCAGCATTTTGTCAAATATTTCAAATTGATTAGAAATATTCTCTTTATCCATAAAATCTACTCTTTTTTAAAGTTTAAGTATATTTAAGTCTAAAATATCCTGTAAAATCCGCTTCTATACTCTTTATCATATGAAATAAAAAATTGGACTATTCCAATTATTATTAACCAGATTCCAAGAATAATTGCTAAATAAAATAGATTAAATGAGTAATAATTCATAATTAAAAAAATAATTCCTATTATTATTCCTGTAATGCCCGTTCCTTTTTCTATAGTTTCTTTACCTGTTATGGCGATTAATGCGCTGATTATTACTAATATTCCTGTAATATAAATCCATGTTGACAAGTCAAGATTAATTAAAGCTATATTGTAGTAAATAATAATTCCTGTGATGATGGAGACTAAAAAAAAGATGAAATAGATTATACTTTCTATTTTATTATAACTCTTTATATCATAGCTTAAAATAAGCATCCATATTCCTAAAAAAGCTATTCCAATCCCTATTGATTCGGAGGGTATGTAATTCTTTGTAAATAATATTGCAATTACAAAAATACCTGCAATTATTGTAATAATTCCTCTTAAAGTATCTTCAGCACGGGTCATTAAATAGATATTTATTTATTATTTAATAAATTTTTTACTATTTATATTACTTTTATAAAAAGAAATGAAGAAATAAAAGCTCTAAAA
>JAEYSH010000228.1 GCA_023434825.1 Methanobacteriota archaeon | reverse complement strand
ATTACAGATGCATTACTTCAAAAGAAATTTGATGTGAATGAAAATGCAATTATGAGCAAAGCTAAACAACTTTATAATAGTCAACAGGTTGAAAGAATTGAAGCTGAGCTTAAGAGAAAATAATTGGAATTTAAATTATCTTTATTATTTTTTTAATTCTTTAGAATGTATGATTAAATTTGAAAAATTAAATCATCAGGTGAATAAAAATAGATAAAATTAGTAATATAAGTTCACTTTTTTCATTCATTTAGTTAGTGTGCAATAACATTAAATTAAATACTTAATATTCTTTTTTTAATTTATTTTCTCGGCGTTTAAATACAATTAAATACAGAATAATGTAATGAAAAAATTATTTTTTGGTTTATGGGTACTATAAATGCATTTTGTTTGATATATCATTAGCAGTTCATTTTTAAATTAATCTGGTATTAAATAAAAAATAGGAGGTTTTTAATGCAAACAGTGAAAATAAATAGGGATAGTGAGTTTGAAAAAAATTTTCTCCTATGCATTTATTGGACTGCTCGTAAGTTAACTTCCACTGAAGGATGTGCACCTTTCTACATCAGGAAACTAATTACTCCAAAGCATAAATACACAAAATCATCATCAAAATTACTTAAATTATCTCCTAAACTAATTTCTGATATTCAAGAGGATATAGGAGATTTTGAACATTTAGAAATAGAAATGGGTCTTGGAAAAGAAGTTTTAAATGCTAATTTCACAAATGAATTGTTTACAATTTCTGCAGATAATAACGAAGATATTGAAATTGAGATAGTAGATAAAATTAACCAGCAATCTAAAAAGAAATATCCTGTAACCTGTCCACAGTTTTCACGCCGAGTTTATAAACGTTAGAATTAGATAGTCAATTTAAAAAATGTAAAAAATTAGAGGCCCTCAAACAATTGTGTTTGGGGCGCCGAAATCAAAGATTTCGAGCGATTAGACTCCTCTAAAGATTTTATTCAGCTGTTCTTTTGGCTGTGGTTGAGTTAATAAACTTACCACTACAGTTAAAATAAATGCAATTGGAAGTGCAATTACTATTGAATCAACTGTAGGCCATGGCATTGAAGGTATTAAGACCACCTGACCAGTAAGAGCTTTACAGATACCTAGAGCTTCTGCTGACTTTTTATATTCAAATACAAGCCAGAATATGCTTATTAAAGTTCCTACAACGAGACCTGTAATAACTCCTGCTTTTGTTGAACGTTTCCAGAACAGCGCAAATGCATACATTGAAAGGAACGCTGCAGCAGTTATACTGAACCATATGGAAGTTCCAACAGCTATTATGTTTGCGGGTAAAACAAGTCCCAGTACAACAGCTATTATAACTGCAATTACGATACCAGCTCTTGCAATTAAAACTGATGATTGGCCTTTGGTTCCTGTTAAAGTTTCGTATATATCTCTACCTAAAGCTGTTCCCTGTACGTGGAATTGAGCTGAAAGAGTGGACATTGCTGCTGAAAGCAAAGTAATCATAAAGAGATATGCAAACCATACTGGCATTGCTGCAGTGATAAATGCAGGAATTATTTTATCTGCATTACCTCCAGCAACTTGCATTGCTATTTTTCCCACTGTATCAAAGAAGTAAACGTTTGATAGTGCACCTACAATAAATGCAGTACCGGTCATCATAAAGATGAATATTCCACCAATTAAAACAGCTCTGTTTAATTCTCTATTAGATTTAACAGTCATGAACCTGACTGTAAGTTGAGGCTGGGATAATGCCCCTATTCCTACACCCAGAATCAATGTACTCACTAATGTCCACCAGAATGGACTTCCAAACGCAGGCATCGATGTCCAACCTGTAAATCCTGTAGCAGTTGCTGCTGCCGTAGCATTTGCTGGAACAACATTAATTAAATTTGTTAAAGCTTCGTTACCTGCAGTTATGCCTCCAGTAAACCAGTATATTGCCCCCAATAAGATTACCATTCCAAAGAACATAATTGTCCCTTGCATTGCATCAGTATACATTACGCCTCTTATACCACCGAAAATGACGTAAACAGCAACAATAATTGCCATAGCAATTAAGGCGAATGTATAATCTACCTGCAATGTTGTTTCTACAAATCTTGCCATTCCAATTAAAACTACAGATGCATATAAAGGCATTCCTAAAAATATTACAGCACCACTAAAATATTGAATGAATTTACTGTTAAAACGCCTTGATAAAAATTCTGGAAAAGTTAGAGCACTCAAATTGTGTCCCATTTTCCTTGTACGTTTTCCAAACAATACAAATGCTATAAAAATACCTACTAAAATGTTTAAAACTGTTAGCCACAATAGACCCATTCCATAGACTCCGGCAGTTCCACCAAAACCTACAATAGCTGCGGTACTGATAAACGTGGCTCCATAACTTAAAGCCATGATGAATGGATGGGTTTCCCTTCCAGCGACCATGTAATCATCGGCACTTTTGGTCCTTTTCCATGCCACGTAACCGACATAACCTACTAATAAAAGGTATATTAAAGTTACAATACTTAAAATGACTATATTATCCATATAATTCACAACCTATCCTTCTTCATCCCATAATCCTAATTCTTCCTCTTCCATCGTCTTTTCTTTTTTATGCCATTCCATTTCTTCTTTAACTTGCTCTTCTTCGTCTTCTCCGCCCTTATTCCAGTTTATGATTCCATAAACTACACATAAAAGCATACTTAAAATAGTTAAGATGTAAGCACTCCAAACCCATGGATCATTAATTCCTAAGACCACTTTTTCGCCTCCTTTAAGTTTACTATAATAGTTTAAACTATAATAGTACACGATTAATAATTGAAGATAGAAACTTTTTAAACTTATCTATTTAATTTTTAAGTTTGGAATCTTTTTATTGAGTGCTCAATTAGAATTATGATAAATTGAATTAAAATATAGATACTTTTAGAAAAATTAATAATAAAAATAATTTTTATTAATTTAAGATAATTATAATTAAAATATTAAAATTTAATAAAATAAAAATGGTCATATTGAAATTAGTTACATTAAATGCATATTTGGGTGAAACTAATGAGATTAACTAAAAATGATATTGAAATGCTTCAAGAACAGCTTATTTTGGTATATAAAACAATACATCAAGATAGGCAGGCAAAAAATTTTTATTTTCAGGGTATTGAAACTAAAGAGTCATCTAGTCAATTAGTAAATAAAATTAATGAACTTGAAAATCCTGAAGAGACTCTTAAATTATGTATATTAGAATTAGAAGAAAAGAAACAAAATAAAGAATTAAAAAATAAAGATTTCAATGAACTTATGGAAAACTATGATATAGGTTTTCTAAAAAGAAAATATTACATTGAAAAAACGAAAGACTTAGATCGACTTAATATCCTTCATTTGCTGGATTTTTTATAATTCTTGATTTTAAGATTACTTAAAACTAAAAAGAGAAGTTTGAGTTCCTTTATTTTCAGATTCTTCTTTTTTTGGTAAGTTTTCAGAAGTCTCTTTTTTTTCCACTTTCTTTTTAGTTGTTTTATTTTTTTCAATTGTTTTATTTCTTTCTTTTTTAGCTTTTGATGTTTTTTTCACGGGTTTAGGATCTGTTTTTACTTTTTTTGCTTGAACTTTTTTAGGTATTTTTATTTTTCTTGATCTAAAGAGCTTAACTTCATCATCTTCAAGTCCAAAGTAGGTCATCATGTTATATGCAATTTCATTATCCTGAAACATGATTTCAAAATATGGAAATTGTGATTTTGCAACTTTTTTAGATGTATGGAGTTTTTCAGCTATTTTACCTGCAACTCTATCCTGTAAATCTCGTTTGCCCCTGCTCTTTGAAAGCATAGTATAAACAGAAGAATTTGAATATCGTGCAAACTTTTTGTAGGTCTCATCCTTAGAAAGTGCAACCCCTAGGCTCATAAAGTCGTAGGCATATTTCCAGTAGGTATAAGCACGTGTTGAAAATGCTCTTCCAAGGTAAAGATCTGCTTCTGAAGCCATTTCATACGCTTTTTCTATTTCTTCTTTCTTTTCATATTCACGTGGAATATTTTCTATAACCAGTTCCAGTAAAAGAGATGGATCAGATTCTATCTGGCGCAGAGATCCTTTAATCCGCGTTGGATTTTTGCTTTTTAAGATGGTTCTTACAGCATCAAAAGTGGTGGCCCTTTCATCTTTTTGAGCAACAATTTCAAGGTCTTTAGATGTTATCTTTTCTTCACCACTGGCTATTATTTCAAGATCATTAATTGCAGACCTTAAATCTCCCCTTGATCTTTTTGCAAGCTCCCTTAAGACATGTTCTTCAAATTCTACTCTTTCTTTGACGCATATTTTCTTTAAAAGAGATACAATTGAATTTGTATGAATTTTACGGAGATTAATAACCTGACATTTTGTCTTAAAGCTTTTAATTCTATTACTGTAAGGATCATTAGCCATCATTATAACTGGCTGCACCATATCTTTGATTATTTTATTTATTGCCCTTGATCCGCCCCTGTCTTCATTTCCATGGAGACCATCAACTTCATCGAGTATTATTAGCTTTAATCCGGATCCAAAAAGCGTTCTTGAGGCTGATGCTTCACCTACAGTACTCATAATGGCATCATAAGACCTTTTGTCACTGGCATTAAGCTCTATAGAATCGTCAAATTCATTAGCTATTAAACTGGCGAATGTGGTTTTACCTGTTCCTGGTGGCCCTATAAGAAGAAGACATTTTTGAGGATTGCCTGCTTTCCATTCTTCGATCCATTGCATGATCTCTTTTTTGGCCTTTAAATTCCCTAAAACTTCATCATAGTTTTTAGGTCTGTATTTTTCTGTCCACAACATTTAATCTGCCTTTTAAATTGAAATCTTTATAACGTGTCTATTCTGCCTTAGCTTTTAATAAAAATTTAGTAAGAAGTGCTTCAAGCTGTATTCTTGGATTTGAGCCTTCTCTAATCCTGAAATCGTATTCACCTATGCTCTGAATAATATCTACATAAGCATCGTCTTCTATTAGATTTTCCATGGACATTCTTGATACTTCCTGGTAAATCTGAGTTATCATATCTTCTCCACTTGTACCCTGAATGACCATGACTTCTCTTAAAAGGTCTCTGGCACCTAAAAAGTCTCCATTCAACGCCATTCTTACAATTTTTCTTACATCTTGTGGTTTTGCTTTAGATACAATTTCGTGGATGCTTTCATCTGTAATTTCATCAGTTGTGGATGCTGATGCTTGGAGTATGTTTATAGCTTTCCTTAAGTCCCCTTCAGCAAAATAAACAATACTTTCTATGGCACTTCTTGAGATGTTAAGATTTTCAGCTTCTGCTATTAATTCAAGCCTTTCTATAATTTTATTTCCTTTAACCGGTGCAAATCGGAAAATTGCACATCTTGATTGAATAGGATCAATAATTTTTGAGGAATAATTACAGGATAGAACAAAAGATGCAGTTTTAGTATACATTTCCATTTCTCTTCTAAGCGCATGCTGAGCATCTTTAGTCATGTTATCCACTTCATCAAGGAATACAATCCTGAATGGAGCACCAACCGCCTTTAAACGGCAGAAATTTTTGATATTTGTCCTTACAGTATCTATCCCTCTAGCATCTGAAGCATTTAATTCCAGAAAATTTTGCCTCCAGTATTCACCTAAAATTGATTTTGCAAGTGCAATAGCAGTTGTTGTTTTACCTACGCCAGCAGGGCCAGTAAACATTAAATTAGGCATGCTTTTTTCTTCAACGTATTTTTTCAGCCGCCCTACAATATGATCTTGACCTACAACTTCGTTTAAATTACCTGGTCTGTATTTTTCAACCCATGGTCCGTTCATTTAATCACCAAATTAAATTTAATCATTTATGAATATAATAAAATAAATCATTAGCAGATTTTTTCCCGCAATATGGGTTTGTTTAAAATAGATATAAAATTTATTGTTTGATAATGATCTCCTTAAAGATTAAAAATAGTTTATTAATGAAAAATCATATTTTAAGGAATTAAACTGATTTATTAATGAATATTAACACAATTTGTGTATGTTAAAATTAGTATAATATATTTATTAAAATAATTCTTTTAATTCAGGATGTATTTTGTCTTTTATTCCAAGCTCGTCCATTGTTTTCCCATAAGCGTTATTGATAACTTTAAATTCTGCACGCACTATTCCTCTAAAAGCTCCGTATCCCATTACTTTACCATAATTTTCTGTTATAATGCCAATAATTTTGCTGAAATCAGTTATAAGGGTCTTTTCTCTTTCATCAATTGCTATACTTTCAATATTTTCCCTTATTTTATCAAAATCAATGGTAGAATTGCTTTTTACATCTACATCTTTAAGGATTGTGTTGCAATCCTGTACTGGTAAAAATCTTTTAATAAGGCCTCTTGCAGGAGATACACCCATAATTTTGCTTGCCCCAATAGACATGGCTAAAAATATGGATTCATAAATATCTAAAACTAAATCCGCTCTCTCTTCTGGTATTTCTGGTATCTGGACATCATCAGGTAGTTTAGGGAATGATATTGGAGGTCTAATAACCGGAATTTTACTTTCTGGCTCCTTTATTTCTTCAATAATTTCTTCTGGAGCTTCAGGTTCGCTGGAAGGTTCTTCGATTTCAATTTCTGCTTCAACTTCTTCTTCAATTATAGGTGGAATTTCTTCAGTTTCTACTTCTATTTCTGGTTCAACAATAACTTCTTGCTCTGTTTGAGTTTCCAAGATTTCTGAAAGCTTATTTTTGGCTTCATCAGGATCCATTGATTCGAACTCCGGTGATTCCATTATTTCTTCTAATTTTTCAGACCCTACAACTTTATCGAATGCTTCAACTATTCCTTCATTTTCTGCGATTTCTTCAACAACTTCTTCAATTTCTTGAGGCTCTATTTCAGATGATTCAATGATCTTATCTATTTCTGATTTTGGTGCATCTTGAGCTATAGTGACAACTTCTTCTTCAACTGGTTCTTCAAATGCAATATCTTTTGTAAGTTCTATTATTTTTAAAGCAGCTCTTTTTGCTGAAACCATTACAAATCCAACATTTGCAGATACTTCCATAAGTAAAATAAAATGAACATTTCCAAGATGTAAAAATAAAGCTTTTCCTTCATTTGATTCAACTAAAACTCTCTCTATTTCGCCTTGATTTGTAGAGCTAAGTAATCTTATAGATGAACTGGTAATTAT
>JAEYSH010000103.1 GCA_023434825.1 Methanobacteriota archaeon | reverse complement strand
TTAGTTTTTTTCTAATTCTTTCTGTATCAGGATCAAATGGATTGGTCCTTATGGCAAGTGAAAAGAGATAAGGATAATTTTTCTTTAAATGCTCCATATACTGCAACCATTCACCGATTATAAGGCTATAAGCTCTTTCAACATCACCTGCAAGATGCTGATAATCTACATTCGGAAGATTATAAAGGTTATCTCTATTTTGAAGTTCTTCTGATACATGAAAAACTGCCCATAAAAGATCTGTAAATGTGTCATGTTCTAGAAGGTTTGGATTGTCAAGTAAACGTAACATAAAATTTCTTTTTTGAATCAAGAAGGATTTTAGTTCTTCAAGATAAATTAAAGAATCAGGATTATCTTTTCCAATGTCGAGAGTGTAATCAAAATCATTAATTATTTTAACCGCATTAGAAAAATCCTCTTCCTTCCAGTCATCATTAATTATTAGTTTTTTTCTAATTCTTTCTGTATCAGGATCAAAATTAGAAATTCCCCGGAGTAAATCGGTTCCTACTTCACTGAAAAAGGATCCTATTACCATGTTCAGCTTTTGAAGTAACGTTTGTTTTTCCCTTTCGCTTATTGCCCATTCTACAATTAATATAACAAATAAAACTTCAAGGGGTATATATGCCATGTCAATAAGGATATAAAAACCAAGATCATGGGCATTTTGGAAAATAGCGTAATTTAAAGAGTATAATATAGCAGATAATAGAATAAGGATTATTCCAAGTCTAAATCGCCAGCTAATTTTATTATTAACTAAATTCATTTTATCACATTTCTTTTTTTGCAGTTATAATAGTTATAGGATTATTTGAAAGCATCATGGTTCCTCTATTAATCATTCTACCCTTTGATACAGAAACATTTATCACTTCGGGATCCATTTTAAGTTCATTTAAAGTTTTAATTGCTTCAACAGGAGTTTCAAGTAATATGGAAGATACTAAAATTCTACCTCCATTATTTAGCTTTTTAAATCCTTCTTTTAGGATTGAAGATAAATTGCCTCCACTTCCTCCAATCATTAAAATATCTATATTATCAATATTTTTTAGGGCTTCAAAACCATCATCTGCGATAAGTTCAACTTTATTTTCTAATCCTTGTTTTTCAAGATTTTTAAGGGTTAATGTCAATGCCATTTTATTTTTATCAACTGCATAAACCTTCTTGGATCTTTTTGCAAATTCTACAGTTAGTCCTCCAGTACCACATCCAATGTCAACTACTGTATCTTCAGATGAAACACTGGATTTACACATTACAAGGCACCTTATTTCTTCTTTTGTAGGGCCTGGAATGCCTTTAATTGTTATAAATTCGTTATCAGGAATCATTTTAATCATTTATTTAATGTAGTTTATTAAAATCAGGGTTTATCATTATGCCAGCGTTTAAAGAGATTGTTATCTATTTCAAGTACATCTAATATTTTTCCAACAACAAAGTTGCATAAATCATCAATATTTTCAGGGTTATGATAAAATCCCGGCATTGCAGGGAGAATTATTCCTCCTTCTTTGCTTATTTTCAGCATATTTTCAAGATGTACTGATCTAAGCGGTGTTTCACGAGGTACAACCACTAACTTCCTTCTTTCCTTTAATGTTACATCAGCAGCTCTGGTAATCGAGTTACTTGCATAACCTGTTGCTATTGCTGAAATGGTCTTCATAGTACACGGTACAATAACCATAGAGTCAAATCTGAATGATCCACTGTTAATTGAAGCAGTTAAATCTTTTGGATCATAAATAAAGCTCGCTAATTTATCTATTTCTTCTTCATCCATGTTTAATTCATATTTAAGAATTATTTTAGCTGGATCTGTTATAAGAAGAGCTGTATCTTCATTTAATTTTTTTAATTCTTCCAGGAGTTTAACTCCATAAATAACTCCACTTGCACCGGTAATTGCAACAACTATCATATTAATCACATAATTATTTTTTATTTGTTATTAACTCTAATGATTTTAATAAACTATTTATCTTGTAATTCAGTCTAAAAAGTGTTATTATAGTTAATCAGGTTTAAAACCATTCTTTAATATTTTTTTGCATTGTTAGCTCAAGATAATTTTCAAATGGGAATTTCGAAGCTTTATCTGCATATTCTTCAGGGACATAGATGCAGATATCAGCATAATTAAACCTAACATTTTTAAGAGCACTTACAAGGCTTGATATTTCATTTAATTTCACACATTCGTTTCCAACAGATATTAATGTACGCATTTCATTAAAAAAGGGATATTCTGGAATATCAATAATTGTGTAGTCTGATGGACTTCCAAGGTCTTCAGCAATTTCAAGCTCAATTTTTTTAATTTTTTCTTCAGTTATCTTAAAAACATCCTTTGGTTCTTCAAGATCACTTAATTTAATTGAAAAAACTCTTTTAAATAAATCCCTGTTATCTAAACGGGTGATAATATCTTTAATTCTACCTTTTTGAGCCCTTGCAATTGAAATAATATCAGAGTCATCAAATTGGTAAATCATTTTAGGATCAACTATATCTTCTTCAAAGAGCCACTTCATGCATCTTCTAAACATGGAATTAATTATACGGGTGGTATGGTGTTGATATACACTTGGATACATTAAATATCTGGCTATTAATGCTGATTCTGCTGCTTGAAGCCCTTTAGCTTCAATTATCAGATTATCCTCAAGTTTAAGTGAATGGATAAGTCTACCTGTATCAATCATTCCATAAGCTACGCCAGTATAATGTGAATCTCTTAAAAGAAAGTCCATTCTGTCAGCATCCAGTTCCCCACTAATTATTTGACCTAGTGTCCCTCTACCATTAATCATGTCTATTATATCAGTGGGATCATATTTTTCAGATAAAATATCAAAAATTCTGCTTTCTTTAATTACTCTGGAAGTTAGATATTCATGGGATGAATCCAAAACGCCTTCAGATACATGCGAAAAAGGCCCATGACCAACATCATGCAGCAATGCTGCCAAACGAACCATTTCTTTTTCTTCTTTATTTAATTCTACATTATCTGCCATCTGGGACGCGATATGAAGGGTTCCAATTGAATGCTCAAAACGGGAATGATTTGCACCAGGATAAACAAGATAAGTGAATCCAAGCTGTTTAACACGCCTTAAACGCTGCATTTGAGGTGTATCTACCACTTTTAATTCAAATTCATCCAGATACAAATTTCCATGTACGCTATCCCGTATCAGTTTCAAAAATATCCCTCTACTTAGCAATAATACTTATATTATATTATTATCCGCCCGACATTATAATATTTGTTCCCTTTTGGGTAAATTCTTCTTTTTTAAAGTCAAGATTGAATTTGATACGTTCAATTGTTTCTTTTAACGCATCTCTTGTTTCTCCCCTATGACCACCAGCTACAACAACAAGTAAAAGAGAGTCTCCTGTATAAAATTCACCGATATAATGAACTGCCGCAATTTCTGTCACGCCATATTTTTCAGTTACTTCTTTCACGATTTCTTTTAGCTCTTCTTCTGTTTTATCGATATCTGGAGTGGTTAGATTTAATTGTTTGACTTTAATATCTCCTTCTTCTCCTCTAACTATTCCTTCAAACGTGAATATTGCTCCGCATCTATCAATATGGGGATTTTTTTTAACTGCTGTTATAAGGTCAGAAATTGTTACAAATTCTTCATCTTTTTTAATGATCTTAACATTTTGCATTATATCACCCCTAAAGTGGACCTTCCTTTTTTGATAAGTGTTTAATCCTTGATACTCCATCTATTTCTGTAATAACATCTGCTACTGATTTTGGAACAAGTGATCGCCAATCATCATTTACAAGCATTCTTCTTCTAACTTCTGTTCCTGAATAAATTCCTCTGTTAAATAGTGGAGGTTGTGTTACTTTATAGCCCGCTTCAATAAAAAGGCGCTGTACTAAAGGATTACCAGAATAAACATATTCAAAGGGAGGTGTAAGCATTTTAGTATGCGCTACCCATATGGAATTGCAGGCAACATCCTGAATGGGTATAATATAATATTTTGAAGCATCAATACCATTTTCACTTAAAGCCTTTGTGAGCATCATTACCCTTTCACCAGCAGTAAATGGGTCTTTTAAAGTGTGGCTTAGTTGAGCACTTCCAATTCCAATTATAACTTCTTCTACTTCTTCAAGAATGCTTTTAATTACCTGGAGATGTCCTTCATGAACTGGCTGCATTCTTCCTACAAGTAATCCTCTCAAACATATCACCTGTAAATTATTTTGTACTTTAATATACTATTAAACTCAATATTTTATTTATATTTGTTTTATTTTATAGAAGTAGCGTTATTTTGGAAATAATTACATTATTCTTATTTAATTGTTTATTTTTTAGAAATAATAAATTTTCATGTCCTACTAATTGAAATCATTTATGGAAAATAAATTTCGCTATAAAAATGCAATGTTTGTTATAAAATGATTTTTTTATTTAGGAGGCATCCAGTTTTTGGATACCTCAAATAAACTTAGAATTATTTCATTTTTCCAATAGCTTTGCTAATATCTACTGGAGAATTAAATTGTTTATCTGGTACATTTTCTAGAATATTTAAGACATCATCGTTAGCATTATTACCTTCAGCCTGTTCTATTAATTGCTGCTTGCTTGCAGGGAATTTGATTCCTTTAATAAATTTTTCAACCTGTGCAGGGCTAACCCTTACCATAATTTCACCTCCATCTATGTTACCTGATAATTAGATAACAGAATCATTTATGTAAATAATAAAAGTAAAAATAAAATTTAAAACACATAATAATCTAAATTAGAGGTTACTTTCTTGATTTTGGCCTTTAACAGATTTTTTATATACTCTTTTTTGAACCATGGAACTTAAATAATTTACTATTTTTTTGAATAAAAGTATTACTTACTATCTTATTTAAAATAAAAAATCATATGGAAAAGCTATTATAATACTAAAACCTTACTAATATTACATTTATTTAAGGTCATATTTTGATAGTTTAAATAAGCTGAGTTTAGGTATAATTTAAAGACCTATTAGACAAAATAATACAAATATTTGCTTGTGGGCTTTGAATTATTTTTAGATAGTATTTATATTTTTATACGGTGATATTAGATGATAGAAGTTAAAAACTTATCAAAAACTTTCCAGATTGAAAATGGAGAAAAGATTGAAGCTCTTAGGGATATTAACCTTAAGGTTAACGATGGTGAAATTCTGGGAATAATAGGAATGAGTGGTTCTGGAAAAAGCACTCTACTTAGAATACTTAGAGGTGTTGAACAATTTGATGAAGGGGAAATAATTCTTGATGATATTGAAGTAAACTCAGATTCAACTCCTTATTATTTTACAAAACTAAAAAAAGCAACAGCCATTCATCTTCAAAGATCTTTTGGTTTGTGGGGAGAAACAAGCCTTCAAAATGTAATACGTAAATTATCTGGTGCTAAATATGGCGATGAATCATTACAGGCATTTGATGAAGCACAAGAAGAATTTGGAGAGCAGGCACGGGAAATACTAAAAGTTGTAGGCCTTGATCATAAAGCAGACCATTATGCGCCAGTACTTAGCGGCGGTGAAAAACAAAGACTTATAATGGCAAGACAATTGGCAAAAAGGCCTAAAGTGCTGTTATTAGATGAACCTGCTACAATGTCATGTCCAAAAACTAAACAGGAAATTTTAGATGCTATAAAAAACATTAATAAAGAATTCGGCGTTACTGTAGTTCTTGTATCTCACTTACCTGAAGTTCATAAATATCTTGCAGATAGAGTAATTTTAATGGAAAATGGTGAAATTATTGATGAAGGAACCCCAGAAAAAATTATTCCTGAATTTAAAAAAGATATGGAACCTGAAGAACCATTAGCAGCACCAGAAAATATTGGTGAATCCCTAATAAAAGTTGAAGACGTTTCTAAAAGATTTTTCCTAATTAAAGGTGGAAATACGCTTGATATTGAAAATATTAGTTTTGAAGTCAAAAAAGGAGAAATTGTATCTTTAATAGGGCCAAGTGGCGCTGGAAAAACTGTTTTACTTCGTATGATCGCAGGTCTTGATTATCCAGAATCCGGTGACGTTCTTTTCAAATTAAATGGTAACTGGATTAATATGCAGGATCTTGGTCTTGAAAGGATGCAAATAAGAAGGAAAATGGGGTTCATGCATCAGGAATTTTCATTAACTCATTATGCTACAATAAAAGACCAATTAGCTTCTAGATTAGGAGTTAAAAACGAAAATGTTCTTGCAAATGCACGTAAAAAAGCTGAAGAGTTGGGGATAAGTGATAAAATACTGGATATTTTATATCAACTCACTGATCTACCAGAAACTGAAGCTAAGGTTCAACTTGAAAAAATTGGTCTAACATCTTCCATACTGGATAAATTATTCCCTAAATTTCCCGATACTGAAGTTAAAAAATATGCAGAACCTGTTTTTAAGGCACTTGATTTACCAATGGAAATACTGGATAGAAAATCTTTCGAATTATCTGGTGGACAAAAAGTTAGGGCTACACTTGCTTTAGTTTTAACATCAAAGCCTGAAATTCTAATACTTGATGAGCCTTTTGGTGATCTCGATCCAATTACATTAAGAATGGTTTCTAATTCTCTTAAACGTATTAATAAAGAATTTGGAACTACTATTTTAATGGTAAGCCATCATATGGACTTTGTTAAGGAAGTTACAACCAGGGTTTTACTAATGGATGATGGGAAGATTACTGATGATGGTAATCCTCAAACAGTAAGTGATGAATTCCTCAAGCAGTGTAAAGCTGGATATTTGATTCAAAATAATTAAATCATTGTTTTCACATATTAATATTCAGAAATAAATGTGAGGATAATCCATGGTTTTTGAAGAAATTGACAATAAAAATGCTTATAGAATACTTGCTCCACGCCCAACAATAATTGTAACAACTGAAAATAAAAAAGGAGATATAAATGCAGCTCCTTTTTCTTTTACAATGCCTGTATCAATTGATCCGCCTTTAATTGCTTTTGCATCTGTTACTTCCCATCATACTTATAAAAATATTCAGGAAACTGGCGAATTTGTAATAAATATTCCGAATGTTGATACATTGAATGAATTATGGATAACTGCAGAAAAGTTTCCAGAAGATGTAAATGAAATTGAAAAAGCTGGTTTAACCCAAATTCCATCTAAAACAGTTTCTCCACCAAAAATCGCTGAATGTATTGCATCTATTGAATGTAAGGTTCAATGGATCAAAAAAGCAGGTGATCATGATATAATTGTTGGAGAATCTTTATACGTTGAAGTTCAGGAAAATGCTTTAATAGATGGTCTTCTTGATGTAGAGAATTTAAAACCTGTTTTACATTTAGGTGGGGTTAATTTCGTTGTGGGTGACCATTTAAAGAAAGTTGATTAAATTATTTTTATTATAAGGATGTGAACAAATGTTTAAGACAATACTGGTTCCTACTGATGGTTCTGAATTTGCAAAGAGAGCTGAAGACGTTGCTATTGAAATAGCAACTAAATATGATGCCCGAATTACAGCTGCTTATGTAATAGACGACAAATTGATTTATCCATATGAAGTTCTTGAAAATGAAGGAAAGGGGATCTTGAAGGATCTAAGTTTGAAAGCCAAAAAAGAAGGCGTTACTGTTGATGAAATAATGGTAGTTGGTAACCCCGCTAAAGATCTGGTAACAATTATCAGGCGAATGAAGCCAGATCTGGTTGTAATTGGGACTCACAGCAAAAAAGGATTGGAAAAATTATTGCTAGGCAGTGTAGCTGAAAACGTTTTAAAATCAGTAGAAACACCAGTTTTACTGGTTAAATAATTAAGTCAAATAAGAAATTATTTATATAAGTATATCATATTTAGATATATCAAAAATTGATATATGGGAGAAAAAAATATATGAAACGCTTATTAAGTGGAATAAAGGCTTATTTATCTGATTGGAAAAATTGGGCTGTCCATGGTATCGTTGGAGTAATTTTGCTGTTATTTTTACTATTTGCTCCACTGGATATCTATGTACGTCTCGGTGTTTTAGCTTGTGTGGTTTTATTCAACGTATTTAGAATGAAATATTTAGATTCATCAAAAAAAGAAAGTAATTAACTCATTTAGTCTAAAATTTCATTTTTACAAAATTTTTTATTTTGTAATCCCCAATCGAAATAAGACTTTATTTGAGGTAAAGAATATGAGGTTGTGGAGTATCCATCCGAAATATCTTGATGTAAAAGGCCTTTGTGGACTTTGGAGAGAAGGAATTATGGCTAGAAATGCCCTTTTAGGTATTAGAAAGGGTTACATTAACCATCCACAACTTGATAGATTTAAAATTCAGGAAAATCCTGTTCTTTTTATTGATACTTACCTTTTAAATGTTTATAATGAATCTATAATGCGAAATTATAATTTTAATAGGGAAAAATTTGGAGATTCTTTCACTGAAAATAAAATTGAAGTGACTGAAGGTCAAATAGCTTATGAATTGAAACATTTAAAGCGGAAACTTAAAGAAAGAGATGTTATTTGCTATAATAAATTAAATAAAATTAAATCTTTAGAAGTTAATCCTGTTTTTAAAGTTATTAAAGGGGATATAGAACCCTGGGAAAGACCATACTAATTTTTTTTCTTATTATGGTTAAATTAGAATTTTAAATATGATTTTTATTTAGTTATTTATATGAATTATCAAGATTTATTAATACTAAAATACAAAATAAAATTAATAAATATTAAAGCATATAAAAAGGTTATAGGGTGATTTTATGGCAGATAGGTATTATTGCGGCATTTGTGGATATGTATATGACCCTGAGAAGGGAGAATCTCGTAAAGGGGTAAATCCTGGAACTTCTTTTGATAATTTACCTGACTTATTCCGTTGTCCAAGCTGTGGCGCTGGTAAAATAAGATTCCGGTTAAAGGACAGATAAAATAGCAATTAATTTATATTAATAAAACCCAATATTAGATGAAGATATTAAATAAGTCTTCAAGTGTCTAACTATGTTAGCGACAGATATATTGAGGTTTTAAATATGGATAAATACAAATGTAAGGTTTGTGGATACATATATAACCCTGAAGAGGGAGATAAAAGGACTAAAATAGAACCTGAAACTTCTTTTGAGGATTTACCGGATCTATGGCGTTGTCCAAAATGTGGCGCGGGAAAACTCAAATTCATAAAAATTTAAACAAAAAAATGCTAAATTTCTAAATTGGAGGTAAAAATATGGACAAATATAGATGTATAGCATGTGGTTATGTATATGACCCTGAAGAAGGAGATCCAATGTCTGGTATTGAAGCAGGTACTTCATTTGAGGATTTACCTGATGACTGGCTCTGTCCTATGTGTGGAGTTGGAAAAGATCAATTTGAACCAGTGGATTAAATGGCTTCAAGAAAAATTAAAGATGGAATTTATTTTACAGGGATAATTGATTGGGATCGGAGATTATTTGATGAAATAATCCCCCTTCCTGACGGAACTAGCTATAATTCTTATATTGTGCAGGGAACTGAAAAAACTGCCTTAATAGATACTGCTGATCCAGCTAAAAAACACGAATTTTTAAAAAACATTAAAGAAACTAACTTAAATATAGATTATATTATTTCTAATCACGCTGAACAGGATCACTCGGGATTGATACCTGAAGTACTGAATATGTATCCTGATGCAAAGGTATTAACCTCTTCTAAGTGCAAAGAACTTCTTAAAGATTTACTTTTGATTCCTGATAACAAATTTCAGACAGTAGAAGATGGAGAAACATTATCACTTGGAAATAAGACACTTAAATTCATTTACGCTCCATGGGTGCACTGGCCTGAAACTATGGTAACTTATCTTGAAGAAGATAAAATTCTTTTTAGCTGTGATTTCTTTGGAGCACACCTGGCAACAAGTGATTTATTCGTAAAAGATGAGCATCTTGCCTATCGAGCTGCAAAAAGGTATTATGCAGAGATAATGATGCCGTTTAGAACAATTATCTCTAAAAACATGGAAAAACTTAAAGAACTGCAAATTGACATGATTGCACCAAGCCACGGCCCAATATATCGTGATCCTGAAATTATAATGAATGCATACATGGATTGGATATCAGATAACACTAAAAATGAGGTTATAATACCTTATGTTTCAATGCACGGCAGTACAAAGAAAATAGTAGATTATCTGATAGAAAAGCTAATTATGAAAGGAATAACAGTCAAACCATTTAATTTAACTACCTCTGATGTGGGAGAACTTGCTTTAAGCCTTGTTGATGCTTCAACACTTGTACTTGCTACTCCAACAGTTTTAACAGGACCTCATCCAAGTGCAGTTTATGCTGCGTATCTTGCAAACGCTTTAAGACCTAAATTAAAGTTCGTTTCAATAATAGGCTCATATGGTTGGGGCGGAAGAACGGTTGAATTGCTTAAGGGAATGTTGACTAATATAAGAGCCGAAATTATTGAACCTGTTATTGTAAGAGGATTTCCAAAGGATGATGATTTTAGTAAGATAGATGAACTAGCTAATGAAATAATAAAAAGGCATAAAGAACAGAAATTAATTTAATGGGTGGAAATATGTTAAAAGAAAATGTTTTAAAAGCTTTGAATTCGCAATTAAATGCAGAGCTATATTCTTCATATCTTTATTTATCAATGGAGGCCTATTTTGAATCTATTGATCTTTCAGGATTTGCAAACTGGATGAGAGCTCAAGCTCAAGAAGAATTAGCTCATGCAATGAAATTTTATGATTATATAGTTAGAAGAGGGGAAAGAGTAACTTTAGATACAATAGAAAAGCCTCAAATTGAATGGGATTCTCCATTAGCTGTATTTGAACATGTATATGCGCATGAACAAAAAGTAACTGGATTAATAAATGACTTAGTAGATCTTGCAGCATCAGAAAGTGATCACGCAACAAGTAATTTTCTGCAATGGTTTGTAGCTGAACAGGTAGAGGAAGAAGAATCTGCAAGTGGTGTTCTACAAAGAGTTAAACTTACTGGTGATTCTAAAAGTGGTTTATTCATGTTAGACAGTGAATTAGGTCAGAGAGTTTATACACCACCAGCTTCTAAGGAATAATAGCGATTAAATAACTTATTTTTTTCTTATTTAATTGCTTTATCTATTAAAACAGATATTTAGCTCCTAAAATTCATATTTCTTTTAATTTTTTCTATTTTTTCTTATAATTCCTCAATTTAACGAAATAAATATTTATCATGAAGTTAATAAAATAATAAGGATAAATATTTTTAAAATGAGGGTTTTAAATGGGCAATAAAGTGAAAGTATACGAAGTTAGAAAAACTAAAAAGTATGAAGATGGCAGTTCTGGAGGAATACCTTTAATTGGTGATAAATTCCCGAAAATTAAGGACATTAAAACTACACAAGGAATAATTAGTCTTCCAAAATCTTTTAAAGGTAAATGGTTTGTTTTATTCAGTCATCCTGCTGATTTTACGCCGGTTTGTACCACTGAATTTGTAGAATTTCAAAGGAATTACATTAATTTTAAATTATTAAACTGTGAATTAATTGGGCTCAGTATTGATCAGGTATTTTCACATATTAAATGGGTAGAATGGATTAGAGAAAATCTGGGTGTTAGAATTGAATTTCCAATAATTGCAGATACTGGTGAAATAGCTAATCAATTAGGATTGATTCATCCAGCAAAAGGATCTAACACTGTAAGGTCTGTATTCATTGTTGATCCTAAAGGTGTCATAAGAGCTATTATTTATTATCCACAGGAACTTGGAAGAAATGTTGAAGAAATTGTAAGAGCAGTTGAAGGTCTCAGGGTTGCAGAAGATGAAGGAGTAGCAATGCCTGCAAACTGGCCAAAAAACAGGCTTCTTGGAAGTAATGTGATAATTCCACCGGCTCAAGATATTGATACAATCAATGATAGGATGAAAAAAGTAAATGAAGGGGAATATCTTTGCATGGACTGGTGGTTATGTCATAAACCTTGGTATAAAAAATATAAGACATCCCAATGGAGAGAAATTTAATTAAAACCTTTAGAAATTTATTAATACTATTAAAACCAAATAATATTTAATCTAAGGAGGTATTTTATATGGCTGGAAAATTATATGAACTACCAAAATTACCTTATGCATATAATGCATTAGAACCACATATTTCTGAAGAACAATTGACATTGCACCATGATAAGCATCATCAGGCATATGTTGATGCTGCAAATGGTATATTAAAACTATTTGACGAATCAAGGGAAAAAGGAGCAGATTTTGATATAAAAGCTAAAGCAAAAGAATTATCATTTAATGTTGGAGGGCATCAACTCCATAATCTGTTCTGGTTGAATATGGGTCCTGCAAGTGAAAACGGTGGAGAACCAACTGGAAAAATTGCAGAATACATTAAAAAAGACTTTGGAAGCTTTGAAAGATTTAAAAAAGAGTTTTCTCAAACAGCAATAACTACTGAAGGCTCTGGTTGGGCAGTACTTGTAATGTGTAAAAGTACAGATAGATTATTTATTTTGCAGTATGAAAAACACAATGTGAATCTGGTTCCAAGATGGACTCCTCTTCTTGTACTGGATGTTTGGGAACATGCATACTACCTCGACTACAAGAACGTCAGACCTGACTTTGTAGAAGCATTCTGGAACATAGTGAACTGGGATGAGGTTAATAAGAGACTTGAAAACTGGATGAACTGTAAATAAATTCAAGTTTCTTTTTTAATTTTATTTTAAATTTTTTAGGGCATTAATTATTTTTTAAAAGATTTTTTAAGTATATAATAAAATTTATTAGTGTATAAATTAGATTTCTTTTTATAGATTATGTTTTTTAATAACTCACTCTAGGCAGGGAAAATGATGATCTGGAATAAAGAAGCAGAGTGCATGTCACAGACAGATAAAGAGAAATTACAGCTTGAAAGATTACAGAAAGTCGTAAAACAAGCGTACGATAACGTTCCATACTACAAAAAACGATTCGATGAAGTAGGAATTAAACCCGAAGATATTAAAACACTTAAAGACATTGAAAAACTTCCTTTCACATCCAAAACAGATTTAAGGGAAGCATATCCATTTCAAATGTTTGCTGTACATGAAGAGGATATAGTCGAAGTTCATACCTCTTCTGGAACAACTGGAAAACCGACTGTATCTGGATATACTCGAAATGACCTTAATATATGGGGAGAAGTAATGGCCCGTGCTTTAGCAATGGCTGGCGCTGGACGAAAGGATTATATACAGAATGCTTATGGTTACGGTCTTTTTACTGGTGGAATGGGAGTACATTACGGCGCACAGAAAATTGGTGCAACGGTGGTACCAATTTCCGCTGGAAATACCATGAGGCAACTTGAACTTATGCAGGACTTCGGAACAACTATTTTAACCTGTACTCCTTCATATGCACTTTATTTAGCTGAAGTTGCTGAAAATGAGGGAATTAAAAAAGAAGATATTAAATTAAAAGCGGGTGTATTTGGAGCAGAAATGTGGACTGAAGAAATGAGGGAAGCGCTTGAAAGAAAGCTCAATATTGATGCTCAAAATATTTATGGCTTAACTGAAATTATTGGTCCTGGAGTGGCCATGGAATGTAAAGATAAAGGCGGATTACATATTTCTGATGATCATTTCTATCCAGAAATTATTGATTCGAATACACTTGAAACTCTTAAAGAAGGAGAAAAAGGAGAGCTTGTTCTTACAACGCTTACTAGAGAAGGAATGCCAATCATCCGATTTAGGACAAAAGATATAACTGCACTTAGAAAAGGCACATGTTCTTGCGGAAGGACTCTTATTAAAATGGATAGAATTACAGGCCGTACTGATGACATGCTAAAAATTAGAGGAGTTATTGTTTTCCCATCTCAAATTGAGAAGGCACTACTTAAAATTGAAGGGCTTGAACCTCACTATCAAATTGTAGTAACCAGACCCGAGCATCTGGATGAAATTGAGGTTCTCGTTGAAAACTCTGAAAAACTCTTTTCTGATGAAGTTAAACATGTAGAACAAGCTAAAAGGATGATTGAAAACTATATTCACAGTGAAATTGGTTTAAGAGTTAATGTAACTCTTGTTGAGCCTCAATCTATCCCCAGAAGTGAAGGAAAAGCAGTTAGAGTTATTGATAAAAGGGATTTTAGTTAGTTAAGGAGTGTCAAAATGAAATTAAAACAAATATCCATTTTTTTGGAAAATAAAAAGGGAAGACTTCAGAAAGCATTGAGTATATTAAAAGATGAGGATATTAATATCCGTGCTCTATCTGTTGCAGATACTGCAGAATTTGGGATATTAAGACTTATAGTTCAAGATCCTCAAAAGGCCAAGTCTGCATTAAAAGAGGGAAATTTTGTTGTTAAAATAAACGACGTTATTGCAGTTGAAGTTCATGACGAGCCTGGAGGACTGGATAAAATCCTTGAAATTCTAAATAAGGCAGATATAAATGTGGAATATATATATGCATTTGTAGAAAAAAAGGGTAAAAAAGCAATTGTTGTTCTTCGAACTGAAGATATAGATGCAGGAATAGATGCTTTAGAAAGTAATGGTGTTAATATACTCTCTTCAGAGGAAGTATATGCACTTTAAATAAAGATCTATTTTTTCAAAATTTTATTCTTAATTTTTTCATATTCTTCTTCATCTATGGCTCCAATATCCAGGAGTTCTTTTGCTTTATTAATTTTATCTATTGATTCTGGATCAGGTTTAGCTGAATCAATTTTTTCTTTTGCTAAGCTAGTGAATTTATTAGCCGAACTTACATCAAGATTTTTTATTATTATGCTCTTATTTAGAGCATCAATTTTTATTTCTGATTCTTCATTGAATTCTATATTTTCAATATCTGCATAATTTAGATTTAAAGAACCATCAAATCCTTCTATGTCTGCATTTTTACTTATTTTTAATCTATCTTCATCTAAAACTAATTCCATGATAACTAAGCTGAATGTATCATCTTCTATTGTATCTTTTTCGTTAATTTCTTGAGCAGGTTCTTCCAGAATCTCATTTTCTACTGGTTCTTCGATTTTTTTATCTTCTTCAAGAGAGGGTTGTGTTTCTCCACATACAACGCAAAATTTGGCATCCTTGGGTATCTCTGATTTACAAGATGGACAGATTTTAGTTTCTTTTTCTTTAATATCTTCAGGCTTTATTTCAACTTCTTTTTCTTCAAAACTTTTTCCGCATCCAACGCAAAATTTGGCGTTTTCTTTATTTAATGTCCCACAATCAGGACATTTTTTGACATTAACTGGATTTTCTTTTATATTTTCCGGTTTATGTTGTTTTCCTTCTCTTTTTGCTGCTAGCATCTCACTAATTTCCTTATTTGAGACCACAATAACCACCTGAGTTTAATTATCATAATAAAAATTCACTTTTGAATTTTTGTTTATTATTAATTGATATTAATGACATTTATATAGTTGATTTAAAGTACCCTTTAGACCATTGCTAATACTTTCTTTTGTAAACTTTCCTGCTTCTTGAACAGCATTTAGGAAATTATCACCTTTAACAAGAGATGCTACAATTGCTGATGAATATGTACAGCCACTGCCGTGTATATTTTCACTTTCAATTAATTCTCCTTCAATAACTTTAATTGAACCATCATATAGCACATCGTTTCCATCAAGATGCCCGCCAGTAACGACGACATTACATAGTTTTCCTATTTTTAAAGCTGCTTCAATAGCATCATCCATTGTTTCTATAAAAATACCTGAAATTTTCGAAGCTTCATGTATGTTAGGCGTGGTAAGATAAGCTATTGGTAGAAGATTTTTTTTTAATGATTCAGCCATATCTTTTTTTGATAAAAATCCGCCGGAACCTGCAACCATTACTGGATCAACAACAACTTTTAAATGGTGTTCTTCAATCTTTTTAGACACGCATTTTATAATTGCATCAGAATAAAGCATTCCAGTTTTTGCATATTGAATTTTTTCCTTTTCAAGGATAGTATCTATTTGTTTTTCTATAAAATTAGTTTCAACTGGCTGTATTCCTGCTACTCTATCTATATTTTGGGCTGTGAGAGCTGTTATTACTGCGGTGCCATAAATTCCAAAAGCAGAAAATGTTTTAATATCATTCAGTATTCCCGCGCCTCCTGAAGGGTCGAAACCTGCGATGGTCATCGCAATCATACAAAAACCTCACGGCTAACATTTAACCGTTCAGAACCATGAATTGATTTAACTTTAAGTTTTGATTTAATCAGATATTCCCTGGCTTTAGTTCCGTCCCCATGTAGCATAATTTCACCAAGGTCTTCAGCTGTATTTACATCTAATGATAAATAGAATGAATCAAAAATTTTATAACTTAGCCCTTTTAATTTTGCTTCTTTGATATGATTAAAAAAGCTGTAATCCCCGAATTTCATAGAAAAATCATTTGCAGGGCAGAGAAGTGCATTTGTTCCTCCACCTTTAGCAGGTGCAATTATAACATCAAATTCTTCCGCTTTAGAGAGTATTTTTTTTACGTGCTGTTTTTTAAGTAATGGAACATCTGAAGGGACAATAAGGACATTATCACAAAATTTAGATGAATATTCAATTGCTTGGGTTAACCCGCTGTTTAAGCCCTTATTCCCTATCTCTTTAAGTGTTTCTACATTAAAGTCTTCAGCATAGTACAGTACATCCTCATCAGAGCTTACTAAAATTATTTTATCTACTATTCCATCTAGAGCACTGATTACGTCCTTCAGCATTGCTTTTAATAAATTCTCACGTTCAATAATTGTTAATTTTGGAGATAATCTTGTTTTTGCATTGCTAAAATGTGAAACCGGAATCACTGCAAAGGTTTTTTTCATATTAGAACTCCTTAAATTAATTACTAATATAATTTATGCTTTCTATAAAAATCATGTGATTTCATATATTTATTGTATTCCTGTTGAACTTTTTATCCAGCTAATAGTTCCACTAATCCAGTTTTGATTATTACCGTCGTTTTGTTTTAGATTTTGGATTTCGCTTTCACTTACATTGAATTTTTTCATTAAGTTGTTTTTTGCATCTGCAATATTCTGTCTAAATTCGGACCAGCTAATTTTCTTTGTATTAACAACTTCCACAGGTTCTCCAGTATATGGGTTAAAATTAGGGCCAGCCATAATTAACCATATTTGAAGCTGTGAAATATAAGGATTAGAGTTATTAATAACGTTATTTACTCCATTATAACTATTGTTTACTGGTAATAGCTTCGTATTTACAACTGCTCTTTGAGATGGCTCAATACCATATGCTTTCACAGTCTCTGCTGAATTTGCCCCAATTTGTTTATCCTCAGCAATGATAAGATCCTCAGATACACTGCTTGCAAGAGCGGTTCCTTGTTTTGCATTTATAGCTGTATTTTCATTATTAGTAATTACGATTTCATGAGGGACAGTTCCTGCAGCTGTTTTCTGGATAACTGTAATGTTACCGCTGCTATAGACTTCATTTAAATCTGAAACCCCTGAAACTGATAGGTTTAACATGGTTGAAGCTAATGCAAATATTATTATTATTAATACAACGATTATAACTCTTATATTCATTTATTTCACACATTAACATTTAATAGGTCTTTGCAATTAGGGTATTGCATATAGCGGGTTTTCCGCAGTTAATGCACTCTCCAGGAGTTGCATTTTCATCTTGAATTCCTAATATGTCTACTTGAACTTTTTCTTCCAGTTCTTTCCCGCATTGTTCGTCTCCACACCACTGGAAAGTTACTATGCCTTTATGCTCTTTTATATTATTAGAAGCTTCTTCTATAGAATTAGCAGATCTTATGTGTTCATTAAAGGATTTCCATGCTTTATCTTTCATATTCTGGCTGATATCATCAATTAATGAATTCATTTCATTAACAAGATCAGAATCCAGAGATATATTTCCTTTTTCCATTTTATCTCTTCTAAATACCACTGCTGATTTGTTTTGAATATCTCGAGGTCCTATCTCCATTCTTACAGGAACACCTCTCATTTCATATTCATAATATTTTTTACCCGCTCTAATATCTCTATCATCAAAATGAACTCTAAAACCAGCTTTTTTTAAGATATTTGCTGTTTCGCGACAGTATTCCATAACTTCTTCAGCGCCCTTTTTGAAAATAATTGGTATAATCACAATTTGATTTGGAGCTACAACTGGAGGTAGGCATAATCCCTTTTCATCTCCATGAATACCTATAATTGAAGCTATAACTCTGTCTGATACGCCATAACATGTTTGGTATACATATTCATGGTCACCTTCAGCAGTTTCATAAGTAATATCAAATGTTTTTGCAAATGTCTGTCCTAAATTGTGGACTGTTCCAATTTGAAGAGTTTTTCCATCTGGAAGAATGGTGTCAAATGCCATAGTATATTCTGCTCCAGGGAATTTATCCCATACTGGCCTTTTACTAACAGTATATGGAATTCCTAATGTATCAAAGAACTCTTTATATATTTTAACAGCTGTTTGCACCTGTTCTTCACATTCTTCACGAGTAGCATGAACAGTATGTGCTTCTTTAAATGTAGTGATTTCTCTAACTCTTATAAGTGGCCTTGTATGCTTGGTTTCGTATCTGAATGTGTTTACAATTTGATAATATCTGAATGGTAAATCACTGTGGGATCTAACCCATAATGCAAACATTGGATACATTGCTGTTTCACTTGTAGGTCGAAGTGCAAGCTTTTTATTGAGTTCTGTGAGTCCACCGTGGGTAACCCAGTAAACTTCTTCTTCAAATCCTTTAACGTGAATGGCTTCTTTTGCAAGTTCGTCTTCAGGAATTAATAAAGGGAAAAGTACCTCTTCGTGGGTTTCATCAAGGATATTTTTTAGAGTATCTAACATGTATTTCCTGATTTTAAATCCCTGAGGTTGCCATACGTGCATTCCTTTGACTGGGTATCTAATATCGATTATTTCTGCTTCTTCTAAGATATTATGGAACCATTCGCTAAAATCTGTCATTTATTCACCTGATTAATCTAAAGTACATTGAGAAATTAAATTTATAATAAAGTAATTTATTAAATAATTGTCATTTTAATTATTTAAGATTAAGTATATAAGATAAAAATATTTTAGGGGTTTAAAAAGGGATTAAGATAATCTTGAATAATGTTTATTTTAATATTTTTGTATAACTTTAAATTAGTTCATATTTAAAAATTTTTATCAAAAATTATTTAATTATAGTATACAAATTATTATTGAAATGGAAGACGATAAAATGGATTTTAGAAAAATTCAATTACCAAGAGAAATTCATACAGGGGAAGGTGTGATAAATGAAACAGGCCAAATCTGTAGGGATTTAATGTTTGAAGGCAAAGTTTTAGTAGTTACTGGGCCTAATACTCTGAAAATTGGTGGAGAAAAGGCAATTGAAAGTCTTCAAAACGCTGATTTTAGTGTAGAAACACTTGTCATTGATAAAGCTTCAGAAGATTATGTTTTACAAATTCAGGATATGGCCAGGGATGTTTCAGTGGTTTTAGGTGTTGGAGGTGGAAAAGTAATTGATTCTGCTAAATTGGCATCTACCAGAAATGGAATTCACTTTATCAGTGTTCCTACTGCAGCATCTCATGATGGGATAGCTTCTCCAAGAGCTTCTATAAAAAATTCAGAAGGGCCAGTATCCCTTGAAGCTCAGGCTCCTATTGGGGTAATTGCAGATACAGAAATTATAAGTAAAGCTCCTTTTAGACTTCTCGCTGCAGGTTGTGGTGATATAGTTTCTAACTATACTGCAGTATTAGACTGGAAATTAGCGAATAGGCTTTTGAATGAATATTATAGCGATTCTGCTGCAGCTTTATCACTTATGACTGCAAAAATGACTCTAGAATCTGCCGATGCTATAAAAGAAGGCCATATTGAAAGCGCTGCAATGGTAGTTAAAGGATTAGTAAGCAGTGGAATGGCTATAAGTATTGCGGGAACAAGCAGGCCTGCAAGCGGCTCTGAACATAAATTTAGTCATGCTTTAGACATAACCGCTCCTAAACCAGCTTTACATGGAGAACAATGCGGTGTTGGGACAATAATGATGATGTACCTTCATGGTGGGGATTGGAAATTTATTAGGGATACTTTAAAAACTATTAAAGCACCTACTACTGCAAAAGAGATGGGAATTGATGCAGAATATATTATTGATGCTTTAACTATGGCTCATACAATTAGAAAAGAGAGATATACTATATTAGGTGATAGGGGACTTACTAAGGAAGCTGCTGAAGAAATTGCTGTTAATACTGGTGTTATTTAAATTTATATTTTAAAAAATCATGGATTTTTTTAATCATCTTTTATATTATGATTGGACAAATAGAAATATTGAATAAAACATAGGAAAATTGGAGAAAGATAATGATTACCCTCATTGGAGAGACACTAGCAATAAAAGGACATAAATTTATACACTGTGGTCCTTCTTCTGAATGTGAAAAATGTAGGTTTAAGAGTACATGTATAGATTCACTGGAAGAAGGTAGGATGTATATTATCACTGATGTGAAGGAAACCGAGCAGCCATGCCCTATACATGAAGGTGGAAAGGTTAAAGTGGTTGAAGTAGAAAGAGCAGATATTAATGCACTTATTGATTCTAAAAAAGCATTTGAAGGTTCTATGATTCAAATTGAGTTTCCAGAGTGTGATAAAGAATGTACGATGATGGATTTGTGTTTTCCTGAAGGTTTGTATGAGGGTGATAAGTGTAAAATTGTCAAAAATAATGGCAAATCACCTAATAAATGTGTAAAAGGTTTAAATCTTTCTTTGGTTACTTTGGAGTCATAATTTTAATGATTATTATATATATCTTATAGAGGTTTATTTATGGAACTTAAAAAAATCGCAGGTTATGCTGCAGCAGAATTAATCGAAAATGGAAATGTGGTCGGACTTGGAACTGGATCTACAACTCATTATTTAATTGAAAGGTTAGGGCAGCGGATTAAAGAAGAAAATATCAATATATTAGGAATACCAACATCTTATCAATCATTTTTACTGGCAAAGGATGCTGGGATTAAAATTACTACTTTAGATGAACATTCCATAGATATTGCTGTTGACGGCGCAGATGAAGTTGACAATGATTTTAATTTGATTAAAGGCGGTGGTGCAGCCCATACTCTTGAAAAAATTGTTGATGAATCAGCAAAAAGATTTATTGTTATTGTTGATAATTCTAAACTTGTTGAAACTCTTGGAGATTTCCCCGTACCTCTTGAAGTGATTCCTCAAGCATGTAGAACTGTTAGCGATCATGTTGAAGCAATGAGTGGAATTCCATCTTTAAGAATGGCAGAAAGAAAAGATGGGCCTGTTATAACTGATAATGGTAACTTTGTTATTGATGTTAAATTCGATAAAATTAATGACCCTGCTAGTTTAGAAAAAGAGCTTAATGCAATCCCTGGAGTTGTAGAAAATGGAATATTTGCAGGTATTGTAGATGAAGTTATTGTGGGAACACATGAT
>JAEYSH010000072.1 GCA_023434825.1 Methanobacteriota archaeon | reverse complement strand
GTATCAAATTTGCAGAAATTCCCGATGAAGCAGACCCCGTTACAGAAGAACTAATAGGCATTATCATAAAAGAAGAAACCGTTAAAAAAGTTCTTGTTGAAGAAAAAGTCGATATTCAATCAGAATTTTATTTAAGCATAGTTATGGACAGAGCTGCTAAAATGCCACTTATAATGGCAAGTACTGAAGGCGGCGTTGACATTGAAGAAGTTGCAGCTAAAACACCTGAAAAAATAGTTAAATATCATGTTAATCCATTAGACGAATTTATGCCTTACCAAGCACGTGAAATAGCCAGAAAAATGGGTATTGAAAATAATATGATTTCACAGATGGCTGGATTTATATTGAAACTATTTAATGTATTTAAAAAATATGATGCTACAATTGCAGAAATAAATCCACTTGTTTTAACTCCAGAGGGACTTATTGCTGCTGATGCAAAGCTTGAAATTGATGACGATTCACTGTGGAGACATAAAGAATTTGCTGAACTTGATGAAGCTAAAAAAGATGAATTTGCATATGTAACCCTTGATGGAGATATTGCAGTTATTGGTAACGGTGCAGGACTTACTTTAACTGGAATGGACATGATAAACCTTTATGGAGGTAAACCTGCCACATTCTTAGATATCGGTGGTGGATCTTCTAAGGAAATCGTTAGCAAAGCCTTAAATCTTGTAATTGCAGAACCAAATGTCAAAGTAATCTTTTTAAATGTGCTTGGTGGAATAACCCGTGCAGATGATGTTGCTAAAGGAGTTATTGATACACTAGACAATGCAGAAAGAAAAGTTCCTATTGTTATCCGACTAACCGGTACAAATGAAGAAGAAGGTCAGCGTATTTTAAATGATGCTGGAATTTCATTTGAAACTTCAATGGAAGCCGCTGCAAAGAAAGCTGTTGAGCTTTGTGAGAGTTTAAATTAACAATATAAATAAATTTTTATTTTTTTATTTATTTAGACGCTTTACAGCTTCATCAAATAATATCATTGCTTTTTCTAAAACTATTCTATTTGAATAGTCGCATTTATGACGTAAATCAAGAATATGACGCGGATTTTCATCCCCAATTAAAACAAGTGGATAAGTACTGCAGACTTGTGGCCGGACATTATAAATTTTACACCTATTTAATTCAGGATTATGAAATTTACACGGTAAATCTTCTTTAAACATGTAATGATCAGGATAATCATTATTTTGAACTATTTCATCTTCCAGTTTAGAATTAAACATGAGTATTGGATTTACTTCATCGCGGTGAATAAATATTGGAGATGATTCCTTGCAGCAAGTTCCACAGTGGACACACCATTCGGGATGCTCTTCTGCAAGCTGATAATCTGAAGGTCCTCCAAAGAGATCTAAACCAACTATATCTGAAAGTTCAACTATTTCTTTAAGGTCTTCCTTAGTGATTCCAATTTTTTTAAGTTTCTTTACGGATCTCTTCTTTCTTAATTTTTTAAGTACTACTTTTTCACGTGCTTCCATCTTTGATTTTGCTTCCTCATCTTTCAGGGCTTTTTCCCTGAGCCCTATAAACAAATCATTGTCAATTAAAAGATCCCTTAACATTAGTACCAATCCATGTATTTACAAATAGTATTTGCTAATTATTAATTAAATTTATTTAAAAATAATAGTTTAGATACAAATATTAGCGTGTTTATTTTTCTAATAAACGCCTGTTTATTTCTTCACATATAACATGAAACTCTTTTCTGAATTCTTCAAGACTTTCTATTGATTGCTCCAATTTAACTCTGGCCTCTTCTTCCCTACCATTTTTAAGAGCATTTAAATACTCTGAATTTAAATTAACAGCTTCCTGGAAGTCAGTAAGCGACCTTAAAATCTTCAAGTGCATTCTGTTACATTTAGATGGAGGGTTTCTTTTTTCAAGCTGATAAAATATGGATTCTATTTCTTTACGAATATCATCTGTTCTATTCAATGCTTCAGTATTATCAATTCTGCCGCCTTTTTCTTTGGCCATGATTTCTCTAACTAAAAGCAGAATGCCTCCAGTTTGATTCAAAGCTTTTTTACTTCTCTTTAAAAACTGTTTTTTTGTCATTCCGAACATGACCATACCTCTATACAACTATACTTATTTTGTTTTTTAAAATGAAAAACTTATGGTTAATTTTTAAATTTATGAATTTTTTATTCATTTCTTGGAATTATTAGCCATATAAAACCCCTTATAATTCTAAAATATTTTTTGTCTGCTTAAATCTAAATATTTCTTAGATAACTTTAAGAACTTTATTAATAAAACTAGAGTCTAATATGTAAATTTTAAAGATATCCTCTTTAAATATACATCTTCGGAAAACAAAATGTACATCTTCGATAACATGCTAAGAAAAATAGCTATTGCCCTCATAATTATAATAATTCCATTTTTGATTTATGGTTTAATGGAACCATACTTCATCCAAACAAAGGAGATAACAATAGTTTCAAACGACATCCCTGCAGATTTTGATGGCAAGAAAATTGTTTTTATAACCGATATTCATCAAAGCCTATTTTTTAGTGAAGAAAGAACAGCCAATCTTGTTAATCGTGTCAATGAACTAAACCCTGACATAATTCTTCTTGGAGGAGACTATGTAAATGATAATTCTCCAGATGTTACATCCTGCTTTTTGGAATTATCTAAATTAAAGGCACCACTTGGAATTTACGGAGTTTTAGGAAATAATGATCCTCATGAGTTATCTTTAACCGCTATGAAAAATGCAAACATCACTTACATTGGAAATAAGGGGTCATGGGTTAAAAATGGCGCGTCTCAAATTCGTGTTGGTGGTGTAGGAGATTACATAACAGACAATCAAAATCAAAAACTTGCAATTGGAGATGCCAATAAAAATGACTTTGTAATCTTAGTATCCCACAATCCAGACTATTTTCCAGAAATAGATAAGTCAACAGTTGATTTAACGCTTTCTGGACATACCCATGGCGGACAGATTACAATATTTGGATGGGCACCAATTACTCATTCTAAATACGGGCAACAATACATAACTGGAGTAAAAAAGGTAGATAACTCAACTTTAGTTGTAAGTAATGGTATTGGAACTATTATAGTACCTGTAAGAACATTTTCACCGCCGCAAATTATCGTGATTAAATTAAAAAAGAATTAAAGGGTTCTCCTAATGGTTACAGTATGTGCCATGACCAGTGCAGAAAGCACCATGAATGTTATCAGCGCAGCACCGTTAAAAGTCCTGTTAAATATGAAAAGACCAATTATTCCCTGAGTTATAAATGCAGTAAGTGCACCTATTAATAGAGCTTCCCGTCCAAGGTACATACGACTTCCATTTTTTCTCTTGCTTCGATATTTCCTTAAAATATAGAAACCAGAACAAATTACTATCATCATCCATCCCATAAACGCGAAGAGAGCTAAATATCCAAAATCAAATGAAATTCCAAATAATCCTGGAAGCATATAATCAATATAGTCCTTTTTTGTAACTAAAACACCGTAAAACAGAGGGAATGGCAATGTAAATAAATGAATTAGACCCATTGGTAGTGATACGTATCCATCTGATCCTCCAAGACATTGAGCTCCCCAATAACAAGCCCCTTGAATATGGCCCCAAAGTGTAGTGTTTTTTATAACCATTACAATACTTGGAAGAGAGTTTTCCTCAATTCTTGATAGTCTTAAAAGGGGACTTAATATGGTTGCATTTAAAACCCGCGATAAAACTTCCAGGATCCCAAAACCTGCTAAAGCTGCTGCTACAACAGCTATTATCGTTTTTGGAGTTAATTTTGAACTTCTCTTAAAGCTTTTAGACATGATAAGAGTTCCAATTACCCATCCCATGAACCATAAAATTAAAAATGATCTATGCATTAATCCCCCTACAATTGCAATTACAACAAATAAAATAAGAGACAATGCTTGAATTGATGAAGATTTAATTTCTACTTCACTTAAAAGACTTGCAGACGCAGCAAGAGTTACCCATCCAAAAAGAGCAATCGCCCCAAATGGATGCGTGAATTCGTGATGAGATACAAATGGAAGGAAAAGGAAAGTTGCATCCACTCCAAATACCACTGCTAGAAGAATTGTTAAAACTAAAGCAATAAAAAGAACCATGCTTAACGGAATAGAAATAACATTAAAAAGAAGCAGAACTCCTAAATGAATAATGAATGCAAATTCCAGTATAAGCTGAAGATGGTTCTCTGCAATTAACATGATATCACGCTGTACTCATTGTCAAATTTTGGATATAAGTAACTAAATCTAATTAAATCTAATAATTTGTATTAATTTTGTTTTTATTAGATATAATGTTATCCTTGAATGAAATATTAACTGAATGGTGCAGTAATAATTTTATTATTTAACTACACCATCAATCACAGTTTTATTGTCCACTTAAAAGACCCTGTACATAATTTACTGCTTCTTGTATGTAAGCCATTATCTGGTCAAGGATTCCAGATTGGTTAACCTGACTTGAAACACTTTGAAGCTGTTGTTTAAATCCTGCAAGATCGGCCTGCACTTTTTGAGAATTTGAAATTGAATCTGCAATTTGCTGGGCCTGCTGGTCACTTAAATTAATATTCAAATTATTAGCTATATTAATTACAATGACCTTAATTTGAGCAGGATCTTGTAAATTCTGTTTTTGAGCTTCATTTTTAACTTGCTCAAAAAGATCTGCAACTTTATCTGGATTTTGGCCTGTCTGGTTTGCTATCTGATCTTCAGTGTATAACTCTTCTGTTGCTGCTTTTTTAGCACTTTCAGGTATTGGAGTGCCTACAGCCGCCTCATAAGATTTTAATACTCCGGTTAAAGCAGCTTCTCCAGATGATTGAACTGGGGCAGTGACTACAACATATCCATTTTCAATTCCAGATGATTTTAAAGCATTTGCATACATTTTCGGTGTAACAACACTTATTTTACTCTTATCTACGCTTATTTTAATTCCTTGATTATAGCTTAAATCAACCATTGCAGAAGAAAATATCTGTTTTGAAGAATATGTTTTCCCGGTTATACCTTTAGCTATTTGATTTACTTCAGACGCAGTTATAACTTTAATCGTTGCATTAGAAACTTTTTTATCGGTGTGTGATTGGAAATAATCCAATGTTGTGCTTTTCCATTGAGGATTAGCGTAAGTAGTTTCTCCGTATGTTATTGCAAATCCTGAAGCTCCGTATATGGGGCTTAAAGTCATAAAT
>JAEYSH010000246.1 GCA_023434825.1 Methanobacteriota archaeon | reverse complement strand
CTTTCTATTTTATTTGTATTATTACTAAAAAGGCTTTTTTAAGAGTATTCTTAATACTTCAACAAAAAGTAATAAATGAAAATAAAAAAAATGTTACAATAAATCTTTTTCTACAAAAATAAGGTTTTCATCATAATTTATATTATAATCCTTTTCATTCCAGTTGAGTTTTTTAATAGATCTTTTTACAAGGTCTAAATTTTCTAAACTAAAAGGAAAGGTTGTCCAGGCAACACATGATCCTTTTCCTGCAAGGTCTGAATTTAAATTAACTAATTTTTCTATCACTATATTTTCAAAAACATGCTTACTCCCCATTTAAAACCTCCAATAATTTAATTATATAACAAATAAATTCCAGGAAATTATGTAAAATATTTTAAACCTATTAAATTTGATGTTTTTATAAATTCAAGGGATGGAAATTATGGCAAACAAGTTAAATATTACTTAAACCATCTTTTTTGAGCTTTTTTTAATACTTTTCCTTTCTTTTGCCATACAACAGTAAATAATCACTTTTCATATATAATACTTTCTATTATACAGTTATTATCACTACTGTGGTTGATTTTGCATGATTTTTAATAACTAAATTAAAAAAATTTAATGAAAAAAAAGAGTTATTACTAAATGTTACATTTCTGGACAAATTTTAATCAATAGCATTATATTTTTATTACATTCAATTCTGATTTATTAGATTAAGTAATACTAACTATAACCTTTATATGACATATAATATAGACCTAATTAATGGCATAAATGGAATTTAGACTCTAATTAAGGTATTATTACACTTTAAGTTTTAAAATGGGCTTGAGTAATACTTGATATGCTAGTTTAAATTCAGATTTATAAAATAAGTAAAAGGAGGACTTAAAAAATGCATATACCCGATGGTTTTATACCTTTATGGCAATGCGCCATATATTATGTAATAATGATTATTGCACTCTATTTCTCTCTTAATTGGGCGAAAAAGAACCTTGATGAAAAAACCGTGCCTTTAATAGCAATCTTAGCTGCAGGTATATTCGCTATAATGTCCATGAACATTCCCGTAGCTTTTGGAACTAGTGGACATATGGTAGGTGGAGCATTAGTAGCTCTGGTATTCTGCGCCCCCGAAGCAGCCGTTATAATATTCACATTAGTACTACTTGTTCAAGGATTATTCTTCGGTGATGGTGGCCTAACGGCTTTAGGAGCTAATGTACTTAATATGGGAATAATTGGAGGTTTTGTTGGATTTTACACATTTAAAGGTCTAAGAAAAAGACTTGGAAAAGTTCCATCAATAGCAATAGCTTCCTGGTTATCAATATTTATAGCAGCTGAAGCAGTTGCTGTAGAAATGTGGCTAGCAGGCACATTCCCACTTGGAGCAGGACTTGCAGCTATGGGATTATACCATGCACTAATAGGAATAATTGAAGCTGTTTTAACTGTAGTAGTAATTCTAGCTCTTGAAAACGTACGCCCTGATCTATTGGCATGGAACAGGAACAAAAAAACAGATGATTTAAGTTCTGAAAAAATAGAGGTGGCTGCCAAATGAGCCCTAAAGACAAAAAACTTGTTTTAGCAGGAGTAGCAATCTGTATAGTAATAGCTATACTCTCACCATTTATAGCTTCATCAAATCCAGATGGACTAGAAAAGTCAGCAGAAGACTTAGCTCCTAACCCTGAACCAGAACCCTCATTTGAATCTCCACTTCCAGATTATACATACGAACCATTAGGAAAGTTAGGAGAAATAGGAGCTTTAGCTTTGGGTGCCCTTATAACTCTAGGTTTAGGATTCGGAATTGCAACTATGCTTAAAAAGAGGAACCCACAACAGCCAGAATAAATAAAAATTTATTTATTTTTTTATTTTTTTAGAAAAAAGTAATATGAATTGATTTAATATAAAACTTAATCTTGCATAAAATATTAATTTTCACCTTTAAAAAGAACATTTTAATTACGCTTACCTCGCAGTTCTTAAAGAACCAGTTCAAGCTCAAGCTTTAATTAAACAACATCTGCAAAGTACATACTGTTAAGTTTTAAATGTTAAATTTAATTGGAGTTTTATTTTGGGTGTTTACATTCGTTGCTCAAAAAGCGATTGAAAGCATTATATAAGAAAAAATAACCAAAATAAGGACTTAAATCAAAAAATTCAATGAATAATTTATTTAATTAGAATTAGTTAATATTTCCTCCCTCATTTTTAACTGTTCAAGTAGAAAAGTGAAAGAGATAATATAATCATTACCAGTCAAAGCATAAGCTTCTGGTCAAATTCACTTAATATAAATTCCTTTAAAATCTGTCTTTGTATTTCAATTCATTGAATAATATTGTGAATTCAGTCCCATTTTTTCTATTGAGTTTAATTTCTCCATCTAATTGATCAACCAGGCTATTTACTAATTGTAAACCAAGAGTATCCGATTTAGTGATATCTAGTTCATCAGAAATTCCAATTCCATTATCTCCAATTATAAGTTTAAAATGATTATTCTCTTTGTTAAGTCTAATTTTTATTTCCTTTTCTTTTTGGGAGTTATTAGTGGGAAATGCATGCTTAATTGAATTCATAACAAGTTCATTTATAATTAAACCACATGGAATTGCTGTATCAAGGCCAAAAAAGATATTTTCTACATTAATATCATGTTTGATATCAGAATAAGGAGAATATGTGCTTAAAATGCCTAAAACAAGATTATGAATGTAATCTCCAAAATCGATGTTAACAAGATTTTTTGATTGATATAATTCACCATGTATGAGCGCCATTGATCTAACACGCGTCTGGCTATCCCTAAAAGCTTCTAAAGCCCTTTCATCCTTAATAACACCAGATTGAAGATTTAAAAGACTAGACATGATCTGTAAATTATTTTTAACACGATGATGAACCTCCCTAAGAAGTAATTCCTTTTCTTTAAGAGATCCTTTAATTTTCTCTTCTGCTTTTTTAAGTTCACTAATATCTATTAAAACTCCTCTAGTTCCTATAACTTTATTTTTTTGGATAATTGGGTTTACATAGGTTATCATTGGAAAAGTGGTACCATCTTTCCTCAGCCCTGTATATTCTCCAACTGATAATCCTTCTCCATTCAACATTCTTAGATTATCTTCTATAGCTCTATTTTGATCTTCAGGAGCCAAAAATTGGAACATATTTAATACATTATCCAGATCTTCTTGAGTATAACCAAAAGTTTCCAGTCCAATTTGATTAACATATGTAACATCACCATTTAAATCGCTTTCAAAAACTGGTTGAGGTAATAGTTCGGCTAGATCTCTATATTTTTCCTCGCTTTCTTTCAAGGCTTCTTCAGCTTTTTTACGTTCAGTAATATCCCTGTTTATTCCTATATTGCCATATAGTTTGCCATTTTCATCAAATAAAAGTTGATTTCTGGAATCAATAATGATTTTTCTTCCATCTTTTGTTGTGTGGAAAAGTTGGACATTTAATTCACCAGTACTTTCAAGCTGTTTAAGAGCCTCTTCACTGTTCATTCCAATAAATTTTGGTTCTAATATCCCTGCATACTGACCTATAATCTCATCAGCATTATAACCATATATTTCTTCTGCTGCTCTATTCCAATAATTAATCAAATAATTAGTGTCTGTCCCAATAACCGCATCATTAACATTTGCCAACATAATAGCCTTTTCTTTTAATTCTTCCTCAGCTTTTTTACGTTCTGTAATATCTTGATTTGCACCATACGTTTTGACAGTTTGACCTTTATCATCTATTACTACTCCTAATCGAACTAATATATGTCGTTTTTCACCATCTGCTCTGATAATTGAGTGTTCAATAGTTTGAAAATAATTCGGATCATCAGTTTTTAGAACTTTATTAATTTCTTCTGATACCATATAAGACTCTTCAGGAGGAATAAACCTTGTAGAATATTCTTCAGAAGACATTTTTGTTTTGCCTTCTTTTTCTACACTTGTACCATATAATGCATAAAATTGATCATCAAAAGTAAACATATCTGTTTTTACATCATATTCCCAGGAAACCAGCTTAGCCATGTCCATTGCAATTTTAAGTTTGGCTTTACTTTCTCGAAGTGCTTTTGTTGATTGCTTTTTATCTGTAATATCTAAAAGAGAAACTAACCTTTTATTAGTTCCTGGAATTAATGCTACAGTGATGAAAATATCTCTAACTTCTCTTTTACGATTTAAAAACTTAAATTCGTAATTTCTCGGAACAGAAGTAGTATTATTACTTCTAATTTCATGATATTTTTTCATCCGCTCCAGATCATCTTTATCTGCTACAAAATCTGTCCATTTTATTTTACCTTCAATATCTTCTTTAGAGTAACCGTAAAGTTTTTCAAATTCTGAATTTACAAGAGAAATAGTTTTATCTTCTTCAATAATTATTGTTGCAGTACCTGTATTTTCAAAAATAGTTTTATAATATATTTCCGACTCTTTAATTGTTTTTGCAGCTTTCACACGTTCAGTAATATCACGAACAATTGCCATTAAATTATGATTATCACCCATTTTCAAACGAGTCAAATTAACCTCTGTATATTTTACCTTACCATCTAATCGTTTATGTTTCCATTCAAAAAATTGCTGTTTTCCATTTAAAGCATTTTTAATATGTTCTAAAGCCTTTTTCTTAGATAATTCGTCGATTGATTGATATTTAGGAGAAAAAAATCCATATGGAGTTTTACCTATAATTTCCTCTTTTTTGGTTACGCCATATATTTCCATAGCCTTAACATTACAGTCAATAAACTTATCTTCATCCATTATTAATATCCCGTCCCCCGCATTATCAAAAAGAGTGCGATATTTATATTCACTTCTCCCTAATTCATTCTTTACCTTTTCACGTTCAATATCTGATCTAATAGAAATAATTCCATACGCTAAATCACTAGCAAGTTCTCTAAGTAACCCAATCTCTTCTTCATTAAATCTATCTATTTCTGAGGAATAAATAGAAATTATTCCTATTATTTTTCCTTTACTAAATAGAGGTAAACTAATAACAGATGCATAGCCCCTTTTAAGGGCTTCATCACGCCATGGATCAAAACTTTCATCTGTACTTAAATCATTAATTATGAATTCTTTTCCTTTTCGGTATGCGTTTCCACTTGGACCTTTACCTAATTCAGTGTTATCCCATGAAACATGGATATTTTGAAGATATTTCTCTTCTTTTCCTGCAAAAGCTACAGGTTGTAAAATTTTTTCATCATCGGGGTATCCTACCCATACAAAAGTATATTCTCCCATATCAATTATTATATCACAAATTTCTTTAAGAAGTTCATTCTCATCTTTTGCACGTATTAAACTTTTATTACAATCACTTAGCACCCTAAGTGACCTATTAGTTTTTATTAAATATTCTTCCAGCTTTTTACGATCTTTTATGGGATGTGTATTAACTACAATACCTTCTATTTCTGGAATATCAATTAAGTTTTGAGCAATGGATTCCACAGGAAGATAAGTACCATTAGCTTTGCGTATTCTAAATTCAGTAGGAATTCCAGTATTTTTTTCTTTATAAACATCTTTTAAATCATTCTGTACTCTTTCACGGTCATCTGGATGAATAAATTCCATCGGACTTTTACCGATAAGAGAACCCTCTGAATAACCGAGAATTCGCGAGGAGGATGGTGAATCAAAAACTATTAATCCATTTTTATCGAGAATTCTTATAATATCCGTTGAATTGTATATTAATGCTCTAAATTTTTCCTCACTTTCTCTTAATCTTTCTTCAGCCTTTTTAATTTCGGAAATATCATCAATCAATACCGCAAAATACTTCACACTATTATCTTCATTTCTAATGCACCCTACAGAAATATAGGTAAAAACCACAGCACCATCCTTACGAATAAAGCGTTTTTCAATATTATAACCATCAATATAACCATTTAAAACTCTATTAAACTGTTCTAAGTCTTTATCAAGATCATCTGGATAAGTAATTTCATCCCAGGATATATTATATAATTCTTCATGAGAGTAACCTAAAATATCACAAATCTTATCATTTGCTTCAATCCAACCCTTTTCAGGCGAAGTAATAGCAATACCAATTAAAGGAAGCTCATAAAAACTACGGAATCTCCCCTCACTTTCTCGCAAATCATAATTTAGCTCAATTAATTCATCACTTTGTTGACGAAGTTCTTCATTAGCTACTTGAAGTTCTTCTGTAGTAGATTGTAATTCTTCATTTGAAACTTCTAATTCCTCAGCAAATTGTTGTACTTCTTCTAGAAGTTCTTGTTTTTGTTCTTTAGCATTTTGTGCGGTAATATCTTGAATTTGCACTAAAAACCCAGAATTAATAACAGAAACAATATAATCAAAAGGTTCATCCTTTTTAAAATTAAAATTATTCGTTTTTAAATTAAAATTAATAGAAGCTTGAAATCTAATTATTCCATATTTAAGTAGATTATCTTTCCTTGAAGATATATTAAGATCATCAAATAAGTTAATTAGATTATAGTCATTTAAAGGAATATCTAAAATTTCTAATGCCTTCGGATTAGCATCTATTAAATTACCTTCTTTATCAAAAAATAGTATGCCGATAGGTGAATTTTCAAAAATTTCTTTATAGTTAGTATCTACTAATTAAATAGCCCCCTAATCAGCTGTACACAAGTATAAATTAATGTTTGCTTTTTATAATATAAATATATTAATAGGTTTCTAGATATCTCAAATAATATAATGAATTATTAAATGTGGATACAATATCAAGAAATAAAAATTAATATAATTCACAAATCCCTGATGATTTGACTTTAAGTATCGTATTAATATTCAAATAAAAAAAGATTTTAAGTCAAATGGTGTAAAATTTATGGAAAAAATATTATTATTCATGAATAACCCTGAAAAAAGTGAAATGATAACTGAATGCTTGAGATCTTATTATAAAATCATTCATGCTGAAAATGGCATTTCAGACTATCTAGAAAATGATTTCATTCTTTTAATCACGGACCTAAATTCTTGGACCTCAAATAAGGAAATATTAAAAAATAAAAAACATGGCGAAGAGCCTATTTTTTTACCTTATTTACTTGTAACTTCTTTTGATAATCTTAAACATTTAAAAAATGAAGTTTGGGAAGTTTTTGATGAAATCATCGCCTTACCACTAACAAGAGAAGTTTTATTAGCACGCATTAAAGTTTTATTGCAGACACGTAATCTTTCTGTTCAAGTAAATAAGCTCATGAAAGACAAAGAATTGCTTTTAATGGAAATTCATCATAGAGTTAAAAACAATTTAATGGTTATCTCAAGTTTATTAAGCATACAATCACAAGATATAGAAGATGAAAAAACAAAAGCATTTTTTAGAGAAAGTCAAAATCGTGCGCGATCCATGGCACTTATACATGAACGATTATACCAATCAATCGATTTAAAAAGCATAGAAATAGATGAATATATCTCCTCACTAGCTTCAGATTTATTCAATGCATATAATATCGACCCAAAAAAGGTTGAACTTGAAATAGATATCCAAAAAATAATGATAGATATCAACGATACCATACCATTATGTCTTATCATCAACGAATTAATTACTAATAGCCTCAAATATGCATTTCCAGGAGATAATAAAGGAAAAATAAAAATTAAGTTCTATAAAGAAGAAGATTACTACTTAATAGTAAGTGACAACGGTATAGGATTTCCTGAAGACTTTAACTTTACAAATCATGAAAGTTTAGGAGTAATGCTTATCAATAATCTAACGGACCAACTAGGTGGAAAATTAGAAATAGATGGGAGTAATGGAACTACCTTTTGCATAAAATTCCCAGAAAAAGAATATCAATAAAAAAAAATCTTTTTATTTCTTAAACACAATTATTTCCTAAAAATCAATTGCTAATAATATAAAAAATCACGCTCAAAAGACTAAATAAATTAAAATAGAAACATAAGGTAAATTAGGAATTTATATATTAATTAAATATTTTAAACTGCATTTTAATTAGTTAATAGGTTCATGGTCCACACTAAATTATATAAGTCAGCTATAGTTTCTACGAATTCTGTATATTGATTCCATACGCCTATTGCAGTCTGTGATATTACGCTTTCATCTTCAAATTTAGAAAATATCAATAACATCTCTTTTTTATCTCTAATTATTGCTTTTATGAATGGTATCTGAAATGTCTTAGTCTCACAATCTAATTTACTGAAACTTTCTGAAATGTCTATTTTTTCGTCATCGGTTATACTGGATGGCGCTGCTATTATTCTGGTTTGAACCCCTTTTTTTAAAGCTTTATTAATGCTTTCATTCAATTTTTCTACTTCTTCATGAAACATAAATCCCACTGCAATGTGCAATGTACTCTTAGCTCGGTTAATTATTTCAATTTCCTTTTTAACGATTTTATCTGAACCATAAATCAACCATATGGGCGCAGGTGATTTAGATATTTGACTTTCATAAATGTTTTTAACTTCTGATTCGGCTTCATCTAATTCTTCTTTAATTTTAATTCTGGATTTTTCAAAAACATCTTGAGGAGGTATAACACTATATTTTAAAGGCTTCCCTCGTGTAATTTCAATAAATCCTTTTTTATGCAGGCTCTTTAAAACTTCATATATCTTTGAAAGAGGTACTCCTGAATCTTCATGAATATCTAAAGCAGGAGCAGAAATAAGAGCTGCCAATGAGAGGTACGCTTTAGATTCATACTCTGTAAGTCCCATTATTTTCAATGCATTTGTTGTGGCTTTTTTTATAGGCATAATATTTCTCCATTTTTCATTTTATACTTGTTTAGTGAAAAAACATTTAAATATTACGGAAATATGATCTAATTACAACAGCAAAATAACCAATTAAATAGATAATAAAATCATTTTAAAATTTTATACAACTTTTTAGTTAGTTTAGCGATATCTATGGAAATTTTAGAGGTAATTCATATGAAAATGGGAAAAATGAGGTTAAGAAACTATATTTTAATTATGCTGGTAATTATGTTACCCATAATTTTTATTTTATATTCGCCAGTTATAATGGCCTGGGGGATTATAAATGGTATAATAACTACAAGTGTTTTTGTTTTTGCAATATGGTTTATTCTATCATTATTCATGGGCAGATCAGCGTCATGCGGTTATACATGCCCCTATGGAGCATTACAATAGTTAATAAGTAAATATACATTTAAAAAGAAACCTAAATACAATGCAGATAAAATAAGATATTTTATCTTTGGAATTTTCCTTTTAATGCTTTCATATTTCATTTTAAATAATGGCGGTCTGAAAGGAGTTGATTTATTTGCTCTTAATGGCAGTTTACTAATTATTTTAATACCTGTTTTCATTATAACAATCGGATTTTTATCCCTTATTTTTGGAAGCAGGTCCTTTTGTCGATATTTATGCCCACAAGGAGTTTTTCTAACAATAGGGGCTAAAATAGGTAGAAAAATTAGAATACCCTCATTACATCTTAAATTAATTGAAGATAATTGCTCTAATTGTAAAATTTGCGATAAATCATGCCCTATGGGATTAAATGTTAGTAATAGAATAAGTACTAATACAATGGATAATCATAATTGCATATTATGCGGCGAATGCATAGATAAATGCCCAAAAGAAGCTATAAATTATTCTTTTAGAATTAATAATTAAAATAAGCGGTGATGAAATGAAACTAGTTAAAATTGAAAATGTTGAATCTTCTCCAAATCCACATGGAGTTGATGCACGTAAAATATATGATACTGAAAATGCAGTAGCAGTACACATGACAATAAAGCCGGGAGAATCATTAAAAAAGCATATAACTCCTGTTGACGTATTTTTCTATATCCTTGAAGGTGAAGGAATAATCGAAATAGGTGATGAAAAAAAGAATGCTTCAAAAGATATGTTGATAGAAAGTCCTGCAAAGATACCTCACTGCTGGTACAATGAAAGTGAAGAGAACCTTAGAATACTCATTGTTAAAGTTCCTAAACCTGTAAAATCCACAAAAGTAATTTAATGTGTCGGTAAAATGGTTAAAGATAGTGAGATAGATAAAGAGTTTGAAGCACAATTAAAAGGTAAAATGGGCTGGAAATGCTCATGTTCTTTAGATATAATTGATAAAGAACCAACACTTAAAAATGTAACTTGTAAAAAATGGGAAAAATCTTTAAAACAAACAGAAAAACAGATTATTGCTTTGATTGTGAAAAAACTATTTAATCTTAATAGTTCACATGTAATTATTGAGTTTCTAGATTTATTTCAAAAAAATTTAATTAAGCAGAAGTTATTCTGCCTCATTAAGGAAGTTTATCTCTTCTTCTGTAACTCCTCCTTTTTGGGGTATTTTCTTATTAATTCGTGGCTCATAGAATTTCCTTGCATTATTTAGATCATCCCATTTTAGTAGAATAATAACTAAATTAGGGTCTTCTGCATCACGAAAGATGTTCGCTCCTTTAGAACCTGCGGCTTTTCGTTCCTCATTGAAATTATCAAACATTGATTTCCATTTTTCATAGTCTTCTACTCTAATTTTAACAAGTACATCTGCCATTATATCACCTATTACATTTTTTAAGCTAGTTAATATTCTACCGTAACTTATATATATAAATATTCGTATATAATAGAACATTCGTATGTAAACGAACATTGAAGTAATTGAAGGAGATATTATAATGAAAAAATATAGATGTGTAGTGTGCGATTATGTATATGACCCTCAAAAAGGAGACCCAAATAGTGGAATAAGCCCCGAAACTACTTTTGAAGACTTACCTGATGAATGGATTTGTCCATTATGTGGAGTAGGTACAAATCAGTTTGAAGCGATGGAATAAGAGTTTAAATTTGTGAATTAGGTGATTATATGAGTGAAGAATGTGGAATGAATAAATTAAAAGGTATGGGTTGTGGATGCTCAGGTTCATTAGAAATGGAAAAAGCTTCATCAGTTAATACAGTAACCTGTAAAAAATGTGGTAGAACATTTAAAACTAACAGACAAACAGATATTTGCTTTGAATGTGAACTTAAAGAATAATTAAACTATAAACTTTCTGGCACAATAATTTTTTTTTATTTATTATTTAACTTCCTCCGGATATTTTAATTATATTTTTATTTCTTTAAACTCATATAAATGAACTTTAATTTTAACAATCTAAAAAGAACCCTTTAATTTCACTTACATCGCATTTCTTAAAGATCCAGTTAAAGCTCCAGCTTTAATTAAAGAACATCTGCAAGGTACATACGGTTAGGTTTGAATGTTGGATTTAATTGGAGTTTAGTTGGATGTTCGCCTTTGCTACCCAAAAAAGCAATAATATGCCATTAAACTTTGAATAACATCTAAATAAAGAATAATAGTGATTTTAAATTTTGTATCTATTTTCAGTTATCTTTATATACTACCGTTTACATTAATCAATATATCAACATATATAGATATATTGATTTAATAAAAATTTTAAATTAAAAAAAATTTTCGGCTAATATAAAGAGGAGATTTTTATGAAAACTTGTCAAATTTCAGGTGATGGAAGACCAAATGAAGACCAAATAAAAAGAATGAAAGAAATTATGTCCACATTACCAGATGATAGCGAATTTGAAGAAAATTCAAGTAAACTTAAAGCTTTATCAGATTCAACCAGGCTTAAAATTCTATATTTATTATCATATGGAGAATTATGTGTTTGCGAGATAATGTGTGCTTTAGATAAACCACAATCAAGCGTATCTCATCATTTAAACATTCTTAAAAATTTGGGTTTCATTAAAGGGCGAAAAGAAGGAGTATGGATCCATTACAGCCTTGCAGATCCTAAAATTACGGATTTAGTCAAAGAGTTAATAGAAATGATTTAATTAAGGTTGAAGAAAATGCTTAACATTTTCTGAACCTTTGGAAATCAAAGATTACCAATGTCCGAACACAAAGTGTTCGACGACACAAAAATGAAACTGGCAAAACTTCGTTTTGCGTCCCCAAAAAATCCATGATTTTTTGAGGAATTTTTGAGGTGTGAATAATTATGGCAACTGATAAAAAATATGCTTTAGCTCCATGTAGTGGAATGAGCCCTTACGGTTTAATTACAAGAGCAGCCAGTACTGACACAGTTAAAGAACGTGAAGATTTAATATCCCTATGTATGGGCGCAACCTCTGCAGATAGGGAAGGATTCAAAGAATTAATTAGAAAATACCCAATTATAGCAATTAATGGCTGTGAAGGGGCTTGTGTTGATAAAATACTTGAACAAAAAGGAGTTAAAGTCGCAAAAATCATTAATGCACAGGAAGAATTAAATTTAGAAAATTTAAAACCTACAGATCCCGTTAGACTAGATGAAAATGGCGAAAAATGTGTTGTAATGATGAAAAAGAAAATAAACGAACTTATAGATTAAAAAATGTGAATTTAGGAATTTAAAATATTTTAGATGTTTACGGGTGGGAATATACAATAAGTCCAATATACATATTCGCTCAACACTCCATTCCTCAAGCGTTATTTGGACTTTTTATAGGCTTGATCAACTGGTCAAACGGGATTAAACATCTAATTAGGTTCAGGTTGAAGAAAATCTATGATTTTCTGAACCTTTGGAAATCAGAGATTTCCAATGCCCGAACACTTTGTGTTCGAAGGCACAAAAATGAAAATTTTTGAGGTGGTTTAAATGGAAAAACAAAGAGTTTTATTCATGTGTATTCATAATGCGGCCCGATCTCAAATGGCAGAAGGGTTATTCAGGCATTTATATGGTGATAATTTTGATGTTTACAGTGCAGGGAGCGAACCTCAAACAGTAGATCCTTTAGCAATAAAATGTATGGAAGAAATTGGAATTGATATTTCTAATCATAGATCTAAAAGTTTAAAGGAATTTGAGGGCCAAGAATTTGATTATGTTATAACAGTATGTGGAAACCAATATAATGCATGCCCTTTCTTTGTTGGAGGTAAAAAATACTTCAAACAACCATTTGAAGACCCATCAACATTTGAAGGAACAGAAGAAGAAAAATTAGAATTATTTAAGAAAGTAAGGGATGAATTAAAATTCTGGTTAGAGGATCTTTACTTCTCATATATGTTACCTGAAGACGGATGCTGCAATTTAGAAGAAATGGAAGGTTGCTGCGGACCAATTGATAAAGAATTTTCATGTAGATAATTTGGAGTTGAAAAAGAATGTTAAATGTTGTAATAGTTACAGACGGACCATATGGTGAAAGAGCATGCGAAAATATAACAGGAACATTTGATACTGAATTTGTTGAATTAGAACAACCCACATCAATGTTTATGGATGAAATAGACATCCCAGAAGATTCATTAGCAAAAATAAAACAAGCAAATATCTTAATAACCTACACACAACACCCTGACCTTACATTAGACCTTGTGGACATGGTTAATAAAGATGTAGATTATATAATTGTCGCTGCATGGAGAGGTGAAGGATTCAAAAACCAATTAGAAAGATATGAAAATGTAACCTGCCCCTATATCATGTGCGAATTAGAAGAGAACGGTAATGAAGTGTTTGATGAATTTGCTTCTAAAATTGGGAAGCCTAAGGTGGATGTAACACTTGAAGATGGTAAAATTGCCATTATTGATGTTATCAGGTCTTCTCCTTGCGGTTCAACAACATTTGTGGCTGATTATATATCCGAAAAATATTTTGGCAGTGATGATTTAGAAAATGTTCCTATTGAAGCAGGTCTTAAATTACAGCACTATCCTTGTAGGGCTGCTAAAATGAGGCTCTTTTCAGATGAAGAATGTAAAAAAGAAATGGCTTCAGGTCTTCATAGAGATGCATTTGAAGAGGCTCTTAATAAGTAAAAGAGGTTGGTTATGGAAAAAAGCACTACAGATCAAGTTACAAGTCAACTT
>JAEYSH010000094.1 GCA_023434825.1 Methanobacteriota archaeon | reverse complement strand
TTTCAATTATTACCAGAGAAATGCAAGTTTAACTCCAGAACAATCATCAATTAATGGTGTTGACTATCCAATAGTAGCAACAGGAACTCCTGTATTCGTTTATGAGATTCCAGTATGGTTAGACAATTCAGATGTTAACAGTAACACAACCAGATTAATTGATTCCATCTTTAAGATTTTAAACTAATTATAAGTTATTCAAATTAGATTTTGAAATATAGTTTGAATATCATTTTTTTTAATTTAAAGAAATAAAAAAAATTGGAAATATTCATTATTTTTTTTCATTTACTTTATTGAAATGTTTTTAAATAAGTTTAACATTAAATATTAAGAGAATAGTATAAACTTTTGAAAATTAAATAAATGTTTTCACCAAGATTAAAGCTTTATTAAGAAGTTTTTACTATTATTATAAGACATTAATCTTATTAATAGAATATCAACAGGGCATAACATGAAAACACCAAAAAAACTTAAGGTTAAATCAATTAAAAACGGTACAGTAATTGACCATATTACAGGAAATAAAGCCTTAAGTGTAATCAGAATACTTGATTTACCCAATGAAAAGAGAACAGTGACTATTGCAATGAATGTACAGTCTTCTGAAATGGGGACTAAGGACATAGTGAAAATTGAAGGTCGTGAACTTGAATCTAAAGAAGTGGATAAAATTGCACTAATTGCTCCTTCAGCAACAATAAACATCATCAGGGACTATGATATAGCTGAAAAAAATAAAGTCCATCTTTTAGACGAAATAAGTGATATATTAGAATGTCCTAATCCTAACTGCATTACTAACACAGATGAACCAGTTAAAAGGAAATTTTACGTTATTTCAAAAAAACCAGTCACTTTAAGGTGCTATTACTGCGAAAGAATCATGGAAGAAAGTGAAATTGAGGCACAACTTTAATTCTATATTGGTGTTTTTATGAATAAATTACCTGTTTTAGTTTTCCTACTTTTTATTTTGGCCTTATTTTCATCTACTAATGTATTTGCGGACACCCAAAATAATTCAAACAGTCTTCCAGTAATTTATATTACATGTGATAACTTCATTTCGGAAAGTACAGATAAAGCTATGCTTAATAGTATTAAAAAAGCTATTGATGGTTCTGCTACAGTTATAATTGATCCTAATTCTCCAAATCCTGGAGAAGCACCCCGAACTATAAAAAATGCTCCGAGCGGAACAGCAGCTTATATTGCAGCTGCAGATCCCGGTTCTATGGTAGATCTTGTAGAAGGTGTTCATGATGGCTATTTAAAGTCATATGCTCAAAAATTAAACGCAATTGTATTTGTAAACTATGGTAATATTAATTTAGAAAAAAATAATTATCTTCCAAGGGCATACGATGATAATTATTCAAGTCCTTATTTTGCAGGTTTATATTCTCCATCAACATTTTTAAATGATGCTGGAATTGATTTAATACAACCAAATATTGGAACATCCTCACAACAAGAAGAAATTGACAAAATTGCTAATGGATTAGTTAGTATATCTCAATATTCCAACAAAAAATTCTTAAATTCTGGTTATAATAGTGCATTAATCGGTGTTCACCAGATTAACCCTGCAAAAGTAGCTTATGGATCTCAAAGCATCCTGAATGATAAGACACCAGAAATAGGATATTCTAAATGGATGTATTTAGCTTCACAATATGTAAGCGGCTATCCTATAAAAAATAATACTCAAATATTTTCTAAAAGTAAAATTACGGGAGATAGTACATATTTCGGAGTTTTAACTATTGATGAATATAGAGATGTTGGTAACGCTACTGCAAAATATATGGAATCTAATAATGCTGTTCCAGAATCTATTAAAGTAGATGGAACTACATTTAAACAGGCAGATTTACAATATATATTTGCAAGGTTAACTTATGACCATACAAGTCGTCAAAATATGACATTTCCAAAATATATTTTCGTTAATAGATCCAATGAACCATTTGACATTATAGTAAAATACATAAGAAGTTTATTTTACCAGATTTTTGGTTAATTTAAAATTATATTCATGTAATATCTGGAATCGTCTTAATAGCTTTATGAAACTTTAAAAAAGCTTCCATTTGCTCTAATGATGCTTCAATACTTCCAGGAATTACTGTTCCATGTGGGGACATTGCTTCTCCGGTAACAGCGGGGACTCCTGCTAGATTAAAAACATCTTCTAATGCTCCAGGATAAATGGATCCGGCTTTAGTAAATGAAAGAAGAGTTGATTTTGTTTCTTGTTCAATAAAATCTGCCATTTGAAAGCTTAAAAGGCAAGGCATTTCAGAACATAAGACACTTAATCTCCCGGGATATCCTCCAGGCCTTGTAGAATGAAAATCTCCTAAATATCTAATATTATTCTTTTTAGAAGCACATAAAATGTTATTTGTAGGTGAACCGAATATATTAGCGTTTCTATTAGGGTCTTGACCTTTCCATGACCTTAAACTTTTTTCTGATGAAAATGGAATAGCAAATGGAATTACATAAACCGTAACATTTAGATTATTTACAACTAATTTATGGATTAATTTCACTGCCGCTATTTGAGGAGGATATTCATTTCCATGAACACCTGCTAAAACCATAATTCCCGGAGTATTTTTTCTCCCAAATCTAATCATAGGAGTACCTTTTTTAGCAGCATTTAATATTTGATTAGTTATTGGGGTTTTAGGAAGATTTTTCATTATATCTTGATTTTTGGAAACGTCTCCACCAGCAAATTTATTTAATATTTCAATTTCAAGTTTTGCTGCAGATGGAATAAGCATTGATTTTTCAGTTAAAGCTTGCATATTAATATTATGCATTTTTTTATTTTTAGTATTATCTAAAATATAATAAAATGATCTAACATATTAATTAAACAAATAACAAATTAATGGGTGTTTATATGGAGATAATGAAATTCCAAATTAATAAAGGATCGTCCAGGCGGGTTGAAATAATAGATATAACAAGAGATATTAATGAAATCATTAAAGAATGCAAAATAAATGAAGGTATAATTAATATATTTGCAACTCATTCAACTGCAGGGATCGTTATAAATGAAAATGAATCAAGGTTACTTAATGATTTTCAAAATTCTTTAGAAAAACTAATACCTGAAAATAACAATTACGGGCATGACCAGATAGATAATAATGCAGACTCACATATCAGGGCATTTTTCATTGGAAACAGCGAAACTATTCCATTTAGCGGTAATTCATTGAGTTTAGGAACATGGCAAAGTGTCTTTTTTGTAGAACTTGATGGCCCAAGAAATAGAAAATTTATAGTAACTTTGATGGGAAAATAAAAGAAAAAATTAGTTAAATTGAAGTTCAAAAGCAATAACGGGATATTCAAGGTTAAAGTTAGTTATAACTTCTGGATTTAACTCACCAAAGTATCCTGAAACATTCAGATTTTCTGATTTCCAATTGTTTACACCATTAACTTTTGCACATCTTCCTTTAATAAACGAAGGATGTTTTGTCCCTTCAATTTCCATTTTAAGGCCAAGATTTACAAAAATCGCGTCAACGATTGATTTTATCTCAGTAAAGTTTGCAGAAGAATGGGTTACTGCACCTGCGATTTTTTTAACATCTTGCGTACATGTTTCACAATTTTTATCCAGGTAAACAACATTTCCAACCTCAAAAATCTTTTGTGGTAATTCTTCGTGCTTATTATCTTCTAAAAATTCCATTAAACCCTGCAAAAGATTTTTTCTAAGCATTGTTCTTTCAACAGAGATTGGTTGAGCGACAATAACTCTTTCGTCCTCAGATAACTTCATATTCTCATAATGGACTTCCTCACTGGTTAACATTAAACTCATTGTTTCTAAAAAGCCCATTCCAGTTAAAATTTCTCTTAGGAGGTTATCAAAAACTTCACTCTTATCTTCTGAGGCAATTGTTGCAATTTCTGGAAGTTCTGGTTCTAATTTTCTAAAACAATATCCTACAGCGATATTTTCAATCAAATCAACTTCATGGAGTATATCAACTCGATAAGCGGGAATAATTGCTTGAACAGTATCATCTGCCTCAATTTCAGCACCTAATCGTACTGTTTCAAGGTAATTAGAAATATCTAATGCAGTTAAATCTAAACCAATCATCTTTTCAGCATTTTTAACACTAACACTTTTCCTTTTAGGCATTAAATTAGGAGTTTTTATTTCCCTATCATCATAAACAACGTTTAATGATTTTATTTCTCCTCCAACTTCAGCAAATGAAGTCATGATTATATTAAGTGCATAATTAACAGCTTTTTCGTCTGTACCAGTAACATCAACAAGAATATTTTTAGTCTCTTCAGTGAGTTTAGTAAGTTCTCCATTAATTATAGGAGGCATGGAAAGTACATTACCATTAGCATCTACTATAAGTGGATATTTATCAAATTTATTTATTAAATGAGCATATTTAGCTCCTTTTTTATGTTCCTGCAATATTTCTCTTAAAGACATCTCTGTACTGGTTTCAAGGGGAACAAAAGAATCTTTATCTGGATCAGCCGCTTTGTAATAAAACGGTGGTTCAATAACATCGAAATTATGAATTCCAATAGCTACTTTCTTTCGATCTCGACCAACTACCCAGTGAAGGTCCTCTTGGAAATCCATTACTTGTTTAAGCTTATTACCACTTAAATCCACATTTTCTATGATTCCAAAAGCAATATATGGTCTTATATCCTTTAACTCGGAATCTACTTTAACATTAATTTCGGTATCCTCTAAAAAGTATTCTGGAAGCCCTTTTTCAATATTTAAGAAACCTTTAAGAGTTCTTGCAACTCCTTCCACACTTAAAAAGTCTGGCCTATTGGGAAAAAACTCTACTTTAACAGTTTTATCATCATAATCGTCAATATCACTTCCAATCATTGGAAGAAGCTTTATTAGTTCATCTTTGTCCATTTCCATTCCTAATATTTCAAAGAGATCTTCATAATCAAATGTTATAACTGGCATGCTGTCATCCTCAATAATTTGTAATAAGACAAAATAAATTAATTAAAATTTCTAATAATTCCTATCTAAACATTAATTATTTTCTTATTATATAGTTTTTATTAGTATTAATATTTAAATAATTAAATCATTTCAGATTTAAGAAGGTGATAAAATAAGTGAACTTGATGAATTTAAAAAGCAATTATCATTTACTTTAAAAGAAAAAAAGGTAATTGAACAACTTGATGTTCCTCATGATATATTTTTACCATTAATTTTTTCAATAAAGTTTGGAGGAGACTGGAGTCTTAAATTTAATACTACAAAGGTCATGGCAATTAAAGAGAAAATCACCAAATTTGATGAGGAAAAAATGATTGGTTACACAATGGAAATCATGTTTTTATTTTATAACCCTGTACTGTTAAGTCAGGAGGGAATGGTTCACCGCCTTGAAAAATGTGGAAATAAAAAAGAAAGAGAAATCGTAAAAAGACCGTATAAAGTAAAAATTGACTCAGAATACACAATAAAAGCTTCCTTAAATCCAATGACTAAAAAAATTACTTTAGAGAAAGTTAAAGGACCTTTTATATTCAGTGGTTCAAGTGCCTATGGAGTTTCTCATGAAATGGAACATCTTGGAGGTAATGAAATTAAAGGAGAATCCATATTTGAATTTGAGTATGAAATTAAAGAATAATTTTTTTTATTAAATTTATTCTAATAGAAACACTTTTATAATCGAAATTTTACAATTAAAAATTCGAAAATTATTTATAGAACCTCTAACCCACTGATAAATTACAAAGAATAGATGTTTAGAATTAATGTATTTCTAAACAAGAATTTTTTTAAAAAAATACTAAATTTTAAAAAATAACTTTAGAGGTGATAATGTGGCACAATTAGGTGGTGGAAACCAACCAATATTAATCTTTCCAGAAGGTACAGACCGATTATTAGGTAGAGACGCTCAGAGAATGAATATTATGGCAGGAAAAGTTCTTGCTGAAACAATAAGAACAACCCTTGGTCCAAAGGGAATGGACAAAATGCTTGTAGACGGCCTAGGAGATATTGTTGTAACAAACGATGGTGTAACTATCCTTAGAGAAATGGATATTGAGCACCCTGCTGCTAAGATGCTTGTTGAAGTTGCTAAAACTCAGGAAGATGAAGTAGGAGACGGTACAACAACAGCAGTTATTATTGCTGGCGAATTACTCAAAAAAGCTGAAGAATTATTAGACATGGATATCCATCCAACTATTGTTGCTATGGGTTACAGACAGGCAGCAGAAAAAGCTCAGGAAATTTTAAACTTAATTTCATTCGATGCTGATGACCGTGACACTCTCTTAAAAGTTGCAATGACTGCAATGACTGGAAAAGGCTCTGAAAAAGCAAGAGAACCTCTTGCAGAGCTAGTTGTAGATGCAGTAATGCAGGTTGAAGAAGACGGTGAAGTAGAAAAAGATAATATTAATATTCAAAGGATTTCTGGTGAATCTGTAAACGAATCACAAATAGTAAACGGTGTAGTAGTAGATAAAAGTAGATTAGACCCAGGAATGCCTAAACAGATAGAAAACGCGAAAATTGCTTTAATTAAATATCCAATAGAAGTTAAAGATCTTGAAACCGATGCAAAAATCAGTTTAACTGATCCATCACAGATGCAAGCTTTCCTTGAAAACGAAGAACAGATGATCAAAGAAATGGTTGATAAAATCATTGATTCTGGAGCAAACGTTTTATTCTGTCAAAAAGGAATTGATGACCTTGCACAGCATTATCTTACAAGAAGCGGTATTTATGCTATTAAGAGGGTTAAAAAATCTGACATGAACAGACTTGAAAAGGCTACAGGTGCAAACCTCATAACCAACATTGACGATCTTAAACCTGAAGATTTAGGTGAAGCAGGTCTTGTTTACGAAAAGAAAATATTTGATGAAATATTAACCTTTGTTGAAGATTCTAAAGACCCTAAAGCAGTATCACTCATATTAAGAGGAAGTACTAAACACGTAGCTGAAGAAATAGAAAGAGCAGTTGAAGACGCTATTGGTGTAGTTGCATCTACTGTCGAAGATAAAAAGGTTGTTGCTGGTGGAGGAGCTCCAGAAATAGCAATATCCAAAGGATTAAAAGAATTCGCTGACTCAATAAGTGGCAGAGAACAATTGGCTATTGCAGCATTCGCTGAAGCTTTAGAAGTTGTTCCAAGAACACTTGCTGAAAATGCTGGTCTTGACAGTATTGATGCTCTTGTAGATTTAAGAGCAGCGCATGAAAAATCTTTCTACATGGGATTAGATGTATTCTTGGGAGATGTCGTTGACATGTACCAGGCTGGTGTTGTAGAACCTATGAGGGTAAAAAAACAGGCTATTCAATCTGCAGCTGAAGCTTCAGAAATGATCCTCCGTATTGATGACATGATCGCAACTAAAGGAATGGGCAGCGGTCCTGATATGGAAGGTATGGGCGGAATGCCTGGTGGAATGCCACCAATGATGTAAGGGTAAATAAACCCTTAATTCTTTTTTATTTTTAAAAATAAGTAATTTTAATTTAATAATTTAGTTCTTTTTTTCCATAAGTTATATTAATGTTTAAAAAAAATATATGAATAAAAATTTGGAATTAAAACGATGATTGAATATGTTTTTGGCCTTGCAGTGAGAGTTCTTTTGATGAATGATGATGGAAAAATTTTGATTATTAAAAGGTCTACAGAATCTAAAACAAATCCTGGAAAATGGGAGTTACCTGGAGGGAAAGTAGATCAGGGAGAGTCATTTGATCAGGCATTAATTAGAGAAGTTTTTGAAGAAACAAATTTAAAAATTTCTATTGATCATGTGGTTGGCGCTTCTGAGCAAAATTTACCATTAATAAGAGCTGTTCACATCATCATGACCGGTAAAATTATTGATGGTGAGCTTAATATCAGTGATGAACATGAAGGTTATGCATGGGTGTTTCTTGAGGATTTATACAAATATGAATTGACTGATTGGCTCAATGATTTTGTTTTGAATCAAATTAATTCTGATAAGTCATCTTTAGAAGAAATTAAAGATGGTAATACATCTAATGAAGTTTTAAAACCATGGGTTGGTTCAATTAAATCTTCTATGGATAAAATTTTGAAGAAAGGGTAATTAAAAATTTATTTTTCTTATTTAATTAAATTTAGAAATTTTTTATTATTAAATTTTTTAATTTATCATGATTAATTAATATTTATAATGATTAATAATAGTAAAATATATATACTAAAATGAACTTAGAAAATAACGTATTTGATAAATTAACCAAAAAATGGCGGGAGAAATATGGTAAATGACACAGATGTCCTGCTTAATGAAGAAAGGATAGTCAAACCCAATGAAATAATCCGTGGAAAGGCAATTATTAAAAATTGGGAAGAAGAACTGGAAAAAGGAAAAGATATTGAAAAATACTGGGCTGAAAAAGCCGAACAGTTTGCATGGTTTAAAAAATGGGATAAAGTACTTGATGAAAGTGATAAACCTTTTTTTAAATGGTTTACTGGAGGTAAAATTAATTTAGCCTATAATGCAGTTGATCGCTGGATTGAAACTGATAAAAGAAATCAGATTGCTATTTTATATGTTAATGAAAGAGGACATGAGAAAAAATTGACATATTATGAGTTGTACAGAGAAGTAAACAAATTTGCAAATGCGCTTAAAAATTTAGGAGTTAAGAAAGGAGATAAAGTCTCAACATATCTTCCAATGTGTCCAGAACTCATTATTTCATTACTTGCCTGTACAAAAATAGGAGCAATTCATTCAGTTGTTTACTCCGGATTAAGTGTAGGAGCATTTGTAGAAAGAATAAACGATGCAGAAGCAAAAATCCTTATAACTGCTGATGGAACATTTAGAAGAGGTAAAGTAATTGATTTAAAAAAGGTTTCAGATGAAGCAATGCTTCAATGTCCAACAGTTGAAACTGTGGTTGTAGTAAAACACACAGGAATACCAATAGAAATCTCTGATTTAAGTGGCAGAGAGATTTTCTATGAAACATTAATTGAAGGAGAACCTGCAGAGTGTGAAGCAGAAGAAATGGATTCAGAAGATCCACTATTCATTCTTTACACATCTGGAAGTACAGGAAAACCAAAAGGTGTTCTACATACCACCGCAGGATACATGGTAGGAGTTGCAACAACACTTAAAAATGTATTTAACATCCATGACGGAGATCTTTATTGGTGTACAGGAGATATAGGCTGGATTACCGGGCACAGCTACTTACTCTATGGTCCTCTTCTATTAGGAACAACAACCCTTGTTTATGAAGGAGCTCCAGATTATCCTGATCCTGGAGTCTGGTGGAAAATTGTGGAAAAATATGGAGTAACTAAATTATACACAGCGCCAACAGCAATAAGGCACCTTATGAGATTTGGGAACAAATATCCAAATACCTACAACCTTTCATCATTAAAAATATTAGGATCTGTAGGTGAACCGATAAATCCAGAGGCATGGATGTGGTTTTATAAAAATGTGGGAAAAGAACAATGCCCTATAATGGATACATGGTGGCAAACAGAAACAGGAGCACATATGATTTCTCCAATACCAGTTACGCCACTTAAACCAGGATCAGCAACAAAACCATTACCCGGAATAGACGCAGATATTGTAGATGAAGAAGGAAATCCTGTACCTCTAGGAAAAGGAGGGCTTCTGGTAATTAAAAAGCCATGGCCATCCATGTTCAGAACTCTCTACAAAGATGAAGAAAGATATGTCAAAAATTACTGGACTCAAATACCAGGATGCATATATGCAGCAGGAGATATAGCGAGGAAAGACGAAGATGGTTATTTCTGGATACAGGGAAGATCTGATGATGTCTTAAAAATAGCTGGTCATAGAATAGGTACTTCAGAAGTGGAGTCAGCATTTGTAAGTCACCCTGCTGTCGCAGAAGCTGCTGTAATTGGTAAATCTGACCCAATTAAAGGAGAAGTAATTAAAGCGTTCGTAATCTTACGTGAAGGATACAAACTCAATACCCAATTGATAGAAGAACTTCAAAAGCACGTAAGATATGAATTAGGACCAGTAGCCGTTTTAGGTCAAATAACTCAGGTTGATTCACTTCCAAAAACTAGAAGTGGAAAAATTATGAGGAGAATACTAAGAGCTAAAGAAAGAGGAGAAGATTTAGGAGATACATCAACACTTGAAGAATAAATTAAAATAATATGAAGGGATTCATATGGTTGAAGACATAATGTCAAATGTGCAGATAAAAGATATAACTGCAAATCCTGCACCTTTAGGATTACTAGGATTTGGACTGACGACAGTCCTATTAAATATCCATAATGCAGGATTTTTTGAATTAAATAGTATGATACTAGCAATGGGAATAGCCTATGGAGGGATAGCACAACTATTTGCATGTGTAATGGAATATAGAAAAGGAAATACATTTGCAACAACTGCTTTCGGTTCTTATGGATTATTCTGGTGGTCTTTCGCTATTTTGTTAATATTACCAGTAATTGGTCTGGCTGCAAAACCAGATCCCCTATCATTAGCGGCATACTTGTTTATGTGGGGAATATTCACATTGGTGATGTTCATTGCAACGCTAAAATTAACTAGAGGACTCCAGGTTATTTTCTTAAGCCTTGCAGTACTTTTCTTCCTCTTAGCTATTGGGGATATAACTGGAAGCAAGTTAATAACTATGATTGCAGGATACGAAGGGATATTTACCGGTGCAAGTGCTATATATGTAGGACTTGCTGAAGTAATAAATGAAGTATATGATCGAAAAGTTTTACCGGTTTAAATGAATTTTTTTACCGGTATACTAAACCATCAACCATCTTAGATACCTTAAAAAATATTTTTAATGTTATCTTATGATTTAGTAAGAATAGATTTTTCTTATAGATCAAAGATAACATTTAATTTTTATTTTTTGAAGACAAATTAAATTAAATGATAAAAATTATTATTATCCACAAAATAGCTTTTTTATAATATAGAAATTCATCAAGACTTATTTTAATTAAAAATAGAATAAATTATAGAATAAGCAATTAAATAAGTAAATTTAAAGCTTATATTTAAAATTTAATTCTTTAAATCTCTTATTTTTTATCAAAAATGAAAACCTTAAATAAGGTGTGTATCAATTGTATAACAGTTTGTTTTTGATCTTTAAACGAATTTTGAAAACATTACAGGGAACTTTAAATTAAGAGGCGGTATTAAATGGATAGTGAAAATAATTTACCTGAGTTATTAGATACTTTTATAAATCTACTCAGGAGTAGAGAAATAGAAGAAGGAGAAGAAGAACAATTATTTTTAAATAGACTTTTTAACCTGAAAAGAAAAGTTTCAGCTGAAATCAAATACTTGAGAGATGGTGATCCTAGACTAAACGTGGGCAAGGTTCTTCTAGAAAATATAACTAATGAAATTAAAAAAGAAATTTATGTAAATACTATTGCATTTGCAGAATACAGAGAAGTAGGGGAAGATTTAGTACTTATAAAAGGAAACGAAGGTGCAGTAAAAACATTGCTAAAACAAGCCGATATATTGGGCATAAAATGGAAAAATATAGATTTTAATGATAGAATTATGGACATGCGTACATAATTAATTTTATTTTTATTATTTTTCCATTTCTAATTTTACTATAAAGTTTTATATATTGATATTAAAACCTAAATCAACTTCATTAGCCGGTTTACCACCTTTGACTCCCCAATTTTCCAACGGTGGCTCATATAAAATTATAGTAATATCATCTCCATCTATACCGGGATTTCTAGCTAAATTATCAACTATTTCTTTATACAAATTCTTTTTAGCTTCTATCGATCGCCCTTGGAACATAGTTATCTCAATTATTATGACATTATCGGTTTTATTCGGCGGACTTTCAAAATTTTCCTTATCCAGTTCATATAGTCTCTGAAATCTATCATGGTCTGGTATTTTTATTGCTTTAACCAGAGCATCATGAACTCCATCAAGAATAGCTTTTTTATAATTATCAGATTTTCCTTTTCGTATTTCAATTTTAACGGCGGGCATATTTTAACCTCTAATTAATTTAACTGAGTTATAAAATTCTAAAAAGATTTAATCAATTTAATATTAATTTTCCTTAGAGTTAAATTAAATTGATAAATGGATTCAATTTATTAAGCAAAGATATTTATTTTACAAATCTTTCAATGAATTTTGCATATACCGGTCTTGTTAGGAAAATTCCCACTAAAACTCCTATAATTGTAGTGACTGCAAAACCAGACAGTATTCCAATACCAGCATAACCTCTACTAAATCCTACATATGCTAAAGGTAGCATTGCAGCGACAAGGGTTGCTGCTGATGCAAAAACTATAAAGAAAGCGCCTTTAATCCTCATTCTCATAGTTGTTCTTTTTCTTCTCGATTTTTTAGTATTGTCTGAATCATCTTTCATTAAAACCTCATCAGTAATGATTAATTGGTCATCCACACCCGTACCAATGGCAGCGATAATACCTGCTATAGCAGCTAAATCTATATTCCATCTAATTATGGAAGCTATTCCTAAAATTAGAAGTAATTCAGCAAGACTTGTAAATATTATAGGAATTACAAGCAAAGGAATCCTGTAACGTAAAAAGATCATGATGGACACTACAATAACTGCAAGTAAACCTGCAACCAATGCTCCTGTTCTAAACTGATCTCCTAATTCGGCTGAAACACTGCTAACTCCGGCAATACTAACCTGTACGGGTAAAGCACCTGATTGTAACACTGTTTGTATTGTCCTTGCCTCATTTTCTGCAGCTTCCCTACTTTCTGCCGTTCCTGAAACCTCAACTTCTGTTGTTGGTGTTCCTATTGCAAGTCCTTCACTTAAAACAGGAGAAGAAACTAACTGGTTATCTAAATACATTTCAACTGGTTGTCCAGCTTTACCTTGTGCAACCTGTGCAAAGCGATTTGCTCCTTCAACAGATACTCTAAATGGTACTCGCCATTGATTTCCTGTAATTTGGTAGGGTTGCACATTTGTTATATCTGTCCCTGTAAGTGCTGTTTGATTATCTATTTTAGCCTCAAACACGCCGGGAGTCCCAACTATATCAGTTACTTCTTCTGGTCTCACTCCAGCAATTTCTACAATTACATCCTGATTTCCACTTGCCCTAACATTAACATCCCTTACACCAAATATGTTAAGTCGTCTATCAAGAACTGTTACCACTGTATTCATGGTATCCTGGCCAACTGGCTGTGCTAAATGAATCTGTATAACTGATCCACCTTCCAAATCCAATCCTTGCTGTATACCAAAAACTGAAATAGAAGCTATACTGACAAAAAGCAGTACTATAAGTAATATCACTCGATAATCCTTTAAAAATTCTGTAATTTCGCTCATCTTCGACCACTCTCCATGTACCATCTGAGTATTCCAAGATTCATGAGCCATGTTACGAGAACATCAGCAGCTAAACCAATTATAAGAACTGCTGCAATATTTGCAAGTACTCCCGCAGATGGAATTAATAAAATAACAACTATATAGAGGGTTACCATTGCAGCAATTGAAGTTAAAGCCATTGTCATACCCGTTTTCATAGCATCAATGGCTCTTTGTGTAATTGTACCTTTTCTACGCTTTAAAACCCTGGTAGTTAGTAAAACATCTGTGTCCACACTGTAACCTACTAATAAAAGTAAAGCACCAACTGATGCTAGAGAAAGCGGTATTCCTAATAGGGACATTCCACCTAATGCTATAATGATATCAGATACTGCTGCTAAAATAACTGCCATTGAAGGTACAAAATTTCTAAATATAATAAATACAGTTATGGACATGAATATAAATGCAAATGCAAGAGCCCAATAAACCTGATTTAATGCTTCTGCACTTAAAACAGGTCCCACAGACCTAAAGCCTAATATAGATGCTGTTCCATTTAGTACATTCCTTAAGTTTCCAGGATCTACCTCCCCGCTTATTTCAACTGAAGCCTGATTTTGACCTGTTAATTGAACATTTACTTCATTTATACCCAATCCACCACTGATTATATTTTCTAACTCAGTTTGACTTAAAGGCTGTTGAAGTTGTATCTCTGCTATTGTGCCTCCACTTAATTCTATTCCCTGCTCTAAGCCATTAAAAGATAATGTAATTAATGCAATTACAGTTATGATAACTGGTATTGCTATTAATGGTTTATAAGATCCTAAATATTTTTCAATTTCCATTAAAACACCTAAAACTGGATTTTATATTCATTATAATGAAAATAAAATGAGAATTAGTATCTCTTCTCATTTTTAACCATCATAATTTTGCTTAATGAGGTATAAGTATTAATTTTTATTATAAAATTGTGATTATTATAATTTAGAATATTATATTCATTCAACATTAATATTTAATACTTTATTTATAATATATATTACATATATGATCACTTATATGATGTGCTTAGGATTTTTTCAATTTATATGAGGTTTTTAAGATGAAAGAAAAGAAAAAGAAGGAAAAAATGAATAAAGAAGGTAAAATTAAGGATATGGGAGAACTAAAAGAGTATCCTAAAGGTAAAAAGTTGACTACAAACCAGGGTGTTAAGATAAGTCATACCGATGATTCGCTTAAGGCAGGTGAGAGAGGACCTACTTTAATGGAGGATTTCCACTTTAGGGAAAAAATGACTCATTTTGATCATGAACGTATTCCAGAAAGAGTTGTACATGCTCGAGGAACTGGTGCTCATGGTTACTTTGAATGCCACGAATCAATGTCTGAATACACATCAGCACATTTTCTTCAGCAGGAAGGTAATATAACTCCAGTATTTGTTCGTTTCTCAACTGTTGTAGGATTTAGAGGATCAGCTGACACGGTGAGAGATGTTAGAGGATTTGCTACTAAGTTCTACACAGAAGAAGGTAACTATGATCTAGTAGCTAATAATATACCTATCTTCTTCATTCAGGACGCTATTAAGTTTCCTGATTTAGTTCACTCCATTAAACCTGAACCAGACAATGAAATGCCTCAAGCAAGTGCTGCCCATGATACTTTCTGGGATTTTGTTGTAAGTACTCCTGAAACAACCCATATGATTATGTGGTTATTATCTGACAGAGCAATACCTAGAAGTTACAGAATGATGGAAGGTTTCAGCGTAAATACTTTAAGATTTGTGAATGCAGAAGGAAAAGGTCGATTCATCAAATTTATCTGGAAACCAAAGCTTGGATTACATCAGTTTGTTTGGGATGAAGCTCAAAAGGTTGCAGGTAAAGATCCTGATTACCACAGACGTGATTTATATGAAGCAATAGAAATGGGTCATTATCCAGAATATGAACTTTATGTCCAAATGATAGAAGAAGAGGATGAGCATAAATTCGATTTTGACATCCTCGACGCCACTAAACACTGGCCAGAAGAGCTTGTGCCACCAAAAAAGATAGGAAAATTAGTTTTAAACAAAGGACCAGATAATTTCTTTGCTGAAGTTGAACAGGTTGCATTTCACCCGGGAAATGTTGTTCCAGGAATAGACTTTAGTAATGATCCATTACTGCAAGGAAGACTCTTTTCTTATTTGGATACTCAACTTATACGTTTAGGTGGTCCTAATTTCCATGAAATACCTATAAACAGGCCATTAGCGCATATACATAATAATCAGCGTGATGGATATCATCGTACTATGATTAATACTGGAAAAACTAGTTATTCACCTAATTCACTTGAAGATAATGACCCTAAACCTGCTAATAAAGAAGAAGGAGGTTATATCCATTACATGGAGAAGGTAGAGGGAAAGAAAATTAGAGGAAGAAGCGAAAAATTCAAAGATTTCTTTAGTCAAGCCAGATCATTCTATAACAGTATGTCGGGGACTGAAAAGAAGCATATAATTAGTGCTTTCCATTTTGAAGTTGGAAAAGTAGAATCTAAAGAAGTTAGACAAAAAGTGGTTGATCTTTTTGCTAATGTGGATAAAGAACTGGCTACTCAAATTGCAGAAGGAGTCGGTGCTTCACCACCAACAGAAGGTGCAGATTCTACTACTGCAGATAGTTTCCCATCATTCAGCATGGAAAATACAGTAAAGGATACTATAAAAAGTAGAAATGTAGCTATACTTGCAGAGGATGGTTTTAATTATGATGAGCTAATGAAGGTCAAGGATGCACTTAAGGACGCTGGAGCAAACTCCAAGGTTATATCCATGTATCGCGGAATGATTAAGGCAAATAATGGAAAAGAAGTTGAAGTTGATAAAAATTATGTTTCTACAGCGTCTATCATGTTTGATGCTGTTTATGTTCCTGGTGGTGAAGAAAGTGTAGAATCGCTGAAAAAACAGGGAGATGCATTGCACTTTGTAAATGAAGCGTTCAAACATTGTAAAACAATTGTAGCTTTAAATGAGGGAGTAAAGTTATTTGATAAATCAGAAATAAGTGGAGTTTCAATTGCAAAAGCTGGATCAGAAGGAGAGATAATTTCTGATAATGGTGTTGTAACTGCTTTAGAAAATGCTGAAATAAAAAATTTCATTAAGTACTTCATTGATGCAATTGCTATGCACCGTCACTGGGAAAGAGAAATGAAAGAACAAGTACCAGCATGACTGAAATAATTGTTATTCTACTTTATTTCACTTTTTCAATAAAGAATAAACGTTTTTTTTATATAAAAGTTAATTAATACCTTAAGTCTAAAATATGTTATTTTATGACTAAAAATTGACTTTAAGGTTAAGAATTTGTGTAATCTATTTTAACTAATGGCATATTTAATCTTCCACTTTTTATTATTCATTTTAATTTAAAAGAAAAAATATTTTTTTATTTCCTTATTAAATTAACGATAATTATGTAATCCGGGTTTAGCTCTATTTAAAAATTTTAAGAGAAACTAAAAAATAAATTTCCGATATATACATTTTCAAAAATATTTTACATGCATAATTTATCTGATTAAATTCATTCAAAAACAAGTTAAAGTCCAATTATTTAAAAAACTATTTATATGAGATAATCATAATATCAATAAAAATATATTGTAAATCAATAAATAATTTACTATTATCAATATATAATAATTAATTCAGGTGATTTTATTATGAAACAGGGATCAACAATTTTTTTAAGAGGGCTTATTTTTATTATTGGGATTGTGGTAATTGCTTTGTGGATAATCGGTGTACATTGGTTTGCAAATAAATTATTAGAAGGAGAATTAATGTATTCGCAATTTGTTATTTTATTAGGTTTAATTATACCTGCACTACCTTTTTTCTTTGCTCTTTATCAAACTTCAAAACTTTTAAACTTCATTGATAAGAATAAAGCTTTTTCTGATTTATCCGTAAATGCTTTAAAGAACTTAAAATATAGTGCAATTATAATCAGTATTCTGTTTGTTATAGGCATGCCCATCGTATATTTAATTGCAGATAAAACCGATGCCCCTGGTCTTATACTAATTGGATTAGCTATTACCTTTGCTCCAGTTATTATAGCAACATTTGCAGCTATTCTTCAAAGGCTTTTGCAAGATGCTATTGATATAAAGACAGAAAACGATTTAACGGTCTGAGGGAAATAATATGGGGATTATAATTAATATTGATGTGATGTTGGCTAGAAGGAAAATGAGCGTTACTGAACTTTCTAAGAAAGTAGGAATAACAATGGCTAATATTTCTATATTGAAAAATGGAAAAGCAAAAGCAATTCGATTATCTACGTTAGAGAATATTTGTAAGGCTTTGGAATGTCAGCCTGGTGATATTTTAGAATATAAAAGTGACGAAAACGATTAAAATTGCATTAATTCAAGAATGTTAAATATTTTAGAATTTGTATAAATTAAAGAATATATAAAATTCTAGGAAATATCACCCTCAAAGACAGATTATTTATTTATCTAAATATATAATTAAAAAAACTTTTATTTTTCAGTAATATATTTTCCAAGTCTTTTAGCTAAAGCAATTATTGTAAGAATAGGCGGTGCTCCAGGTGCTTGTGGAAAAACGCTCGCATCGGCTACATAAAGCCCTTCTATTTCTGTTTTTAAGTTTTTATTAACAACTTGACCAATAGCTGCTGTTCCACCGGGATGAGCCCCCCTAGCATATGTAGATACAATATTTCTAGGATCAACTCCTGCTTCGGTCAAAATTGAACCTGCTGCTGCTGATCCTTCAGCCAAAAGTGCTACATCATTGGCAGTATTAAATTTAACCACATCATTTTGAGTAACTTTCCCTGAAGGTTCATCTTTAATTTTAATCATCATTCCAAGAATGTCTCTTTTACGTGCTTTATATTCATGAAGCTTTTTAACGAGTATTTCTGAAAAATGAGGGGCCATTACTATATCATTCTTTTTAATAAGAGCATTCATGGTGACTTCTTTATTAAATTTAATATTTTTAATCATTCCACCAACAGTAACAAATGTATCTACAAAAAGATTATTACCTGCATCTATTCCTATTTTTTGAAGTAACCGTGGACTTTCAATTGCTCCAGCGGATAATACAACAATATCTGCTTCAAAAATATCCTCATTAGATTTAACTCCTTTTATTGTTCCATTAGAAACAATTAAATCAGTTACAGGAGTATTATCTACAATTTTAGCTCCATTTTTTTTAGCTTCTTCAATATAATCTACACTGGTCCATTTCGCATTTCTTGAACAACCAAATGCACATTTACCGCATGGCTTACATAATTCAGTATCAATAAATTTAGGCATTTTTTGCACTTCAAATCCCAGAGAATTAGCAGCATCCATTATTTTCTTAGTTCCTTCTCCAAAATGAGTGTCTGGAAGAACATCAACACATAAATTCTTCTCTATTTCTTCAAATTCTAAGGATAAATCTATTCCCATTTTTTTAAATTCTTCTTCACATGTTCTTACAGCATTTCCAGCACTTACATTAGTTGTTCCACCAACTGATAAAGTTCTTGAAACCTCTGTTCCAACATTCATTATATCATAGTATTTATATGCATTTTTAGCTGATGTAAATGGTCCTTTCTCAATTACTGTTGTGGATACTCCTCTTTTTGAAAGTTCTCGAGCAAGAGTTCCACCACCTGCACCTGATCCTACTATTATTGCTTTCATATAATCACTTAATTTTTATATGATCGATTTAAAGATCTTCTAGACTTTTTATTAGGCTCTGATTTACTATTTTCTCTTGTATGTGCTTTTGGTTTTACTATTTCTTTTTTAAGCAACTTTTGTGCAGCAAAACTGCCCAAAGATCCAAATAAAAAACAAACAATTATAGATACTATTAATCCAAGTATTAAATTTAAAAAACCACTTAATTCAAGACTAATCCATGTAAAACTGGATATACTAGGAGGATTTACCGGTAAATTAGGCGAAATAAATAAACCATATATAAAAATTAAAAATGCTATGATAATTCCAGCAATTCCACCTGCTTTATAGGTTCTCTGGCTTGGAGCAGTTAAATAAGTTGCTACAAATCCTATAATTATTAGAGAAAATATCCCACTTACTCCAAGTATAGATAAGAATATAATGCCCAATATAACTGATATAAATATTGATGCACCTACACCTAATTTCGCCATTATCACACCTTTAAAGATGTTATTTTTTAGCTTATTAATATTTATTTCGGAAAATTAGGTTTTAATCTAACAATGTGTATAACTTAATTCATTTAGACAAAAAATGAAACAAATAATAATTAATTGATTCTTTCCTTCTGTTAACTTATCAAAAAAATGAAATAATAGGGCATTACATTCCTTTACCTATTAACAGAACTTTTTCACCTATGGCTTTTACATTACTAAAAGAAACTTCTCTTTTTTTACCCATTCCTATTTTTGCTGATTTCCACCTTCTGTAATAATCAATGATTCCACCACATTTGTTTTAGGATTCCAATCAACGTCTCTGATTTCTCCAATTTTGTCTCCTTCTTCATTTACAACTTCTTTACCTTTTAATTCATCGGCTATTTTCATAATATCATATCCTAATTTTTATTAAATAACCAAAAAATATCATTATTAATATTAGTTATATATTTTTTAATATTTTATATTATCAATTAACAATTAATCTACTTTAATATTACATGGATCTATATGAACTACAACATCTTGAATACCCGAAATTGATTCTTTTAGTTTATTTTCTACTTTATGAGCTATATTGTGTGCTTCATTTAATGAATAGCATGAATCAAGAATTATATGTAAATCTACATAAATATAAGACTTAGATCCTCTAGTTCTTATTTTATGACATCCTTGAATTTTATCCATAGAATCTACTATATCTTTTACTATTTTCTCATCTAGAGGTGCTTTATCCAAAAGAACGTTAGAGCTTTCTTTAATAATTTTTATTCCCATAAATGCAATTAAAACAGCAATAAAAAATGCAATTAATGGATCAATAATATTATAGCCTAATATTATTGCCACAAAACTAAATATGACCGCAAATGAAGCATAAACATCGCTTCTCGTATGTAATGAATCAGATATTAAAATACTGCTTCTAAGTTCTTTGCCGCGTTTATTTTCAAACCATGATACAATGATATTTATATTAATAGTTAAAATCATTATTAGGAAGCTAATTAACGTTATATCTGGAATTACAGGCATAAATAATCGATTTATAGCTGATTGAATAATTTCAAAGCAGGTTATAAATAATAAAATTGCAATACCAACTGATGCAATAGTTTCAAATTTACTATATCCATATGGATGTTCACGATCTGCAGGTCTTGAAGCTATTGATATCCCAATTAAACCTATAATATTGGAAGTACTGTCAAAAAGAGAATGAAATCCATCTGAAATCATGCTTAAAGAATTAGTATATCCTCCATAAAACCCTTTTAATAAAGCTACCAAAATATTAAGTACTAATATTATAATTAAAAGCCTTTTAACAGATTTATAATAGTCTTCTCTTCCCATAATTTTATTATGAAATTAATCTTATAAAAAATAATAATAAATTAAGTTATATTATTATATTTTTTTAGGCATACCAAAAAATATATATAAATTGTTTATTAACTATAATTATAAAGAAATTAGGTGAACCTAAATGTCCCAAAAATCTCTAAGTGAAAACGTTGAAGAATACCTTGAAATATTATACAAACTCAGTCCAAATGGTGAAATGGTTTCAACTTCACAAATTTCAGAAAAATTAAAAATTGCCCCGGCAAGTGTAACTCAAATGTTAAAAAAATTATCCGAAAAAGGATATGTTGAATATTCTCCATATAAAGGCGCAGTTTTAACTAAAGAAGGAATCAAAATTGCAAAGAAAGTGACCAGAAAACACAGATTACTGGAGAGATTTCTTTGTGATGTTTTAAAAATTAAAAAAGATAAAATTCATGAACAGGCCTGTGAAATGGAACATTCTCTTTCAGATGATGCTGAAAGAGCTTTATGCCATCTCCTTGAACATCCAGATAAATGCCCTGGTGAAAGTATTATTCCTGAATGCGATTTAAAATTTACAAGCTGTGAAGAATGTTTGCAAAGAAAAGAAGATGACATAGAAGAAGTAGGAAAACGTAACCAAAATCTTGTCTCTATACTTGACTTAAAGGAGGATAATAAAGCAAAAGTAAGTTTTATAAGAGGAGATTACAACGTTATTAGAAGGCTTTTAGATATGGGAATAACTATAGGTGCAATAATAAGTGTTATTAAGATTGCTCCTTTAGGTGGGCCTGTAGAAGTAGCAGTTAGAGGATCAAAATTAGCAATAGGTCATGATATAGCATCAAATGTATTTGTTGAAGCCTGTGAAGAGGCGGGGTGCTGATAGTGTCTAAGTTTGGCGATAAACACAGAAACAAACACAGGCACCAGCACGGTAAAAATCATCATGCATCCAACAAATTAACAATCGCACTGGCAGGAAATGCAAATGTAGGAAAAAGCGTAATTTTTAATGAAATAACTGGTTCTAATCAAATAGTTGGAAACTGGCCAGGTAAAACCATTGAAAGAGCAGAGGGAAAGCTTTATTTTGAAGGTTATGACATTGATGTAATTGATTTACCTGGAATTTATTCATTTTCAACTTTTTCAATGGAAGAAATTGTTTCAAGAGAATATATATCATTTGAAAAGCCTGATGTAGTTATAAATGTTGTAGATGCAGCCGTTTTGGAAAGAAATCTTTTTTTTACCATGCAACTCCTGGAAATGGAAGTTCCATTAATTGTTTGTGTTAATCAAATTGATATTGCAAAACAAAAGGGAATTGTAATCGATATTGAAAAATTACAGGCTGCTCTTGGAGTTCCAGTAGTTTCTACAATTGCGGTTAGGGGAGAAGGATTACACGAATTAATCAATACTACAATTAATTACAAGGAAAGGAAAAGTAAAATTAAAAAAAACAATAATGAATATGGATTTGAAGTTGAAAATAGAGTAAAATCTCTATCAAAACTAATCGACTCAAAAAATCTTGTTTTAGGGTATCCTTCCAGATGGATTTCCCTTAAACTTCTAGAAAATGATCCAGAAATAAAGAAGATGGTTGAAAAAAAATCACCAGAAATTGTTCAGGAATCATTTAAATTAGCAAGAGAGATTGAACAAATACATAATGAGCCTTCATTTTCTGTAATTGCATCTGAAAGATATGCTCTTGCAAATAGTATAGCATCTGGAGCACAGGTTCAAAGTAAAATAAAAATTTCATTTTCTGAACGTCTGGATAAATTAGCTACAGATAGAGTATTTGGTTATGTTATTTCTATTTGTGTTGTTGGAGGATTATTATTATGGACTTTTGTAGTTGGAAACTTTTTTTCAGGACTTCTAACAGAAGCATTTAGCTTTTTTCAGCCAGTTGATCCACAAATCAGCGGTTCATTAACTGCAATAATTTGGAATGGGGCTGTGGGTGGATTAGTTGCTGGAATAACTCTTATTATTCCTTTTGTGGTGCCGTTTTATCTTATGCTTAGTGCAATTGAAAATTCAGGGATTTTAACTAGGGTAGCTTTCATGATGGACAGTGCAATGCATAAAATTGGGTTGCACGGAAAAGCTTTGATTCCTTTAATTTTGGGATATGGATGTAATGTACCTGCTATTGACAGCACTAGAATCCTGGAAACACGTAGAGAAAGGCTACTTGCAGCTTTTGCAATAACATTTGCCCCATGTGCTGCTAGGACTATTGTAATACTCGGTCTTGTGGCTGTTTTTGTTAATGTTTGGTGGGCATTGGCACTTTATGCTATTGATCTTCTATTGATATTTGTATTGGGAAGAATTGCATTAAAATTAGTTCCTGGAGAATCAACTGGATTAATAATGGAGATGCACACTTTTAAAGTCCCTACTTTAACAGTTATAGCTAGACAAACATGGGTTAGAACTAAATCCTTAATATATCTTGTATTACCAATTTATATATTTGGAACTGCATTTGTACAGGCTCTCTATGTATTAGGAATTCTAACGCCAATAAGTAATTTCCTAACTCCTTTAACTGTATGGTGGCTGGGTCTTCCAGCATTTGCTGGAGTATTACTTATATTTGGTGCAATTAGAAAAGAATTTATATTACTGATGTTAGTAGCATTTTTCGGCACTAATCTTGCTTTAGTGCTCAGTCCAGTACAATTTATTGTTCTAGCATTTGTAGCAATGTTGTATTTACCATGTGCTTCAACAATTGCAGTACTTGCAAGAGAATTCGGATGGAAATCTGCCGGAATGATAACATTTGCAAATCTTGCAACTGCCATAATATTAGGTGGAATTCTTTTTAGATTACTTACACCAATTTTTTAATTATTGAGGAATTAAATTTCTCAATTTTTTAAAATTAATATCTAATTTTTAAGCGGGTAAACTGAAATAAAAGGTTGTTCCAACTCCATAATCAGATTCAACCCATATTATGCCACCGTGCAGTTCTATTATTTTTTTGGTTATTGTAAGGCCTATTCCTGAACCTTTATACTTTTCTCTGGTATGTAAACGTTGAAATATAATGAAAATACGTTCCATATACTCTTTATTTATACCAATACCATTATCATGGACACCTATTACATATTCTTTCCTTTTATCATCATAAGAAGAGGATATATTGATTTGGGGTATTTCATCATCCTTTTTAAACTTTAAAGCATTGGAAATTAAATTTAAAAATACTCTACTCATCTGATCATAGTCACCCATAATCGAAGGAAGATTTTCATGAGTTATTATAGCTTTATTTTCTTCAATGATGAATTTTAGATCATTTAAAACATCATCTAACACTTCATTAAGATTTAATAATTTAAATTCAGCTTTTGTAGTTGAAACACGTGATAATTCAAGTAAATCATGAATCATATCCTTCATTCTAACACTTGCATCTACAACATATTCCATAAATTCATCGGCATCCGAATCAAATTTACCTTCATAACGTTTTTGTAAAAGCTGTGTAAAATTAGATATTGTTCTTAAAGGCTCTTGAAGATCATGGGAAATAATATAAGCGAATTGTTCTAATTCTTCATTAGATCTACTTAATTTCTCCAAAAGTTCATTCAATGCTTTTTCTGATATTTTACGCTCAGCTATATCTCTTGAAACAGAAAGAATTACATTATTGCCATTCTTTTTAAAGATATGGGCATTTATTTCCACAGGAATTCTTTTTCCAGTTTTTGTAACGTGAATAGTTTCAAAAGTAGCGCGCCCTTTAGTCTGAAGCTCAATAGCATTTTTAACAATATCTTTTTTCCGCTCTTCAGCATCTATATCTTGTGGATTCAATTTCAAAAATTCTTCTCTTGTATATCCTAATCTACTTAATCCAACATTATTTACTTCAATAAATTTACCAGGAAGGCCATTTTCTTTTAATTCACTTAAAGTAATCATATCATTAGCTTTATTAAAAATCTCACGGAATTTTTCTTCGCTTTCCTTTAATGCCTCTTCCATTCTTTTACGGTCTGTTATATCCCTAGAAATTGCAAGGCAAACCTTCCGACCTTTATAATTAATTAAATGATTGTTAATTTCAACAGGAATTCTGTTCCCATTTTTTGTGACATGAACTATTTCAAATGTATTGTACCCATCTTCCATGAGTTTTAACGCGTTTTTAGGCATTTCAGACCGACAATCAGGCGCAACAATGTCCGCAGGCCCCATATTTAGTAATTCTTCTTTTTTATAACCTAATCTCTTATATCCAACTTCATTAATTTCAAAAAATTTTCCGGGAAATCCTTCCACCATTTCATTTAAAGAAATCATATCATTGGCTTTATTAAAAATCTCACGGAATTTTTCTTCACTTTCCTTTAAAGCATCTTCTATTTCCTTATGTTTGGTTATATCTGAAGCAATACCTGTTACTCCAACTACATTCCCTGCTTCGTCATTAATTAAAAAAGCTTTTGTCCATATCCATAAAATTTTACCATCTGGACGTATTATTCTGTATATAAATCCTTTTGAAACATCTTCAATTCTTTCAGAAGATTTTCCCCAAATTTTTTCTATACTGTATTCACGATCATCTGGATGTATTGATTCAATCCATGATCTGGGATTATCATATAAATACTGAACTTTTTGGCCCCAAATTTTTTCATAAGCTGGGCTTATATAGATTATTTTATTCAATTCAGGCTCAATGATCCAGAATACTTCTTCAATATTTTCAGAAATTTGTCGAAACTTTTCTTCACTTTCTTTTAATGCATTTTCAGTCTGTTTAATCTCTGTAATATCTTGCGTAGTTCCAGACATTTTAAGTGGAATACCCGTATCATCATAAATTAATTTCGCCTGTTCATGTATGATTCGCTCTTCTCCGTTAGGTAAAATAATTCTATGATCTATACTGTATGGCTTATTTCCTTTTATAGCATCTTTAAATGTTTTATCCACAAGTTCCCTGTCATCTGGATGAACAATTATATTCAATAAAATATCATAAGTAATTTCTAACTTTTGAAGATCCTGATCTATCTCCATATTAGAATCATAGCCAAAAATATGGTACATTTCGTCGCTAAACCATAATTTATTGGTTTTTAATTCCAATTCCCAGTTTCCAAGACGGGCAATTTTTTGGGCTTCAATTAATTTCTTTTTACTTTCAAGTAACTCTTCAGTTCTTCTTTGAACTTTTAATTCTAAATTATTACGTTCAGTCTCTAATTCCATTTCTAACTTTTTACGTTTAGTTATATCAACGCCAAGAGTTACATATAAATCTTTACCGATTTTAAATAGTGTTGTGAGATAATATTTATCTAAAGGAGGAAAATAAGTCTCAAACTTTTTTCCTTTTCCTATTTCATCATCACTTTTAACTATTTTAAAATAATTATCAACAAAATCAACACCATAAATCATATTGGCACTTTGATTAATTACTTTTTCACGTGGAAACCCTATATTTTCAACATAAGCTTCGTTAACATCTTTAATTATCATATCTACAGGGTTACCATCTGCCTCGCGTACAATTTCAAAAATAGCCATAATTTCTTGCATATTCTTAAATATATTATAATATGCATTTTCACTCAAGGAAAATGAATTATTTGTTTTCCCATTGATTTTAATTCCACCCAATTAATTATTTTTTAAAAAAGCTAAATTTTAAGATATTATTCTTAACATTTAAGTTATTTATTATTATGATATTTATATTATTCTAATACTTAATTTAGACTTAAAAATAATTTTATTTGTACAAAAAATTGAAATGTTATAGGATATAAAATTAATCTTAATTTTCAAAACCAATTGTTATTTAATATTTATTTGTTTGTTTGGTTAAGGTGTTAAAAATGTTATTTACAAAAACAATACACATAGAAACAGATGGTCCTGGTGATATAATTGATTTAACTCATAAAATTGAAGATGTTGTTAGAGAATCCGGCATTAAAAATGGAATTGTACATGTTTTTGCACCTCATGCAACTGCTGTATTTGCTCTAACTGAGCTTGAAAGTAATTTAAGAAACGATATTAAAAAATTACTTGATAATATAACTCCAGAAGAAGGTTGGCTCCATAGTGAAAATGCTCATTCTCATTTAAGATCGTTATTACTTGCACCAGATAAAACATTGCCAATAAGGAACGGTAGAGTAATAAGAGGAACATGGCAGGACTTATTTTTTATAGAAGCTGATACTTCAGGTAGGTTAAGGAAAATAGAAGTAACTGTACTTGGAGAATAATTCTAATATATTATAAAAAATAAAATATATTTAATAAAATAATATCAATTGATTAAAGGGGGATTTTTATGGATAATGAAGAATTATTGAAGATATTAAACCACCATTTCGTAAGAGAATTGGAAGCAACAATGATATACAGTAGAAATTCATTTGTTATGAAACCTTGTGATCCAAGTAGAGTTACTGAGGCCATTTCAGTAGATGAAATGAGGCATATGTGGTGGCTTGCTGAACTAATTGTAAATAGAGGTGGAAAGCCAACTATGGAACATAAAGAGCTGGATTTTGGTGGAGATGACTTAAAAACTCAATTAGAAAGGCAAATAGAACTTGAAAGTGAAGGTATAGGAC
>JAEYSH010000007.1 GCA_023434825.1 Methanobacteriota archaeon | reverse complement strand
GACGTTATATGGAGATACACAAGGACTGAAGCAAATTGGCTTGAACGTAGAGGTTATCTTAACTTATAATCCTCTAAATAAATTTTAAAATCATCATATTGATTTTAACTTCAATGCTTTTGTAATTTTTAATTTTAATACATAATTTTAATTAAACCAGTGCCGTGAGTTATAATGGATTCTAAAATATCAAAAGCAGATGATATTTTACAGAAAATGTTGTCTGAAAAAAGAATTAAAAGTGTAGAAGATAAAAGAGTTGGAAGCGAAGTATTTGATGCCATAACTCTAAAAACACTGTATAAACTTGCAAATACTGGTAATATTCACCGTCTAAACGGGGCAATAAGCACTGGCAAAGAAGCCAATGTGTTTAAAGGTGCAGATGAAGAAGATAACTTTGTAGCTGTTAAAATATATAGAGTTACAACATCTGATTTTAAGAAAATGCAGACTTACATAGAAGGAGATCCCAGATTCAAAGTTAGAACAACTAATAAGCGGCAATTAATTAATGCATGGGTGAATAAAGAGTTTAGAAATCTTCAAAGAGCAGAGGAAGCAGGAGTACGGGTTCCAAACCCTATTGCTTCCAAAAATAACGTATTAGTAATGGAATTCATTGGAGATGAAGAAGGAGATGCCGCACTTCCAATGAGACATTCAGATATTCAAAACCCTGAAGAGCTTTTAAATAAAATAGTTGAAAATATGAAGCTTTTATATCAAAAAGCAAACCTTGTTCACGGCGATCTTTCAAGTTACAACATTCTAATTCAGGATGAAGAACCAGTGATTATCGACATTTCACAAGGAATGACTCGTGATCATCCAATATCTGAGGAACTTCTAAATAGAGATATTGAAAACATTGTAAAAGATTTTAAGAAATTAAAGGTTAAAACATCTTTTGAAGAGATAAAAAGCGAAATTACAGGTTTATCTGGATAGAAAAGTATATTATAATAGATATTAAATATAAGTTTGAGGTTGAGGAAAATGCCAAACACAGAATACCTTAAGATTCCAAAAGAAAGAGTTGGAGTCCTAATTGGAAAAGACGGTGCTACAAAAGAACATGTTGAAAATTTGACCAGTACAAAGCTGGATATAGATAGCGAAACCGGCAGCATCACCATCATTCCTACAGAAAAAATGGAAGATCCACTGGGAGTTTGGAAAGTGCGATTCATTGTAAAAGCAATAGGAAGAGGTTTCAGCCCTGAAACAGCTCTTAAATTACTTGATGATGACTTTATCCTTGAAATAATCAATTTACCAGATTTTGTAGGGAAATCAAAAAAAGCCATACTGAGACAAAAAGGCAGAATTATCGGTAGAGAAGGAAGAACTAAAGAGATAATTCATGAAATGACCGGTGTTGAAATTTCAGTATATGGTAAAACTGTAGCACTCATCGGCGATATGGAAAGAATACAAGTCGCCAAAGAAGCTGTTCAAATGATACTTGACGGCGTAAGACATAAAAGTGTCTATTCCTTTTTAGAAAAGAAAAAGCAGGAATTAAAAAGGAAAGAATTTGAAAATATTGTAATTAAGGACTAATCAATTCATGATTTAAAAAATAACTAATTAATTCGAAACACAAGGAGGCTAACTTTGGAAAAAGAATTATCTTTGGAAACAGAAATTTCTGCGGAAAGAGAAGCATCAGAGCTTTTTGAAGAGTTTAAGGAGCTTACAGCATCTGAATTTTTCAGAAGAAACAAGCAAATGCTTGGTTTTTCTGGTAAGATAAGATCATTAACCATTGTTTTCCACGAACTGATTACAAACAGTCTTGATGCAGCAGAAGAAGCAGGAATTCTACCAGAAATAACAATAGAACTCAAAAGAGTAGACAAAGACCACTACATTTTATATCACAAAGACAACGGACCCGGTATACCTGAAGACTTCATTACAAAGGTATTTTGTACAATGTTTGCAGGTTCTAAATTCAGAAATATCCAGTCCAGAGGACAGCAAGGTCTAGGTTGCAGTGGATGTGTACTTTTATCACAAATGACTACGGGTATGCCTGTAAAAATCACTTCAGCGTATAAAGTTGGAGATAAAATTAAAAGCGTGGGCATGACTGTCAAAATGGACGTCAAGAAGAATCAAGGACTTATCTTAGATAAAAAAGAGCTTAATATTGATTCAACAGGAATAAGTGCCGAAATGCATTTTAAAGATGTTTCATATTCCCTTAGTGAACAGGGAGCATTTGAGTACATCAGAAGAACCATGATTGCAAACCCTCATGCTAAAATCACATTTAAAGATCCAACAGGTCATCGCTATATATTCGATCGTGCGACTGACATAATCCCTCCAATGCCTAAAGAAGTTCTTCCTCACCCTAAAGGAGTGACAGCTGACGATTTAATCTTTATGGCAAAACATACTGATAAAAGGAGATTTAGAAGCCTTCTTACAAGTTCACTTTCCAGAATGTCAAATAAAAGAATTGACGAACTTGAGGAAATCACTGGAATTGACTTTAATAAGCGCCCTAAAGACATGCAATGGGAAGAGGCAGAAAGAATTGTAGATCTTTTCCAAAAAATGGACTTTATGGCCCCACCAACTTCAGGATTAATCCCAATTGGTGAAGAGCAGGTTGAAAAAGGTATGAGAGAAATTCTCGAGCCAGAATATGCTAAAACAATCACTAGAAAGCCTAAAACATATAAAGGTGGAGTATCCTTTGTAATTGAGGCCGGAATTGCCTACGGTGGAAAATCAGGAAGAGTTGTAGGTGAACAAAAGAAAGCAGAAATTATGCGTTTTGCAAACAGAGTCCCATTAACTTTTGATCAGGGAAGCTGTGGTATAACAGAAGCTTTAAAAAGTATAGATTGGAAGCGTTATGGAATAAGAGATCTCGAAAACGCGCCAATAACCGTATTTGCCAATATTATATCAACTCACGTTCCTTACATGTCTACAGGAAAACAGAGTGTTGCTCCTGAAGAAGAAATTATGCAGGAAGTCAGGCAGGCTACTATGAAAATTGCAAGAAGCTTGCAAAAGTATTTAAACGCTAAAAGAGCTGCTAAAGAAGAAGCAATGCGTTCAAAAATATTTGAAACTTACGTGCCTGTAATACTAAAAGAAGCGGCACTGCTAGCTGAAGAAGATGTTCCAGAATATGATGGTGTATTAGCTAAAGTAACAAGGAAACCAAAGATACTGGAGGATATTCATGCGAAGTAATAGAAAAGAGATCACAATAAACAAGCTCAAAGGGTTAGGAGCACAAATTATAGAAGATGTTCATAATTCTAATGTTCCTTCAATTAAAGTACCTTCCAGAGGTACATCTAACCTTGTATATGACGATAGCAAGAGATATTACGTTTTAGGAGATAGATTCGGTCAAAGATCCCTTGGTAACGTTAAACAAATCAAAAAAATTGCTCAAATGGTCTACACAGCCAACTTCTGTAAAGATCTTATAAGAACAAATAAAACAGCAACTTTAAGGGAGCTTTATTATATATCAGAAAGCTGGGATGTTGATTTCGGAGATCAGCAGGAATCAAACATAGTTGGTGAAGATTTAGAAGTTACACTCGGAATGTCAAGAGAAGACCTCGGTTTAATGCCAGAAGAAGATGGAGCTTCAGTTTATGGTAACATCATCCTTAAAGAAGATGACGTCGAAATTAACGCTCTTAAATCAGGTAAATCAGGTTACACCATATCTCCAACCATTGATGATACTGAGTTTATAGAAGCAGATGTTCAAAGGGTAATTGCAGTAGAAACAATGGGGATGTTCCACCGGCTGGTTCAAGAGCAAGCTTATAAAAAATTCGATACTCTTATTGTTGGACTTAAAGGTCAGGCAGCAAGGGCAACAAGAAGATTCTTAAAAAGGGTCAATACAGAGCTTAATTTACCAGTATATATCTGTAACGACGGAGACCCGTGGGGATTCCACATTGCACAAGTTATAATTTCTGGAAGTGCAAAACTTGCCCACGTTAATCACGACCTGGCAACACCTGATGCTAAGTTTTTAGGTGTAACAGCAAGCGATATAATCAATTACGACCTTCCAACTGATCCTTTAAAAGATATTGACGTTCTTCGTTTGAAAGAACTTATGAAAGACCCTCGTTATAGGGATGAACACTGGCAGATGGAAATTAAGAAAATGCTTAAAATCGGGAAAAAAGCAGAACAGCAGTCTTTCTCCAAATATGGTCTTGAATATGTCGTAGATACATATTTACCAGAGAAACTTGACGCAATGTAAGGGATATTCCCTTATCTTAATGAAACCTTTTGGTTTCAAATTTTTATTTTTTAGACTATCTAACAGTCAATTTAATTAACTATTAATTTAATATCCAATAACTCCAAATTATAATTATCAAAAAATCTAATTAAGGAGACAAATCACAGATGACAGTGTCCGATAAGTTTGAAAGGCCTATTATTTCACTTAGAATTTCAATTACAAATCGTTGCAATGTTAGATGCTTTTATTGCCATCATGATGGGATTATTCCCGAAAGCTATGAAATGACTTCCGATGAAATAACCAGAGTTGCAAAAATAGCTGCTGATATTGGAGTTCAAAAAATCAGGCTTTCTGGTGGAGAACCTTTAATAAGAGACGATATTGTTGAAATTGTGGAAAAAATAGCTGCTATTGGTTTTAAAGATATTGCTTTAACTACTAATGGAACTCTACTTGGAAAATACGCAGAGCAATTAAAAGCTGCTGGATTAACTCGAGTAAATGTAAGTTTTGACACTTTAAATCCTGAGACTTATCGCTTTATAACAAAAAGGGATTATATTAAACATGCTAAAGAAGGAATTGAAAAAGCTTCAAAAGCAGGATTATACCCCGTTAAAGTTAACATGGTCGTCATGAAAGGAATAAATCATGACGAAATTTGGGATATGTTTCAGTTCTGTAAAGAAAATGATGCTATTTTACAGCTTATAGAACTATTAAAAACAGATAATTGTCCAGATAATAGCTTTTATGATGAATATCATTTTAATATGGACGATGTTGAAGAAGAACTCAGCAATATGGCTGATGAAGTTAAAACAAGACACTTCATGCAAGATAGGAAAAAATATTTCTTAGAAGGCGGAGAAATTGAAGTCGTTAAACCAATGGATAACACTCAATTCTGTAAAAACTGTACAAGGATCAGAATAACTCCGGAAGGAAAGATTAAACCCTGCCTGCTTAGAAATGATAACTTAGTTGATCTCTTAAAACCAATGAAACAAGGTTATTCCGATGATGAACTTAAAGAATTGTTTTTGAAGGCTATTGCAGATAGAGAACCATTTTTTATGGGCAAATGCTGAAAAATTTAAATTTATTTTATATATTCAAAATAAAATATTTATGTTAGAAAATTAGTTATTACTTCAAATTATTCTCTTAATTCATTTATAAAGCCCTAATATTTATTTGTGTAATGTATTAATCATTATGAACATTTTAAATCTCACTTTTTTGTTTTTAAACCATAACTATTTTATAATGCCAGAATTATATATTAATATGTAAAACTGGTGTTTTTATGTTAAGGCTCGTACTTGAAGAGATAACATCCCACGTTAAATCCATGGAAATTGATGATAACAGCACCAATCTCATGGAAAAATATCTGTGTGATGCCTCAAAAGTTTTTATATGTGGCTTTGGAGAATCAGAGCTTGTTGGAAAAGCTTTTGCTTCAAGACTTAGTGAAATTCGCCGGGATGTTTATGTAGTTAGTGAAACTATAGTCCCTGAAATAGAAGAAGGGAGTGTTCTCATAGCTATATCTGGATCTGGAGAAACCGAACCAACTTTAACAATTACAAAAAAAGCACTGAAAAACGGTGCCAAAATTATATCCTTAACATCTTTTACTGGTTCTCCCCTTGCAAAGATATCAGATCTTATAATTGAAATCCCTGGCAGGATTAAAGCTAAAACCAAAAATTATATCGAAAGAAGAGTAGCTGGTGAATATGAGCCTTTAACACCTTTCGGAGCCTTATTTGAGATATCCGCAAGAGTATATCTTGAAGGCATTATTGCAGAACTTGCAAATAAGGAGGTTGACTTATGAAGTCCGTTGGAATTAATGGATATGGAACAATAGGTAAAAGAGTTGCAGACGCTGTTTCTGCGCAAGACGACATGAAAATTACAGGGGTTACTAAAAGAAGCCCTGATTTTGAGGCTAAAATGGCTGTGGAAAAAGGCTATGACCTTTATATAAGCGTACCTGATAGAGAAAGTGCATTTGAAGAAGCAGGTATTAAAGTAACAGGTACTGCTGATGAGCTCTTTGATAAATTAGATATTGTTGTTGATTGTACTCCTGAAGGCGTTGGTGCCAAAAATAAGGCAGAAATTTATGAAAAGAAAGGATTAAAAGCAATATTTCAGGGTGGCGAAAAACACGATGCCATAGGGCTTTCATTTAACTCATTTGCAAACTATGATGATGTAATAGGAAAAGATTACGCCCGTGTTGTATCATGTAATACTACAGGTCTTTGTAGGACTTTAAAACCAATAAATGACCTTTGTGGGATTAAAAAAGTTAGAGCAGTAATGGTAAGGAGAGGAGCAGACCCGGGACAGGTTAAAAAAGGCCCAATTAATGCCATAGTTCCAAACCCACCTACTGTACCTTCTCACCACGGCCCAGATGTTCAAACAGTAATGTATGGCTTAGATATCACTACAATGGCATTACTTGTACCTACTACTTTAATGCACCAGCACAATTTGATGGTAGAACTTGAAAATGATGTAAGTGTTGATGAAATAAAAGATACTCTTAATAAAACCCCAAGAGTTCTATTACTTAAAGCAAAACAGGGGCTTGGATCTACAGCAGAATTCATGGAATATGCTAAAGATTTAGGAAGATCCAGATCAGATTTATTCGAAATAGGTGTTTGGGAAGAGTCATTAAACATTGTAAACGGCGAACTCTATTACATGCAGGCAATACACCAAGAATCAGATGTTGTTCCTGAAAATGTTGACGCCATAAGAGCAATGCTTGAAATAGAAAATGATAACCAAAAATCTATCGAAAAAACAAATAAAGCTATGGGAATTTTCTAATTAAAAAATTAATTCCTATCTTATTTTTTTCTATCTATTTTATTAAATTATTGTAGAGTTTTCAATTTTTATAGAAATTATTTATTAAATTGAAAGAACATATTTTATAAAGAATTGATGATTATATTTTTTTATAAAAAGCAATTTACAATTCCAAAGAGTTACAGGGATATAAAATGATAAAAGAACTGATAATTTCATTACGTCCGAAACAATGGTATAAAAATTTAGTTATATTCATTGGAATTGTTTTTTCA
>JAEYSH010000196.1 GCA_023434825.1 Methanobacteriota archaeon | reverse complement strand
CAAAAAAACTGATTATACTGCCGAAGATATGGAAAACATTGAATCATTGTCTCTTGCTTTTGTTGAGGCTCTAATGCGTAAAAGAGCAGAAATAGAAGTTATGAAATCACATGATAACTTAGAATTAAAAGTTGAAGAGCGTACTGTAGAATTAGAAGAAATGAATATTAATTTAAAAGAGAATGAATTAATGCTTAAAGATGCCATAGCTGAATTGAAACGTTCTAATAGTGAATTACAGAGTTTTGCTTATATTACCAGTCATGATTTACAGGAGCCTTTGCGTACTATTGCTAGTTTCACACAGCTTTTAGAGCGTAGGTACAAAGGTAAATTTGATAATGATGCTGATGAGTTTATGGATTATATTGTTGATGCTGCTGTACGTATGAAAGCACAAATACAAGGTTTGTTGGAATATTCAAGAATTGATAGGACTGGAGAAGAATTTGTTGAAACTGATATGAATATAATGGTTGAAAATGCTAAAACAAATTTACTTTCAATAATCGAAGAATCTCAAGCTGAAATAACTCATGATAATTTGCCTGTTATTCATGCCGGTCCTAATCAGATGGAAAGAGTTCTCCAAAACTTGATAGGTAATTCCATTAAATTTAAAAAACCTCAGTTCCCTCCAAGAATTCATATTTCAGCTAAAAAACAAGATAAGGAGTGGGTTTTTAGTGTTGAAGATAATGGAATTGGAATGGACCCACAATACAGCCATAAAATATTTGAGGTCTTCAAACAATTGCACACAAGAGATGAATATGATGGTACAGGAATAGGTTTATCCATTGTTAAAAAAATCATAGAAAGTAACGGTGGAAGAATATGGGTTAAATCAGAGTTAGGGGCAGGTTCTACATTTTATTTTACTATTCCAGTTGAATCTGTCCAAATGGGGGGGGGAGATTCTTAAAACTTAGTATGGAATAATTCTTCTGTACTCTTTTTAATGGATTTAATTAATTCATTATTTCGTTTTAAATCTTCTTTTATTCTTTCTTTTAGGGATTCTTCTTCTTCAAGTAAATCTTTATATCTAAGTCTTCTTTCTTTACTTAGAAGGTTGTTTTCTGTTTGTTTTCTTGCGTATTCTATGAAATTTTCTATATTGGATAAAAATTCTTTATTTACTTTTCTTCGCTCTTCAAGGGCTTTAATTATTTGTTCTGTCTCTTTTGAGTATTTTTCTTCTGTTTTTTGTGAATTTTTATTTTCTTCACTTATTTGCATTAAATATCACCTAAAAAACCTTTTTTAGGGGGGGGGGTTAATGTTTTCTTAGTGAAGTAACCATTCCCTGAATTTTATTAAGGTTAGCCTCGGTTTTATCTATCATTTCATCAATTCTCCTTATATCTTCTCTGATTTTGTTGATTGTGCCTTCTTCTGTGTTGATTAGTTTTAAGAGCTCAGCATGTCTTTCTTCACTTTGAGAATCAACTATTCCTAATTCATTTTTCCAATATTTCAATAATTTTTCAACTGTATTTAAATATTCTTTTTCTGTGTTTTTTTGGGAATAAAGATTATGTATTATGTTTTCTTTGGTTTTGAGGTATTTTTCTTCTTCCTCAGAAGTGCCTTCATATTTCATGTAATAAAATATATGTTACTTTTTATAAATAAATTATTAATTTGTATAGCTTATTTTTATTCTTCAATTTATGAAAAACTTCATTTAAATGAAAATTTATCTTTAAGAAACACTAAATTTAGAGAAAAGTAGAAATTAAATTTATTATCATTTTATATAAAATTACATCATTTTGTGGTGTGTGCATTGGTTTTGAGCAATGCACATATATAGTATCTATTGAAAAAAAACATTTATATATGGCATTCTAAGTAAATTATGATTTTATTTATACCAGAACAACATAAAGATGTAAAAGAGTTCGTATAAACTTGAATAAATCAGCATAAATGTAGCGTTTAGTGTATATGAAGTTATCAAAAAGCAGTAAAGAAATTAGAGGAAAAATAAGTGAATAATGCATATATAGATGAAATTGAAAATGTTTTAGAACTTATTTTAAGATTTTTTAGATTTTATTTAATTCTTTTTAATAAATTTTACATCACCCTTAAGAATTTCTTTTTTAACTTCTTCATCTTGTTGATTGAATCGTTCTTGTTCAAGTAATGATTCTAATTGTGCTGATTTAAATAATGCTTTTCATTTCCCTGATTATAAGAGGTTTTTAACTTTTGATGGATTTTCCTATTCAATAAAGTTAAAGAATTAACTTTTAAAATATAAACTACTAAATTATATTATATTTAAAAATTATATTTAATAAAAATGTTATCCTTAGGAGGGAGACTCTTATGAATAACTTCTTTATTACTAAGAACTGTTTTATATTTGTCTAAAAACGGGATATAAGCAATCGTTTTTTATTTTTATTAGTAAATTATGAAAGAAAATATTAGGTATTTCTTCTTGTGTATAAATTATCTAATTTGACTATATTATACTTATTTAAATTTATAACTCTTTTTACTGTTATTTTTGCTAAATTGATAATGTATAATCCCAAATTATTTAATAATAAAAAATATAAATAAAATATTATTATTGGGAGTGCCATAATGGTAAATGTAATATATATAGAAATAGCAATTATCCTGATTTTGATTACTTTAAATGGTATTTTAGCAATGTCTGAAATAGCTATAGTATCTTCAAGAAAGATTAAGCTCCAAAAAATGCGTAAAGAAGGGAGTGAAGGTGCTAAAATTGCACTTGAACTTGTTAATTCTCCAAACCAGTTTTTATCAACAATACAGATTGGAATAACCCTTATTGGAATACTGGCCGGTGCTTTTGGAGGTGCAACAATTGCACAAAGATTCGATGTATATTTAAGCCAATTTACATTTTTAGGTCAGTACAGCGGGTTTATAAGTGTTTTTATTGTAGTTTTAATAATTACTTATCTTTCTTTAATTATTGGTGAACTTGTTCCTAAAAGAATTGCTATTGATAATCCAGAAAAAATAGCAATAAAAATGGCAAAATCAATGAAAATATTATCTAATGTCACAAGACCATTAGTTTACTTCCTGAGTGCTTCAATGGATGTAGTACTTAAAATATTACGTGTTAATGAGCCAAAAGAAGAAGTTATTGCAGAAGATGAAATAAGAATGTTAGTTGAAGAAGGGCGAAGAACAGGGGAATTTGAAAAAACAGAAGAAGAAATGATTAAACGTATATTTGAGCTTGATGAGCGAAGAATTAACAATATAATGACACCCAAAACAGACATTACCTGGCTGGATATTAAAGAACCTCAAGAAGAGACACTAAAAAGAATTTTTGAAAGTGAACATTCAATATTTCCAGTAAGTGAAGGATATTTAGATAATTTTTTAGGTGTTGTCCAGGTAAAAGATATTATAAGTGCTAGTTCCACATTTGATGTGTTAGATCTAAGAAATTATTTAAAAAATCCTCTCATCGTACCTGAAAATTCATTTGCACTTAATGTATTGAAACAATTTAAAAAATCTGCAGATAATGTCCATATGGCAATTATTGTAGATGAATATGGGGATATTGAAGGATTAATAACACTTTATGATATTTTAGAAGCCATAGTTGGAGATTTGCCAACAAAAGAAGAAATTAAAGCCATTAGAAGAGATGATGGAAGCTGGTTAATTGATGGCTTGATTAATATCGATGAATTCAAACGAATATTTAATATAAAAGAGCTTCCAGAAGAAGATGAAAATAATTATCAGACATTAGCAGGATTTATAATAACATATCTAAGTAAAATACCAGATGTTGGTGAAATATTTACATGGAATAGCTTACGGTTTGAAATAATGGATATGGATGGTTATCATATAGATAAAGTACTGGTATATTATCTGGCAGGATAGCATAATTAAAAGTCACTGGAGATATCTTTGATGTTCTTTTGATATTTAGCTGGAAAATAAATTACTGGTTGTTTAACTGAAGATGCTTTAATCCTTAAACCCTTGTCTGAAGTAAATAATATAGAATTAGTTATGATAGCATTTTCTAAAATCAGATCATCTTCCCTATTTATTAGTTCTTTCCTGCTTTTTATATCAGACATTTCATAACTACAAAAGAGAATATCTATCTTCCTTTCTGCTTCTAATTCTTTCAATTTTTCTAATTCATTGTAAAAACCTGCTTGTAATCGACCTTCACATAAAATTTGCACAATATATTCTATTGAATCTGGAATAAGAACCTCAAAACCGTTTATAATATCCAATTCAATTAACCTTGAAAGAGTGTGAGATATTAAAACACAAATATCTGGCAGAATTCGTATATTTTGATTATATTTATTAGATTCCATTTTAAATCATCTTTGGCTTTCATAACCTTTAATGAGATAAATTAAGCTTTATATAATTCATAATACAATAATTTCATAGTTTTTATCAAATTACTCCCTTTTTAAGGTTTAAACTTCCATTATATCTTAATTATCTAATATTTTTATTTTTTTTTTATAATAACTATTTTTGATTAATTTTTTGTATATAGTATTACAAATATTATAATAAGTAATAAATATTAATATTATAAATCATATAATTTACCTTGCTAAAAAAAGGAATGGTTTATTTGAATAGTGCAGTATTTCTATGTTCTTTAGGAATAATTGTGATAATTGCAGTAAGCATCTTAGGGTTAATTGGTATAAATGATAATTTCAGCGTAGGTAATGATCAAAAAAATGTACGTGCAATGCTTCAAGATCCTTCATCTTCAACAGGAAATGTAAAGATATTAAATCATAAGCTGGATAAACCTTTTTTCAGTAACTGGGCAGTCAAAGGACAGTTAGAAAAAATAGGTTCCCTGAATGAACGTTATTCTATAATTAATGTAATATTTCTCAATAAAGATGGAAACATTTTAAATTCAAGTTCAATTAAAATTGAAAGTCTTAAAAATGGAGAAATAAAAGACTTTAAAGTTGAATATCATGGATCAATAGATCCTGCATCCTATAAAATAGAATTAAATACATATGGATAAAATATGTTAAGGTGAATATTTAAAATAAATTAAATCTCATTTTTTGAATATATCACCTAAATAAAAAATTATTTTCCAAGTTCTGCAATCTCACGTGCGAAAGCTCCAAGAACTTTTTTAGATAAACCCTCAACAAATTTAAGGGATCCAGCACATTCATGACCGCCGCCATCTATTCCTGCTTCTGGAATTTCATCAATTAATTTTGTAATAATAATGTTTAAATTGAATCCAAACATTTCATTAACTGCATCAGTAGCTCTTATAACTCCAAAATCAGGACCATATGCAAGAGTAACTATTGGTGTTTCCTCTCCATATTTTTTAACCATTGTGTCATGTACATATCCTGTTGTTTTTCCAGGTGCTGGATATGTGAATTTAAATGCATATTTTTCCACATCTAAAACGTTGAATATAACGCCATTAGGTAATTCTTGTGTTTTTAAATTAGGAAGCGCTGCTCTAAGTTGATTTCTTACCCGCTTTTCAGACTCTTTATATAATGCATCAACAAGTTTTGCATGTTTATCAAGATTTCCAAGGCCTAAAATAGTATCTATAATACCTCTACCGTTCATAAATCTGAGATAAAACGCTTCAAAATCTATAACTGTAGCGATTCTTTCTAAATCTTCCCTGGAATAACCTTTAGAATCAGCAATTTTGATATAATTTAGAGCTTCATCTGAGCTTGCATGGTCTCCAACTGCAGCAATTCCAGGTAAATGCATTAAATGTTCTTTAACTTCTGGATTTATCATTTTTGCAACTTCAAATGCAAGTGCTCCGGCTGTAATTTCAGAATTTCCTCCAACAAGGTATGGATTTACATGAACATCGACATAATCATCTACAGCTACTCTTTCATTTTCTACTTCACCAGGATAGTGGTGATCTATGACTACAATTTCAATATCATAAATTTTAGCCTTAATAAGTGCTAATATATCTTCTTCTGTTGAACCATTGTCTAAAAGAACAATTAATGGGAGTTTTTGCCCGTGTCTTTCCATGTCTTCAAGTGCAAATGAAAGATCCTTTACAACATCTTCAACTTCGTAAAATGGAGCTTTACTGGGTGCTCTTTTGAAGAAATGCCATTCTGCATCAGATCCGGGATTTATATCTCGTATTAATGGAATTACTGCTTTTTCCATTGCAACACCTGCGCAAATTCCATCAGCATCTGCGTGGTGCCTTACAAGAATAGATCTACCGTCAAAAATAGCTTTTCTAATAGCTTTAGCAGCAAGCCGCATTCTTTCCCTTAGTTTATCAAGAACTTCACTTTCTATCATGAGTTCAGTAGTTTCAGGCTCAGCCTTTTGATCAATTGCCTCATCAATAAGCCTTCTTGATTCTATTGCTTCTTTTCCATGGAGTTTTTCAATAGATTCAGATTCAATTTGAATTTTTCCACTGTGGAGATTTACTTCACCAAGTACTTCTACAATGTCTCCCATGTTTATATGTGGATAAACTCTGATTCCCGGCTCATCAAATGCTGCAGCCCAAGTAGTTGAAGTTTCATCAGAAATTGTAAATATTGTCGGTCCTGATGTCTGCTGAATTTGAATTATCTCTCCTACAATTCTCACAGATTTTTTAACATAATTTGTTGTTATATCTCCAATTAAGGTTCTGGCAATATTTTTTCGAAGTTTCACAAGCTCATATTCGCCTTTAATATTGGATTTTGAAAGATCTACTTCGTCTTTACCGCCTTTACCTTTTTTAATGTCAATTACTTTTACAATTGCATCATCGCCAACATTCAGGCCTAAATTTCGTCCCCTAAGTAATCCAAAAACTTTCTTGGATAGACTTATAAATATTCCCCAATCTTCAGTTCTTGTAACTTTACCTTTGTAATCTGAACCAATATCAAGGTCATTTATATCACATGCTGGATGAAGGATGTAAACCTTGTTTTTAACTTCGCAATCTTTGCAGTAATCTCCGGATTCTATTTCTTTACCACATTTTCTGCATTGATTAATTTCACCTTTTCCATTGCATGCTTCGCATTTTTCGGTCACTTCTATTTCTCCTTTACCTTTACATACGCCGCAGGGAACATCATGATCTTCATTTAGATCAAATCTTTCCATTGCTCCCTTAGAAATACCCTTAACGTGATTTTTCACATCAACTTGACTTTTAAAGCCGCTTCCATGACAGCTTTCACATATTTTGTAGCTAATAACTTTATAACCTTTACCTTTACATTCTAAACAAGTTTTATTCATATTTATACCTCAAAATCGATATGATTTTGTTGTTTTGAAAAATAACTTTCATAATCCATTTAATAAGAATTAGAGAGTATTTATAAATGTAATTAATTTATATTAATCGTCAATTATTTTTTTAATTGTATAATAATATTGATCATTTGATTTATTAAAATGATTTGAAATCTTCTATTGTTTAAATTTAGAAGGATTTTGTTTTACTAAATCATCTTTCTTTGTTTTATATTGCATAGAAACATCCATAAATTGATTAGATTTGGTAACATGAGGATTACCGTTAATTGTATCGTTTTTTTGCAAGTAGGTAATTGCCTGTTGAAGTTCTAATGTTGCATTGACCCTTGCATCAATTTCTGAAATTGTAAGTCCCATATATTCAATAAATACATTATCTTTGGAGTTTTGAGCATAAGTTAATCCTTGTTGTGCTGAAGCTTTTGCTGAATTGAATTTTGACAAAGCATTATTACAATTTGAACTGGAACTGGTATAAGAATACTTATTTAAATCAGACACGGCTTTATTGAAAAATGTATCTCCATCTTTCAAGTTACTATTAATATTTGATGAAAGGCCGTTTATATTAGGCGCATCTGACTGAATACAACCAGAAAATGCTATAATAAGCATTAAAACAACTAAAGGAATAATTTTATTTTTCATGTTTTTCACTTCATTATCAATAGATAAAATATATTCTTTTCACTATATATCTAATGATATTCTAATATACTCAATTTTTACTATTATACTAACTCATAAAAAAAATTAACGCTCAAAATTAAAAAATTAAAAATAGAATTTATACAAAATAATTTAATTCTGTTATTCAGATTTCCATAAACCGTGAACACTGCAATATTCTCTGGCACTAACTTCATTTATATCTTCTATGTTGATATTGAATTCTGCTTCAGGTTTATCACCGGGTTTAAATGTTTTTCTATGGATACCTTTATCTGTAACTATTTCTACCCATTCAATGCAGTGATTTTCTTCCATAGGATGTTCTACAGCACCAACTTTTACTTTTATACCATTTTCAGTTTGTTCTATCACTGGAACATGCTTTTCAGTTCCTGTACCTTCAATCTTTTCTTCAAGTAACTGCATTTCCTGTCCATCGCATTTTAGCATTCCTGTGCCTAAATGAATAATTTCTGTCATATTGCCGCAAACATTGCATCTGTAGATCTGTTTTTCTTCGGTCATGGAATATCCTCAGAATTTTTCACATCTTAATTCAAAGTATTTAGCTGGATGATCACATGAAGGACATTTTTCTGGAGGTTCAGTTCCGTAGAATATATGACCACATTTCTGACAATTCCATTCTACATCTTCTTCTTTTTTCCATAATGTGCCAGCTTCAATCTGTTCTAATATATTGGTATATCTGTCTTCGTGGTGAACTTCTGCATGTCCAATTGCTCTTAATCTATCTGCAATATCAAGTAAACCTTCTTCTTCAGCGGCATCCGCAAATTCAGGGTACATTTCTGTGTTTTCGTAATGTTCTCCTGCAATTGCAGATTTTAAATTTTCAATTGTATTTCCGTAGATTGTAGGGGCTGCAGCTTCTACCTGGATTTCATCTGGAGCTTCTCCAGTATCTTCTTTTAATC
>JAEYSH010000236.1 GCA_023434825.1 Methanobacteriota archaeon | reverse complement strand
ATGAGTCCTCTTTCAGTTGCCCAATATTTAGATCCTCAAGCAATTAAGAATTTAAGATTCGATTATGTTATATTTGATGAAGCTAGTCAGGTAAAACCTGAAGATGCTCTTGGATCTCTTTTAAGAGCAGAAAAAGCAGTTATTATGGGAGATACAAAACAATTACCTCCTACATCTTTCTTTGATGTATTAGTGGATAGGGATGAAGAAACCGATTATGAATCAAGTGCACTTGTTGACATGGAAAGCATATTACATTTATGTAAACGTAGCTTCCCTACAAAGATGCTAAGATGGCACTATAGAAGCCGTCACGAATCTTTAATAGCAGTATCCAATCAAGAATTTTATGGAAATGATTTACTTATTTATCCCTCACCCTCCCATGAATCTAAAGATTTAGGGCTGAAATTTGAATATTTACCTGATACTGTATATGATAGAGGTAGAAGTACTACAAACCGTCAAGAAGCAAAAGCCGTTATAAAAGCTGCCTTTGAACATTACCAAAAATATGGAAATAATAAAAGTCTGGGCGTTGCCACATTTAATATTAAGCAACAAAATGCTATTTTAGAAGAATTAGAACTACAACTTAAATTAAACCCAAAAATGGAGAAATTCTTTAGTAAAGCCCATTCAGAGCCATTCTTTGTAAAAAATCTTGAAACAATACAAGGTGATGAGAGAGATGTTATTTTTATAAGTGTGGGCTATGGATTTGATTCAAATAGGAAATTACACCTTAATTTTGGCCCACTTAATAATGATGGTGGAGAAAGGCGTTTGAATGTATTAATTACACGTGCTAAAGAGAAATGTATTGTTTTCTCTAATTTTACATCGAGAGATATTCCAATAAAACCAAATGCTCGATATGGTCTTAAAGCTCTTAAAGTATTTTTAGAATATGCAGAAACAGGAAGCTTAGAAAGTGTCTATGAAGTGAGAGAAGAAACAGAATCACCATTTGAAGATTCTGTCTGCAAATTCTTACAAAATAAAGGTTATCAAGTACACAGTCAAGTTGGATGTGCTGGTTTTAGAATAGATCTAGCAATTGTTGATGATGATCATCAAGGAAAATATTTCTTAGGGATCGAATGTGATGGAGCAATGTATCACAGTTCTCCAGTGGCCAGAGATAGAGATAGACTTAGACATCAAGTTTTAGAAGGTCTAGGCTGGAAAGTTTATAGAATTTGGTCTATAGACTGGTATAGAAATAGGTCTGAAAGTCAAAGAAGATTATTGGATGCTATAGAAAGAGCTAAAAATGGTGAAATAACTTCTGGAGAAATTATAGATTCTAATTTTAAGATAAAGAATATGAGAAAGTTTCTAAAAAAAATAAGATCTTCAAAAGTAATTAAATCAAAATCACTTGAAGATAAGGTCATAGATTATAATATATATTCATCAAACAGAATTAAAACAACTAAGGATTTAAATGAGATGCCAACTAAAAAATTAGCAGAAATAGTTATTGGTATTGTTAAAGTAGAAGGGCCAGTTCATTATGATGAAGTAAAAAGACGTATTCGTATATTATGGGGCCTAAAAAGAACAGGATCTAGAATTCAAAAAAAGTTAGATGATGCAATAAAATATTCTACTAAGGGGCCAATAATAATAAAAGATGATTTCTTGTTCTACGCTGATATGGAAATTAATATAAGAAGACGTAGTAAGGATCCCCCTGCAAATATTAGTTTAATCTGTAAAGAAGAAATAGTTAAAGCTGTAAAAATGGTTATTGAAAATCAATTTTCTACTCCACAAGAGGAACTAGTTAGACAAGTAGCTAAGTTATTCGGTATTAAAGTTATTCGAGAACCAACTAACAAAAAAATAAACACAATAATTCAAGAACTTATTAATCAAGGAGATTTAGAAGAGATGGCTAATGGAATGATAGATTTCTCTAAACATTAATTTGTTTATATTTATTTTTCAAGTTTTCTTAATATAATTAAATAAATCTATTATAATTGTCAGTATATCTATTTAAGCTCATTTTTATGAAAATATTTTAGTAATTAGTAAAATTAATAGTCTTAACATCAAATTGATATATTAATAAAAAGTATTGAAAACAATTTATATTTGAATTATTTAATAGTTATTTGATTTAATAATCCTTGGAGGAGGTAGTATGTATAAAGAAAGTGATTCATTAGAGCTAATATAAGAAATTAATGATAATGCTAATTCCGGCTTGGGGAAGGGAGATGAGAATCTGGATTCAACGGTTTTATACTGCAATGGCAAGGACAAGGAAGAAGTTAATTGTTTTAAATTGTATGGGTATTACAAGAAATTTCGAGTGAAATTAAAAGAAATTATTAAATAGATTGAGTAAAAATTAGAATATTTTTTAATTGGGTATTTAAATTATTTTTTCTATCCATAACTCTACATATATCAACTAATTTTGTCTTAGTGTACAAAATACCTAATTATAAAGATGCTATTTAAAAACTGAAGGGGCCTATGCTTTCTTTTTATCTAGTTAATAAATGTGAAATATTAAAATGTTTGAAAATGAAAATACCCCCTTGAGAGCGTTTCCTTTAACGCCTGAAAAAATGGGAAGAAGGTTTTTATTTATAAAAGTGGTCTTAAGAACTATAGTTAAAGAACAGATTAAAATAGCAATTTTTCATAGTAATTTATTGTAAAAAGAAAATTGATTATAAAATTTCTTTCAATAATTAATCACTTCCAGAAATTACCACTTCACGATTTAAGTCCAACATAAACCAATATGTCATTGGTTTTCCCGCCCAACATCGCTATAGATTTTGAATAACACTCATCTAAAACTTCTTGAAGATCTTTATCACATTGCCATAATTCATTAACTCTTTCCCAACCTAATGATTCCACAATATAGTTTATCACATAGCAACATAGAAAAATATCATCTATATACCCAATTGGACCATATATCTGTTCTGGGATAACATCTAAAGGAACAACAAAATAAGCAATGGCGGCACAAATCTCTAAACGCATCTCTGAGTCAATATTTTCATCATCAAGAATATCCGTTAATAATTTAAATAAATCCGGACAATAATCAATGAATCCATCGTATTTTCCCTCATATGAGCATATATTCTCTCTCATAACATCACTGAAATTTTTAAATTTACTTTTCATTTAATCCCCCTAATTCATGATGTTTAATAATAATTTAATAGAATAATCAATTATTTTTTTTAATTTTATATAATTCTTTCTATTACATAAAAATAGTAAATAATAAAATTAATTTTTAAATAATGGAAATATAGAGAAATTATAGGATTTAATTAGTGAAAATAAAATAAAATTTTTTTATTATATTTCATAAAATTAAGTGATATTTAATAATATTATTTTGTTTTAAGTTGTAAATGGTAAGTATTAAATAGTATGTATTATATATCATTTATTCACTTAATAACAATAGAGAAGGTAAAAAATGATATGTATTAAATGTGGGAATGAAAAAAAAACTGATGAAATCCCTTTTATATGTAAAGATTGTAAAAAATTCTCACCATTAGTAATAGAAGTCTATAATGATTTAAAAGATTCTTTAAACCCTTCAGAATCTATTGATCCAGCAATAAGTCCTAACTTAAAATTACTAGCTGATCTTTCGTTTGTTATAGGTGATAATCCTCAAGTTAGTATTTTTACCAAATTAAGTGAGCTTTTAGTTTCTAAAGCATTAGATGGATCCTTGGAAATAACAGAAGATGAATTGAACAGGGAGATAAGAACTACTAAATCATGGAATGATGCATTTATAGTTTTTGAAGAAATCGGTTTAATTAAAGTAGAAATAGAAGAATATAGACGGATATTGAACTTTACACCTAAATTAAAAAACCTTTCAAACCAATATCAAACAGGAGAAGCCTTAAATGAGCTAAGAAAGAGGAGATTAGCCCACATTTATATAGGTTATGTAATTCTTTATCTACTAAAACTAGTTGCAGAACTAAAAAATGATGATGATATATTAAAATTACCTTACAAACAACGTCCAAAAACTTTATGGACTATAATAATGTTCCTTTGGCTAACAGCATATAAAAATCAAGATAAATTCACAGATGAAGATTTAATATCATTCTTTTCAAAAAGAAAAATACCCTCAAGTACAAGAAACAGAATTATAAGATCATTACAAACCATCGATGGTAGATTTACTAATGAATTAATAAAAGATATGAATCTAGATGGTAGAAGTATTGAATTTGTATTTGAAGACTATATAATTATAGAAATGGAAAGAATAAGAGAAAGAGTTAGGGAGAGATCATATGAGTAATTCAAATGATGAATTAACTCCTATAAAAGGAGATCAAATAGCAGAGGTAAATTTATTACCTCAATTAGTTGAAATTGAAAATATAGTAATGAATACTTGCGAATACTTTCTAAAAGGGAACCTTATAATGGATAATCCTCCATTTAAAGGTTTTATATTAATTGGTGAGCCTGGAACAGGAAAAACTGAACTGGTCAAGCAAGTCGCAAGAAAATTACATAGAAGGTTAGGTGATGTAGATTTCTTATTATTAGATGGTGCTTCCATAGCTGCTCCTAAATGGGGAGAAGCAGAAAAAAAATTAAAAGGTATTTTCAGCCGTATAAATGATGAAAATAGTAATTCAAAAACCATAATTTTGTTTGATGATATTGAAAGCTTAATGCTTACTAGGGGGACAGATTTAGCTAAAGAATGGCATTATTCAATAAATTCCATCCTCTTCCATGAATTAGATCGTTTAAATCCAAATAATACTATCATATTTGCCACAACTAATAGAGAAGATTTGGTAGATGAAGCTATATTAACTAGATTATACCGAATTAAGGCACCTAATTTACCTGTAGATCAGTTAATGGATATTGTAGATAATATACTTAAAAGAGGAAGAGCCGATGAAAATAAACGAGATTATGTTAGGGGTGAAATTGAAAAAAGATTGAATGAAATGGATTCTCCAACAATAAGAGATGCTATGCATATAACTGTAGTTGAATGTATTGAAAAAAGGTTGTGGTCATCATAATATCAATAAATGATGTTCCATCAAGAGGTAAATTGATATTGACTGTTTATTTCGATGGTTACAAAGATTCATATCAAAATGATGCAAGGAGAAAATTGTTAGATGTACCTAAAATAAAGGATATTAAAGACTTAGATATTAATTTAACTCCTTTAGAATTCAATATAATACGAATGGGATCAGAATTAGTACAGAGAGGTATAGGAGTTTCTTACCAATACAAATTTAAGAATATGGATCCAGAGAAATTTAAAAATTTTTCAAACAAAATTCATGAAGTAGGACATTCATTAACGTGGTGGGGCAGAGAGACAATCCTGTTAAATACTGAAATTGTGCCATATAGTGGTATTTTAAATTTTACAGTATATTTTAATGATTATAAGGATTATAAGAGAAATCAAGTTAAAAAGGATACAGAATATCTAATTAATGAGATTTTAAATATTGAAAAAGAAGATAATCTTGATATTAGTTTACGAATCACTGAAAATAGCATAGTTAGGATGATTTTAGGAGGTATTAGTCGGATTGCAGGAGTTTCATATAGGTTAAAGTTTAAAAAAATGGATGAACATAAATACAATACTTTAATTGATAAAATAAGGAGTAGAAAGGATTCATATGACTGGTGGAACCGGGAATCAATAAGTATTGTAGATTATATTGGAGGTATAGATGATGCCTAATGAATTAAAAAAATTATTAGATGATATGGCTAAGAAACGGGATTTTAAAAAGAATAAAATTGCTAAGGCTTTGGATAGTGAGATTGAAAAAATCATAAAGGAGGCATCCAAATAATGTCAGCAAAGCTTATAGTAGAGAATGTTGGGGGTTTAAGAGGAAACAATGAGTTTAAATTTAAAAAAGGTGCGTTAAATATTGTTGAAGCTCCTAACTCTTCAGGAAAAACTTCAATTATTAAAGCCCTTGCAGGAGTACTATCTGTTACTCTTGATGGTAAATTCAAAAAATCTGTTGATGAAGAGGCAAAAAATCTTGGTATAAAAAGTAATGAAAAAAATCCCCAACAAGGTTTCGTAAATGTACATTCAGATACTGGTAAGGTCGAATTAAAATTTGATGGTAAAGATTTTGAATATATTGTTAAGCAAAATGGTGAAATTCTCAAATCTCATAAAAATGGAAATCAGGATTTTTTATTAGCGGGAATACTTTCAAATGATAGTAGGATATTAAAACAGCTGAATAGTGTGGAAGGCGATGAAATTGAACCTGGAAATTTTTCATGGGCAGTAACTGAACTTTCGTCTGCGAAAATCTTCGATGAGGAAAAAGAGTTTTTAAAAGATAAAAAAGATGAATTTTTAGAACGGAAATACCAAGTAGATCAGAGTATAAAAATGCTAAAAGGCATAGATAAAGATTTAGAAGAATTAGAATCTGAATTAGAAACTTTAGAGGCTGAAAAAGAGAAATTAACAAAATATGTTAAAAGAGGCGGAGTAAAATTTCTAGTTGATGAAAGAGACAGGATAAACGAAGAAATACAAACCCGGAAAAAAAGGATATCTAAAATAAAATCTGAGATACAAAATTATGAAGTAGAAAAAGATGAATTCGTACAAGAGAATCAAGAGTCAAATAAAAAAAAGGAAGAGATAAAAAATAATTTAAAAACTTTAAATCATCGAATAAAGGATTTATACGATGAAAAAACTAAACTAGAAGTTTTGAAAGCTAAAAAGATTCCTGAACTAAAAGAAGAAAGAGAAGGTATAAGTGGGGAACATAATTTACTCATAACGGCTATAAATACTAAAAATGAATCTCATATTTGTCCTTTATGTAAATCAGAAGGTTTCGATCCGGATTTAATAGAAAAACGTCTAGATAAACTTGTTAATGAGAAAAAAGGTATTAATGAGCAGATTGGTAAAATAAATTCTCGATATAATGAAGTAAAGACAGAAATTGAGAAAATTGATCAAGAAATTGACCAAAAAAATATTGAAATCAGAAATACTGAATCTGAAATTAAATCGAATAATGAAGATATCTTAATTTTCGATCAGAAGGTTTCTTCTTCTTTAGCAAATATAAAAGATTTGGAAGAAAAGATTGAAGAATATGAAAAAGAGCTAAAACCTATTAAATCAAAATTTAATGAAGAGGATGAAGAGTTAGACAAAGAGCTCACAAAAATTGAAAAATCAATTGAAAAGATTCGAAGAGATATAGACCGTAAAAATGAGGATATAACTAGGGCATCATTTAAAATCGGAAACCGTTCATTTAATCCTAAAACCGCTAAAAAAGTATATGATAAGATAATTGATCATATTGAAGGCTATATTGAATATACAGAAACAAAAGCTGAAGATCAAAAGCAAAAAGCAAAAGAAAACTTCAATAAAAATATGGGTGAGTTAATTAATAACTTAGGTTTCACTGAATTTAAAAACATTAAATTAAACGATGCTTATCAATTGTATGTAGAGAGATTGGATGAAAATACTGGCGAATATGTACTTCAACAAGTAAAAACATTAAGTACTTCCGAAAAATCAGCTATTGCTTTAATTCTGCAAATAGCTTTAAAGCAGATGTATATATCTGATTTAGATTTCTTAATTCTTGACGATGTTTTAGCTAATTTTGACGATGATAAGAAAATCAAAATTTTGAAATATCTATCAAAAAAAGCAGAGGATGAAGGTTGGTTTATAATTTTAACCAATTTAACAGAAGAAGAAAGTCCTTTAAAAATAAAAACATGAGGTGATTTTGTGAAAGATAAATGTGAATGTTGTGGGTTGGTTTCGTCTGATTTAGACGATTATGAAGGGGAATTAATATGTAAAAAATGTCAATTATCTATTTTTCAGATAACTGATATTTTAGAAGCATATTTAAAAGATGAAATTCCTCCTAAAGTGGTTGTAGATGTAGTAAAAGAATTAGCGTGGATATATCAGAAAAACCCTAGAACTATGGGATATTTCAATACTGCTTCAGAAATTGCACAGGTTTTTTTATTTGATTCAATAACAAGAATCAATGATGAAGAACTGAGAGAATTAAATTATTCTGCTCTACCTAACAACAAAATATTAGCTTTATTAAATGATGGTATGATAGTAGAACTAGAAAACGAATATATATACCCCGGACCATTAGTGAAAAAGCTCCAACAAGTAAGATGGGAAGAGGTAGCACTTTCTGCGCCACGATTACAAAGTAAATTTTTAGAACTTAATGGAATATTAACAATTGCAATTACTAGAGCTATGATAACAAACAAACAGCAAATTCCTAGACAAGCGCTGTCAATATTCCATTTATTATCAAATCAAATTATATTAAGTGATGATAATGATGATGTAGATAATGTAATTTCAGAATACTCATTTGAAGGAATAATGTTTTCATTATTAAATCCAATGCAAGTTGATCGTATATTAAGGACAATGACTGGATTTGGGGATGGTTCAAGCAAGCTCATCGATGATATAGACGATAATGATGAAATACATCTAAATAAAAAAACTGCTATGTATTTAAATCATGTTAGAGAAAGATGGAGAACTAGAGAAAGAGATAGGGTAAGAGCCTAAGAATCAACTTGAAGTAATGTATTCCGATTCCGCGTATAGTTCCTAGCAATACACATCATCCTTAAACTAGTATTTCCATTAGCAATTAAACATTTTGAACATTTTTCACATAGTTCTGAATTCACTTTGATATTTCCATTAACATATAAAGCCCCTTTTTCACATAAGGCTATACAGGTACTACATTGAATACAATTTATACTTTTTTCTACCATTACCTTAATCTTTTGAAATTCTTCACCCTTTTTGTTATTTTCTTTTATAAATATTGTAATATCATTATTAGATATCTCATATTCATTGTCTAAAACATCAATCATATTTTTTACTTTATCTACTTGATTTAAGTCATTAATTCTAATTTTAAAAGAATTCGTAGTTTCATCAAAAGAATATTTGCCTACATTTATTTTTTTAAGAGGATATGTCCAACTTTTCCAACCGTCTTCCATGAATAATTTTTTATATCCACTTTTAATGTTTTGAGTTTTTTCGTTAATTGTTTTGTCCAGTTTATCCATACCTTCAGGAATTAAATTCCTTACTTTTTTCCATTCATCTTTATTAGTTCTATATGGACAACAAAAGCATCCTACTCTACTAAAATGATTATATAAAGGATTATATGGTAAATTATTCTCTTTAATATAATTCCAGATGTCTTCGTCAGTCCAATCTAATATTGGATTAACTTGAGGAACAGGAATTGCAGGATTAAAATTGAGTATATCATAACATTCTCTCCTTCTAGATTCATCTCTTCTTAATCCCGTAATAAATGCAGTAATATTATTTTCAATTGCATAACTAGCTAATGGACCAAATTTAAGCACATCACAGCACCATCTATACCTTCTAGAAGGTAATCCTAAATCTTTAACATAACTAAAAAAATCTTTTGAAGACCTAACAACATCAATATTATAAAAATCTTGGATATACTCTAAATATTCTAGTGTTTCTTTAAATTCTATTGAAGTATCAGCAAACACTGCTTTTTCAATTCCTATTCGGTTAGCTAAATCTAAAACCACTAAACTATCTTTACCACAAGAAAAACTAACAGCAACATTTTTATCAGAACAAAGTTCTATAAGAGTTCCTAAGGAATCACTTTCTTTTTTATACATACTACCTCATCCAAGGATTATTAAATACAAATAACTATTAAAAAATTCAAATATAAATTATTTTCTTTAATAATGATTTATAATCATCCTATATTAATTTAACCTTAATAATATTATTAAATATATAAATCCAAGGTAGTTATATTAATGTATTCTTAATTTTCATGTTTTTTCAGAAAATTAATAAAATTGAAATTAATTTGACATGTATTTAGTTCTTAAGTAATATTTCGCTATTCCTATCTAGATCTAGACCAATTACAATATCTGTGTGTTAATCGTGCATTTTCAGGAATTGTTTCACCACCCTGCCAATATTGTTCAATATGATCTAATGCTGCATCATCTATATCTATAATTCGTTGTCCACAAATTTCACATGTTGAATTAGCATCAAAAAGCTCTTTTTTTAGTTTATATGAAAAACATCGGGGTTCTTTAGCATCAATATCTATTACATTCTCTAAAACATTTCGCCATTTATCAAAACGTGTTTTAACAGCTTTAATGGTATTTGTTGATATTTCTATAGAATCTATAAACTCTTGATCATTTGTCATTAAATTTATCCAGGCTTCTCTAATTAAATCTAAATTTTTATAGACTTTGTTTTTATCAGCATTTGCAAAAGTAAACATTAAAACTTCATATAAAGATTTATTAAACTGTCTACTTTCCCAATTTCCATTAGGATCTTTTTCATCACCTCTACGAAATCTTCTGAATGCTTGATTGCCAAACAATGATCTAATTATACTTACGGAGTTTTTAAAGGCATTTTTTAATTTTATGGCCTCTGCATCTGAAATATTTAGGTATAACTCCATTTCTTTATTTAAAAATTGTTTTGCAGGAGGTTTATAATTGAGATATGTAGCATGATAAAATGCTGCAAATCTTAAAACTAGTTCAATATCACTCATTCGTCTTTCAGGATTTTTAATTCCTAAAATTTCTCTGAAATCTTTATTTTCGGAAAGTTCTTTTAAAAGGAAGTTATAAGAACCTCTATAAATACAGTTTCTAAGCTCTTGATCATTTAAAGAAATAGCGCCGGTATTTAACCTCTCAAATATTTCAAATTTTAGGTTTTTATCAGATTCTTTATTAAAGGTAATTGTTCTTACTGAATATGAAATGATTTTGTCTTGTACTTCTTCCTCTAAATCTGAAAATCGTTTTCCATTAAGTTCTTTAAGCACTCTAAGGCCCGTGAGTTTAAATTCAGTAGTTTTATCTTTTGATTCTTGAAATTCACCATCTATAAATGAAAAAAATGAAGTCAAGCGTTGCTGACCATCTATTACGTAATTTTCACCATTTTTTTCTTCAGATAAATAAATTATAGGTAATGGAATTCCTAAGATTGCTGATTCTATTAATCTGCTTGAATTTGATTTATTCCAAATAAAATGTCGTTGAAAATCTGGCTGAAGAATTAATATACCTTTTTTGTATCTTTTATACAATGAATCGATCTCAGGATCTTTTTCTTTAGTATAAATTTTTCTTCTTAGTGGTTCAATATCATCTTCAATTTCTTCATCATCAGTTTTTTCAAAGTCTATTTCATCAAGATTCTTTAATTCATTCATTTCCATCACATTTTAATATTATATGTTACTAATATAAAAATCAAGCAGCATAATAGGTGTTTTATTTGATTAAGTGGAAAAAATTCGAACAAATAGTTGTTCAAAACCTTGGAAGAGACATAACAATAGACAAAAACCAAGATCAAAACAAAGCTATTTCAGCTCCAATAAACCAATCCCAATTCATTGTTGCAGGCCCTGGGAGCGGTAAAACCACAATCATGGCCCTAAAAATTCTCAAATTCATTTATGTTGATAATAAAAGGTGAAATTATGCCTGTAATAGATTTAAATCAAGATCAAAAGGAAGCGGTTG
>JAEYSH010000215.1 GCA_023434825.1 Methanobacteriota archaeon | reverse complement strand
ACCCTATTTTTACAGTTAATAAAGCAATTTTTTGATTTACATCGTGACTGATTACGATAAAAGCATCTGTTAAACCTCTAAGAGCTGCACCCTGTGCAATATTCCCATACCATATATACATTATTGCCGTTAATAAAAGCACAAGGAATATATTAATAGATGAATTATTTAGTTTTCTTAAATAGAAAGAAATATCATTACCATTATCTTTAATAAACCATTTATAAAGGTAATAAACGAGCAATAATATACATGTACTGATTAAAATAAAAAGGGAAAAATAAGTCAATGAATAATGCGAAAAAACGAGCCCTAAGCCAAATGTTACAAATAAAATCCTTGTATTTTTCTTTATTTGATCGGTGAAGACTATCAACAGTAATAAAACTAAAAATAATTCTGCAATCATCTCCCTTGATAGTGCAAGCATTTCGATGAAGAAGGTGTAGAATGAAATGAATAGAAAACATGCTAAAAAGGCAATTTTAGGAGATGTCTGTGATTTAAATATTTTATAAAGTCCTATGGGAACAAATGAAAATAATAAAGGATATATAACCTTTAAAACGTAAACAAGATCCATATTAGTGAAAATTGAATAAATCGGGGCAAGCATTACAACACTTAGCATTGCATTATAAGCATCATTATAACCAAAGTTCCAATAAGAATTATTTAATACATTACTTGCCAGGAAAAGTTCATTTTGAATATCCCAGCCCCATATATATGTTGAAACTAATGAACTATCATATAAAAGCGAAATAGCAAGAATCCATATTGTAAATGGATATAATTTATGAGGAATTCTATTAAAAACTGTTAAAAGAGTTATTAAAACAAGTACTAACATTAATAGAACTGAAATTAGATTATTATTGTAAAATGTCATTAAATAAGAACCAAAAATTGCAAGAAATGGTGTTAGGCATAAAAATAAAAATATAGGTGACATCAAATCTCCAGTATCTATTAAATCAGGGCTGGAAAAATCTTTATTTCTAATATAGCTTAAAATTGATAAAATAATTACATAAATTGTCATTGCTGTTAATAAAGGCAGAATTGACATTGGTTTAATTCCAATCGTGGGAAGGAATAAATTAATTATAAATCCTAAAAACATGACGCTGATGATACTTAAACCAGCAGAATAAAGTATTGATTTAACGTTTCCAATTTTATGGACTTTGAGTATCCTTAGAATTAAAAATCCAGGAATAAATGTTATATATATAAAAGTAATTAACTGGCTGATAATTGGAATATTTATTCCATTTAAATTTAATCCAGTTATTATTAGCACTAATATCTGCATTAAAAATACTAATTTTAAGAATTGGCTGATTTTCCAATCGTTCATTTGTAAGGGATTTTTTAATAACATGTTATCAGGTTAAATATTTTATGAAAACTAGAATTAGTGTCCTATAATAGCAATTAATCTTATATAAATTTATCCCAACATATCTATTAAATTCATTTACTACAATAATTAAATATAAAAAAAATAGTTAATAATTTAAGCAATACTGAAAAAATAAAGATACTAAAGATTATTAAATATAAGCATGGTGGTGCCTTAATGGACATTGATAAAAAAATATCCTTATTTCTTACTATTTTACTTGTTGCTGCTATATCATTAACAGTTTATATAATAGTTAATCCGAATCCCGGTGAAAAATTTACAGAGTTTTATATTTTAGGAACTGATAATAAAGCTGGCAATTACCCTACTAATTTAAATTTAGGGGAAACTGGAAATGTTACCATTGGAATTATAAACCATGAGCAATCCAGTACAACGTACTCATTGATAGTTAAGTTAAAAAATAAACAAATAAAAAAGGAAAACATTACCCTTTCTAATGGAGAAAAGCAAGAAATACCATTTAATTTTAATCCTACGCAAATAGGGAAAAATCAGAAATTAGAATTTTTACTATATAAATTACCTGATAATACGACTGTATATCGTTCAGTTTACTTAAATTTAAATGTCGTCTAAATTCTTTTATATTTTATTAAGAGGAAAATAAATGAAAAATAAGAAAATTGTAGTAACAGGAGGCCTTGGATTCATAGGATCCCATTTAGTTGAAAAATTAAATGAAAATAATGAAGTCCTTATTGTCGATGATGAATCTACCGGAAATATTGAAAATATTAAGCATTTAGATTTTTCTAAAATTGATACAACATTAGGTAGCATTACTTCTATCAACCTGGATGAAATTTTTGAGGACTCGGATTACGTCTTTCACATGGCAGCTGTGACCAGTGTTTTTAAAAGTGTTGATAATCCTTCTATATCTAATGATGTAAATATTAATGGGACTTTAAGAGTCCTTGAGGCTGCAAGAAACTGTGGAGTAAAAAAATTAGTTTTAGCATCATCCTCTGCCGTATATGGCGATACAAATTCAATGCCTATAACTGAAGATACTAATATTGATCCGCTTTCGCCATATGCTGTAACAAAATCTACAGGGGAGTTATACTGTAATGTATTTTCAAAAATTTATAACCTGCCAACAATATCTTTAAGATATTTCAACGTTTTTGGACCTCGTCAAGACCCAAATTCAGAATATGCTGCTGTTATTCCCCAATTTATTGATAAAATAATAAATGGGAAACGGCCTATAATCTATGGCGATGGTGAGCAGAGCAGAGATTTTATATCTGTTAAACAAGTAGTAGAAGCTAATATAAAAGCAGCAGAATCAGATAGCGTAGGAACATTCAACATAGGTCTTGGAAAGAGCACTACAATTAATCAGCTCTTTGAAATGATAAAAGAAATATTGAATGTCGATATTGAACCCATATATGAAAAAGAACGTTCAGGAGATATTAAACATTCAGTATCAGATGTATCTAAAGCTAAAGAATTTGGATTTACACCAAAAAATGATTTCGGGGAAGATTTAGAGGAAACTATTCAATGGTTTAAATCAGAAAAATAGTTAAATTAATTCTTTTTATTTAATAATTCATGATAAATATCCTCTAATTTTTCAACATATTTGCCCATACCGTATTTTTTAACTGATTTAAAGGCATTTTTTTCCAATTTCCTTAATTTTGAAGGATTATCAATTAAACTTTGTAGTAAATCACTTAATTCATCTACATTTCCTGCTTCAAATAATAATCCGTTATGATTCTCCTCGATTAATTCTGGAATTCCACCAATTTTACTACCTAAAACTGGTGTTCCATTTACTAAACTTTCATAAATTACCATAGGAGAATTATCAAAGCATATAGATGGCACAACAGTAATATTTGCTTTTTGATACATATTATTAAGTTCTTCATTAATTAAAAATCCATGGAAAATAATTCTATCATCTGATTCGATCAGTTCAACTAAATTTTCATCTTTAATATTTCCCAGTAAATGAAGATTGATATTTTCATGTTTTAACTTTTTAAATGCATGAATTAATGTTTCAACGCCTTTATGTTTATACAATTCTCCAACATATAAAATATCAATATTTTCGTAATTTTTTTCGTTTATTCTTTCACCAATTTCAATGGGATTGGCTATTTTAATCTTTTCAACATCTTCAAATAATCCGCTTTTTTGGAAATTTTCTATTAAAAAATTGGAAGGAGCTGTAATCAGGTCCGGCTTTGCAGCTAACATTTTTTGAATTTTCACATAAAATTTACAGCCTAAATTAGGGTCATGGCACATCTCCCCAGAATCCTTTAATAAACCTGCCCTTATACACATGAATGAATGATCATGTGCCGTAAATATTAAAGGAATATTTAAGCTCTTAGCTGCATTGAACATGGACATGGAAATACCCTTATAGTTATGTACATGGACTATATCAGGAGATTCATTTTTCAATATTTCTTTTACCTCACGGTAAGAATCAACATTCCATAAATCCACTACATGCCACAAAAATTTCAAAACTGCAGGGCGATTTCTATCCTTAAAGTCATCATAAAAACTGAAAAAATTCAATGGATTTATCCTATAAACTTTTACATTGTTAATCTCTTCAATATGATCTTTTTTATCAGGACTAATAGTTATTACAATAACTTCATGCCCTTTTTTTGTTAAAAGCTCTGCAGTTGAAGCAGCAACACCAGTAGCTCCACCAAATGCAAGCGGAGGATATAAATTAGCAACAATACAAACTTTCATTTTTATCTCTCATTATAAAATTTAATGTATTTTTAAGTTCATATCATAATCAGGATAGTATTTTCCATCCCAAAATTCTCTTTTTTCATGATATTTCTCTAGATTAAATCCAAATTTTTTATATAAATGTATTGCACTCTTGTTTTCAGCAAGAACGGTTAAATTTATTTCTTTAATATTGATGGAAGCACTTGAATCAATTATTTTCCTAATGAGCTTAGATCCTATCCTTAAACCCTGATATTTCTCTGAAATAACTATTCCAAAATCATTTGCTTCCCAAAAATGATTATCAGCTAACTTTGATAAGTTATAGATGTAAACAAACCCTAAAGGTGTTTCATTATCATCAACTGCTATAAATGACAATACAAAATATTTGGGCAATATTTTTTTAATCAGAGTATTGATTTTGTTGGATATGCTAAAAAAGGTAAACATAAACATTAAAGAAGCTTTATTAAACTTAAAAGGATGAAAATACTTCTTATCATCTTCAGATAAAGATAAATACATCTTAGTTAATGAAGAAATATCTCTTATTCCTATTTTTCTAATATTTATGTTCATTTAGATAACCTACTTTCTGCAAAGTTAATAAAATTTTTAGCTATTGCTTTGAAATCTAGGTTCTTCTTGGCCCATTCATATCCATTTTCACCCATCTTTTTTCTTAAATCATCGTCAGCAGCCAATTTAATTAAAGCCTCAGCAAAAACTTCAGGAATTTGTTTATAAACAAGAATTCCATTTTGACCGTTTTTAATTGTGTCAGAATTAGCCCCAACATCAAATGCAACCATCGGCTTACCCATTGCAAATGCTTCTGCTCTTAAAAAGCCCTCCCAAGAGGTACATGTTGCATAAATATCACTTGAAGCAAAATATCTTGGAAGATCATCCCACGAAACAACTCCAGTAAATATAACATCGTTTTCAAGATTTTTCTCTTTTACAAGATTTTCAATCCTTTGAGAATAATCAGAAAAATGTTTTTTACCCACAATAACTAATTTAGCATCTTTAAATTGTTTCTTCAATATTTCAAAACTTTCAATTAAAATATGAATATTTTTATAAGGATCTATTCTGCCAACGTAAAGAATTACAGGATAATTATTATTTAAAGATTCTAAAGTTTTATAAGACTTTTTCATGTCAAATATGTCAAAATTAACGCCGTCCAGATACATCAGTTCCGCATCGACATCATACTCTTTTTTTATCCACTTTTTAACAAAATCACATGGAGCTAATACTGCATCTGCTTTATTTGCAGCATAATCATTCATTTTTTTTATAAGTCTCTTGTATAATTTCTGTGTAAGCTCGTAATTTGGATTTATACCCGGCTCGCTCCATTCAGTAATGATGTGATATGGTTTTTTCATTTTAGTTGGAATTAAAGGGATTATATTAGCAGGATAGAGATGTGTATTTACAACATCATAATTTGCAAGTTCTTTCCTAATTTCAGCTACTTTATGGAAATATATTGGACTTAATACAGATCTACTAACCCTATTTTCTTTAAATGGAATACTTATTTCTTTAACTTCAAAATTTAGAGTTTCAGTATCATATTCATTATAAAAAGTAAATAAAGTAACTTCATGCTCGTCAGCAAGGTTACGGGCAAGTTCATAAATCACAGTGTCTATACCGCTTCCTAAAATGAATGAATGGTTAACAAAAGCTATTTTCATTGAATTTCACCTATTGCCTTAGCAATCATTGATATCTCTTCTTGATTTAATGTTACACTTGAAGGTAAATTGATTCCTCTATTTGATATTTCTTCTGCAACTGGCATTTTTTCATTGTTAAAATTTGGCATGGTACTTATCAGATAAAAGAAAGGTCTGGTGTCAATTCCTTTATTTCTCAATTTATCCATTAATTCATCCCTGCTAATTCCATATTTATCTTCAATTAAAATAGAATACATCCAATAAACACATTTTGCCCATGACATCTCAGGATGCAGCTTAATTAGGCCATCATCTTTCAGTTCATTTAATTCAGATTTATATGCACTGGCTATTTCTCTTTTTTTATCCACAAATTTATCTAATTTATCTAACTGTGCAAGACCTATTGCTGCTTGTAGATTTGTCATTCTGTAGTTGAATCCCATAACATCATACCAGTATCTTTTTTTAGGATTCATTCCATGATCTCTTAATATTTTCATCCTTTCTGCCAGTTCATCATCATCTGTTAGGCATATACCACCTTCTCCGGTGGTTATTATTTTATTTCCATAAAAAGAAAAACATGAGATATCTCCAAATGAACCCACTTTCTTTCCTTTATATTCAGCACCGTGAGCTTCAGCTGCATCTTCAATTATATAAAGGTCATGATCTTCAGCAATATCATTAATCCACCCCATATCACAGGGATGCCCATAAAGATGTACTGGAATAATTGCCTTTGTTTTATCTGTTACTTTTTCTTCTATTTTATTTGGGTCTATACACCAGTAATCAGGATGTGAATCTGCAAAAACAGGTTTAGCATTGCAATATTTTACAACATTAGCTGTTGCAATGAATGTAAGGTCAGGTACAATTACTTCATCCCCTTTTTTTATATTTAAAGCTTCTAATGCTAAATGTAATGCTACAGTACCATTAGATGTTGTTATTCCATGATCTCTGGTTGAATATTCTGCAAATTTTTTTTCAAATTCTCTAATATAATGTCCTATTGATGAAATCCAACCGCTTTTAACGGCATCTGTAATGTTTTTAAGTTCTTCATTGTCTAAAGAAGGCTCTGCTATTGGTATCATGATCTCACTATCTTTTAATAATTATAACTAAAGGAAAATATTTACATATAATAGTCCAATTACTTGTATATCAATATTTTTTATCTTATTAAATTTTTGAATAAGGAGTTCAAATTAATGACGACAGCACGAACAATAGCAAAAAATACAACGGTATTATTTATAGCTACTATCATAAGTTATGTACTTGGATTTTTCATTAATATATACATTGCCCGATATTTAGGGGCCGAAGGCTTTGGTATTATATCATTAGCACTTGCTTTAACTGGAATTTTTGCAATTTTCACTGATTTAGGATTAAATACACTGATAATTAGAGATATTGCAAGAGATTTAACCTTGAAAGATAATTATATCACCAATACAGCCATAATTAAAGTTTTTTTATCCATATTTACAATAGCTATTACAATTTTAACAGTTAATATAATCGGTTACAACTCAGAAGTAGCATATGTAATTTACATTCTTACATTATATGTAATATTTGGAGCATTTACAAGTATTTTTAACTCTGTATTTCAGGCGGAGCAAAAAATGGAATATATGTCCATAGGAAATATTTTAAACTCCATATTTCTGTTTGCTGGTGTTTTACTGGGCATGTATTATAAATTAGATATTTTCTTTTTTGCTGCTATTTACATGGCTGCAAATTTACTGGTTCTTGTTTATACAGTCGTTGTATATGTCTGGAAATTCTCAACACCTCAAATTAATATTAATCTAATTTCATGGAAACCAAAATTAAAAGAAGCGCTGCCTTTTGGTATAACAAATATATTTGGGTCAATTTTTTACTGGATAGATTCGGTAATGTTATCAGTAATGGTTGGAAACGAAATAGTTGGGTGGTATAATGCTGCTTACAGATTAATGTTCGTTTTTCTATCTTTATACACCGTATACGTTTCAGCAATGTTTCCGGTAATGTCAAAACTTTATAAAACTTCAGAAGAATTCCTTAAGTTTTCATATGAAAGATCTTTTAAATATTTACTAATAATTAGTCTCCCCATAGCTGTAGGAACAACATTAGTGGCAGATAAAGTTATTTTACTTATTTATGGAAATGGTTTTGCACCTGCAATTCCCGCTCTTCAGATACTTATATGGACAGTTCCTTTCTTATTTATAAATGGTCTTTCAGGTAATTTACTAAATTCAATAAATAGACAGGTCTTGATAACAAAAGTAACTTGTATAGCAGCTGTTTTTAACATAGTGCTTAATCTTGCATTAATACCTAAATTTAGCTTAATTGGTTCAAGTTTTGCTACAGTTGTTACTGAACTTGGATTATTTTTCATCTTAAGTTATGTAATATTAAAAACAAATTATTTTGATTTAAGATCTGCTATTAGAGATCTTCCTGCTATTTTAATCTCAAACGGCATTATGGTAGCTCTAATAATATATTTAAAAGATATAAATATATTTATACTTATATTGATTGCCGCAATAGTATATTTTGTAGCAATATTTGTAACCCGAGCTGTAGATAAACAGGATATTTTACTATTAAGAAAAATTACGGGCAAATAAGAAAAGAAGTGATAAAAATGAATATCCTAATTATTGTAGATTCTCTGGCTTTAGGTGGTGGAGCTGAGAAGTTCGCAGCATCACTTGGAAATGAATTAGCAAAACGTGATCATCAAATTTATTATCTAACCACTTTTGATGATAATCCTAAATATGATTTTAAAGGTGAATATTTTAGTTTTAACGAAAAGAGATCTCGAAATATCATTTACAAGGCAGTAAATTTCTTTTTAAAACCCCATGAAATTAGAAAAATATGTAAAGATAATAAAATCGATGTGGTAATTTCAGTTGGTGAGGAAGCAAATTTTAGAGCTATTTTAAGTAAATACTTCTATAAAAATAAAAGTAGAATATTTAGTACTCATCATTTAGATCCCGAAGTTCATTTAAATAACAGAATAAATTACAATAAAATTAAATTTCTCTATTCTAAATCAGATAAAGTGATTTGTGTATCAAAAGCCATTGAAAGTACTCTAAATAATAAATATGGCTTAAAAAATGTACTTACGATATATAATTTAATGGATATAAATTTAAATTTAAATAAAGGGGATGTGAAACTCGCTGAAAAATACAAGCCAATATTTGATGAAAATTTAGTTTTTATAAATATAGGTCGTTTAGATTTTCAAAAAGGACAATGGTTTTTAATAAGGAGTTTTAAAAAAGTTCAAAAAAAAGTAGATAAAGTTAAATTATGTATTCTTGGAGATGGTGATTTAAAAGATGATTTATATAAACTGGTTGATGAATTAGGCTTAGAAAATGATGTGCTTTTTTTAGGTAATCACGATAATATATTTCCATTTCTTAAAAACAGTGATTGTTTTGTTTTAAGCTCATTACTGGAAGGATTCCCCCTTACATTAATAGAAGCCCTATCCATGGATTTGCCAATAATATCGACTGATTGTAAAACTGGCCCAAGGGAATGTTTGTGTCCTGAACTTGATATTAACGAAGAAATTAAATATCCTTATTTTGGAGAGTATGGAGTTTTGACTAAGCCATTTAATAAAGAATTAAACTTAAATTCATTAGAAGAAAAAGAATTAGATATCAATGAGGAAATACTTTATAAAATAATGCTTAAAATCATTGAAAGACCAGATTTAAAAAATAGATATTCCAATGGATTGAAAAGGGCAGAACAATTTGATAAAAATAAAATAATAGACCAATGGGAAAGATTATTTAAAGAATAATAAAGATTTTTGATATTTATTAATTACAGGGATAAAAATGAATTTTAAAGTTACAATAATTATTCTTAACTGGAATGGATGGGAAGATACAATAGAATGTATGAAATCATTAAAACAAATTAATTACCCAAATTACGATGTGATTATAGTTGATAATGGTTCTCATGACGATTCAGTAGAAAAAATCAGGCATTACTGTAATGCAGAGTCAAAAACTCTAAATTACTTTGAATATAAAGAAAATGAAGTAGTAAATGATGAAGATAACTACAAATCCTCAAATGTTATATTTATTAAAAATCATGAAAATTATGGATTTGCTGAAGGGAATAATGTAGGGATTAGATTTGCTTTAAAATATTTAAAACCTTATTATGTATTGCTTTTAAACAATGACACTGCTGTAGATAAGTATTTTTTAGACAAACTGGTTTTAAATTGTAAAAATGATAAAAAAATTGCTTTATGCCAGTCTAAATTACTAAAGTATGAAGATCACAATATTATAGACTCAACTGGGGGTATTTTAGACAAATACGGCTTTGGAATAAGCAGAGGGTCAGATGAAAAGGATATTGGAAAATACGATAAAAATCTAAAGGAAGGATTTTTTTACGTTTTAGGTACGTGTATGTTTATATCAGTAGAATTTATAAATAAAGCCGATCCAGATGAATTTTTAGATTCCCTTATCTTTGCAGTTCATGATGACGTGGATGTAAGCTGGTATGCCAGAATATTAGGTTATGAAGTAGCTTATTGTCCAGATTCCCTCTGCTACCATAAACAGCATAAATCCTTTAAGAAAAAACCATCAGATCTGGTAAGTTTTTTACTATTTAAAAATTCAATTCGTATATTAATTAAATATTATTCTATGAAGAATTTAATATTCTATTTACCCCTAAAATTAGCTTTTGAATTTGTTTTATCATTTGGCGGAATGTTTGTAAATAGAGACTCCAGTAATTTAAAAAGCTTTATTAAAGCATTTATTTGGAATATTAAGCATTTAAATAATACTAATAATAAAAGAAAAGAAATACAATCGAAAAGAAAGGTTAAGGATAGTGAAATATTAAAATTTATGGAAAAAGAATCTTTAAAAATTCGTAATCTCCAAAAAAATTAAATTACGGCTTAATTTAAGAATTATTTACTAAATCCTCAAACCTTTTGGTTAGAAAATCCCAATCATACATTTTAACTGTTTCAAAACTATTTTCTTTCAATTTTTTATAGAAATCTTTGTCTTCTGCTATTTTAATTAGTGCAGATACAAATTCTGCATCATTTTTAACCAGAATTCCGTTGTAATTGTCCTTTATTACTTCTTTAGTGCCCATCATATCTGTTGAAATTACAGGCATGCCCACGCTCATGTATTCAAAAATTTTAATGGGGGAAGCCGCCTCAGTAAGGGGATCTTTTTTAAAAGGAAGCAGACCTACGTCTCCACTGGATAGAAGTTCAGGCATTTTTTCAAAGGGGAAATAACCCAAATATTTAGCGTTATTTTCTAATTCTAATTCATTAATTCTTCCTTCAAGTTCTTCAATATCTCCATTTCCAATGAAAAATGCTTTAATTTTTGGATTTTCCTCAACCGCTTTTTTAAATGAATCTAAGCATGATACCGCACCTGACCAGCCAACAATAGCTCCAGAATAAATAAAAACAATCTCATCATCTTCTACACCATATTGTTTCCTTAAAGATACTCTAGCTGCTTCATCCCTGCTAAAAAAGGACATATCCACCCCATTATGGATAACTTCAATTTTATCTCCTCTAATACCAAAATCAGAAATTAATTCATTTTTTAAATACTCAGAGATACATATAATTTTATCAGCGCTTTTAAGAAGGTCCTTATACCTTTTTTTAATATAAAAATTGAAAAATTTATAAGGAGCATTATGAGCATAAGTTGGCATATCTTCAACATCAATTACTAACTTTAAACCTTCTTTTTTTGCCTTATTTACAGTATTTAAAGCAAATAAGAGATCAGGCTGCATTGCATATATAACTACTGCATCATTTTTGTCTAAATATGACTTAAGTACCTTATTTTTCTTAAATGCATCAGCAAGTTTTAATTCAATCTTCTTTAAAGAAACGTTACTATTTTTATCTTCCTCAATAATCGGATCTCCATATGGACTTTTATAAGCAATTATAAGTGTTTTATCTGAAAATCTATTTGCAATATGATAAATCCTTGCCCCATCACCACAAATTGGGGGAAATGAACTTTTAGAGAGTATTAGATTGGACATTTATTCACCTTAACCTTATTTTTGTTTTAACTAAATTGAACTAACTTATTAAATAATTTATAGTCTTTTTAAACCCATCCACCATGTTTTTATACCTGAAATTTTCGTTAATGATTTCTTTAGATTTATTTCCCATTTTCATTTTTAATTCATGGTTAGATAATATATCCCTCATTGATTTATATAATGATTCAGAATCTTTTTCATGTACTATAAATCCATTTTTGCCATTTATTATCATATCATATGCCGCCCCTACAGCATCTGTTGCAATAACGGGCTTTCCAAAATACATTGCCTCATTCAATACAAAAACCCATGGATCTCCTATATCCAATGTTATGGATGGAATAACACATATATCAGCCAATGAATAATAAGATGGCAACTTTTCATTTTGAATGTTTCCTAAAAAATAGACTTCATTTTTTATATTTAGTTCTTTAGTGAGGACCTCTAATTGCTTTTTACACTCGCCCTCTCCAATAATCATTAAAACTGTATCATTCATGTCATTTTTTAAACTGCAAAATGCTTGAATTAAATATTCAATTCCTTTTCTTTTAATCAACCGACCGACATATAGAATGATTTTTTTATTTATTAGCCCATTTTCTTCTTTTATTCTGGATATATCATCATTTTTTTCATTATAAGATATATTACTGGCATTTGGCATTATAAAAACTTTTTGAGAGATAGCACCTAAAGAAACGAAGTATTCTTTATGTTTAGTTCCCGGAACAATAATTGCATCTGATTTTTTGACTAATAATTTAATTATGGGCATAATTAACTTCTTTTTAAAAGATATGGCTTCCCATCCCCATTCTTCAGACCAGAGAACATATTTTTTCCTTCTAATTTTAGAAATTGTAAAAAATATTAAAGTTTCAACTAATTCAGGAACATTATCCCAATTTCCACCTATAATAACTTGATAATCTGCCATTGATTCTTTTAAGACACCCCATGCTATACCCAAGTAATTTTTCAAGATTTTATAATTTACTCCGTCCATTCCATCAATTTCATTGGATATTTCCAAGGAATATATATCTTTAGAGGCATGAGTATGAGTGAAAACAAAATTAATATCGTAAATTTTACTTAATTTTTTAAAAAATGGCTTTCTATACTCCATTGCAGTATTATGTATAAAAAGTATTTTAACCAAAAAATACCTCCGAACCGCCATTATCATAAATTCTAGTCTTGTTTTTAAATACGTAATTAAAATCTTCTCTTGGAGACGGATCCAGAATTGACTTGTAAATTATACCATTTTTTACATTAACATAACCTAAAAAGGTGTAGCCATTGTTAAATACTATTCCTCTCACCGAAAAATTAGTTGAATTTGGTAAATCCGGTGAAAATCCTAACATTATCCTTGAACCACCAATACCATCAGAATAAACTTTCAAATCATTTATACGATAGTTGTTTAGCCATTTAGCAGATATTACCTCCTGATCATGTATATAATATTCATCTCTAACTTCCCCCACTTTTTCATAAAATGGTGAATGAGGTTCGCCCAAAAAATGATACTGTAAAAAAGTATTGCAACTAAAGACCGATATTACTAAAATCAATAATATGAAAATATCTAATTTTGGCTTTTTGATACCTTTTGCAATTACTTTAGCGCCTATAACAACAACTGGTGCCAGGAAAACTAAAGACTGGAAAAATACTCTTTCTGCACCATAATAAAGGGAAATGTATGGCGTAACTACGAATAACACGAGTAAAATGATAGAAATAATTACTCCCAAATAAAATCCAGATTCAAATTTTTCTTTAAAGTAATTATATTTCCAGATTAATGCAATAATGCCTAAAGCAAGTATAATAAATAGGGCATCATGAACAAAAGCACTGATCACATTTGGAAGTGATTTAAGCCCAATACCCAACATTGCTAGTACCATACTGTCCGTAGTACTTTCAGCCAGAAATGTTCCAGTTCCGGCATCTCCAGATAAAGAAGTAATTGTACCTACAACATTAGTTACTTTATTTACTTGGATAAAAGCAATAATAGAATACCATATTCCTAAAGCTATTAAATAGACAGCGATTACATCGAAATTAGTAAATTTAATTGATTCTTTTGAATTTCTTATTTTTCTAAATATACTTTTTAAGAAAGGCAATGCCAGTATGGGCATAGTGAAAATAAAGGCCATATATGCAGTTGAATAATGAGATACAACTACAGAAATTATGAAAATTAAGAATAACATTTTTTTAGCATTTTTAGTAATTTCTGTATCAAATAAAACAAAAATTGCTAAGAAGAAAAACATAAGGCTGATCATTTGCCTTACAATTGCCATTGATTCAAAAGCAAAAAAAGCCATTGATACTAAAATTAATGAAGCGAAGAATGCGTATTTATCTTCTAAATACTTTTTAGAAATAGTGTAAATTATTAAAGGAACAGTAGATCCTATCAATGGGAAAAATAGTTTAAATATGTATTCACCGTTTATATTTGATAATACTTGATATATAGTAGGCAATATAGTTATACTTAAACAAGCGTTAAATGTATCATAAAATTTAGATATATCCCAATGAAATCCATCCAAAGTCAATTGGAAACAGTAAAATTCAATATGAATATCTCTTCCCATTAAATGACTTGAGCTTAAACCGTTCATTAAAAGCAAGCTCATGCTGATCATCCACAACGAAAGAGGATACACAACATTATTAACTTTATCTTTAAGGAATGTTAGTACAATCAAATAAAGGGGTATTAAAATTAGCATTGATAAAAGAACTACATTATTTTCCCAATTATTCATTAAATAAGTGCCCAAAATAGCCATAAAGGGGAACAGAAGAGGAAAAATGACAGGGGAAGTTAATTTGTCCAAATTTAAGTTAATATTTTTCTTATTGAAATCATTCTTATTCCTTTTATATGCTAATAATGCTAAAGCTAATATGATTATATTAAATGATATCAGCACAGAATTTAAAGATAAAGGCTGTGCAATAAAGGGATAAAGACTATTTAATAATAAACCAACAAATATAAGGAAGGATATGCTTAATCCTATCCATAAAATAGATTTTTTTAGGAAATTAAGCTTATTTAATCTAAATATTTGAAGAATTAAAAAGCCAGGCATGAATGTGAAATAAAGAAACGGAACAAATGACCTCAACCACGAAATATCTAACAAAATAATAAGGTCAGTTAGAAAAAGTGTTAATATGACTGTAATAAACCATTTTCTAGCATCAATATTTGCAATTTCACTAATCAATTTATTTATCATCTGTATTCTCCAAACGTAAACATATTAATCCAATTAATATTTTAATAAATGAAACAAGATCAATTATTTAAGCAAATTAATTTTTTAAACTACATTGAATTCTAAAACATTTAAATTTTAATATTATTAAATTATTTCTTTAAAAAAAAGTTAAAAAAATAATTATGATTTTAAAGCTCTTGTAAGAATATTGGTTTCATTAGGATAATTTGGAGCATCCCACGGGAATCTTTCTCCACTTTGCCATTTCCCCCATTTTTCCAGGTCTTCTTTTACCATTATTTCAACAAGTTCTTCAAATTTAACTTCTGGTTTCCATTTTAATTTTTCTTTTGCTTTAGAACAATCACCCTGTAAAAAATTAACATCAATTGGTCTAAGGAATTTTTTATCTACTTTAACATATTTTTCCCAGTCTAATCCAACAGATTCAAAAGCTTTTTCAACAAATTCCCTAACAGAATGAGTTTCGCCAGTTGCTACAACGTAATCATCAGGTTCCTCTTGCTGCAGCATTAACCACATTGACTTAACATAATCAGGGGCATATCCCCAGTCTCTTTTTGCTTCAAGATTTCCAAGGGAGAGTTCTTTTTCCATTCCCATGGCTATTTTGGCTACAGTATTTGAAATTTTTCTTGTTACAAATTCCAAGCCCCTTAATGGGCTTTCATGATTAAATAAGATTCCATTACATGTGAATATATCATAACCTTCCCTATAAATCCTTGTAATCCAGTAACCATATAATTTAGCAGCTGCGTACGGGCTAGAAGGTTCAAAAGCAGTTTTTTCGCTTAATATGGAAGAATGACCTTCTCCATATAATTCACTGGTAGATGCCTGATAAAATCTAATGTCCGTATCAATCTGCCTTACTGCTTCTAAAATACTTGTAACTCCTAATCCAGTTACCGTAGCAGTACTAACTGGTTGCTCAAATGAAGTTCCTACAAAACTCTGCGCAGCTAAATTATAGATTTCATGAGGTTTTGAAATGTTTATAGCTTCCATTAATGAAAAACTATCAGATAGGTCTGCTGGAATTAGCTTAACTTTATCAAAAATATCGAGATGTTGTAATCTCCAAAAATTGGGAGTAGATAATCGCCTGTATGTTCCAAAAACCTCATATCCTTTTTCTAATAAGAATTTAGCAAGATATGCGCCATCTTGTCCAGTTAAACCTGTTACTAATGCTCTTTTACTCATTTAATCCCTTCTTTATAAATTAATTCAATTTTATTTACTATTGAGTTCCAATCATATTCTTTTGAACTCTGAACACAAGTTTCTTCCATTTTATTTTTTTCTTTAATACATTTAATTATATTTTTCGATATTTCTAAATCCGATTGTTGGGATATGAAACCATTTTCTCCATTTTTAATAAGATCAACTGCTGCATTCATTTTATAATTGACAACAACAACAGGCAATCCACATGCATTAGCTTCAGTTACAACAATTCCAAAACCTTCTCTACTTGAGGGAAGTACAAAAACTTTAGAAGATTTCAAATAAGCGATTAGATCATCATAATTATCAACAAATCCTTTAAATGATATATTATCTTGAACATCTAAATTATTTACAAGTTTTTTAAGTTTCTGCTTTTCAGGACCATTCCCTATTATTAAACAATTTATATCTGGAATCTTTTCCTTTACCAGTTGAATAGATTTAATTAACATATCTACATTTTTTTCTTTAATCAACCTACCTGCAAAAATCACGTCGGATTTTTCATCAGAAGGGCATATTCTGGATATATGCTCAAAATCAATCCCATTAGAAACTACAATAGAGCTTTCTGATTTTTTTATCATTTTAAGATCTTTCTTTGTTTTAGGCGAAACTGAAATTATGTTATTTGTCAAATTTACCATTAGTTTTTCAACTAATTTGCCAAAAAATCCAATTTTTCCAAGATAATCATACCTGTAATCATTCCAAACTTCATGTAATGTTATAATGAGATTAGATTTACCCAATAATGAATGTATTTTAGCTGAAAAACAAGAAAAAAACGGGAATCCCTGACAATCTATAATATCATATTTTTCTTTCATAAGCACAGGGAAAAGTTTAATTGCAAAATAGATAGCTTCCTTTATTGATCTTCTATCTTCAGAATAAAGTTCTAAAGGTTTACAAACACCATGAAGATGAATACCCTCTATTTCAATGTCTTTTTCCCCTTTTTCAGGCCACCACCAACCTATGCCATACCAGTGAACTTCATGACCCCTTAGAACAAGTCTTTTTGCCAGTTCATAGATTCTTTTTTCAGCCCCACCAGTTACATAAGGGTATACAGCGTCATAAATAAATGCAATTTTCATCATGAACCTCAAAAAATTAAAATTATCATATTTAAGGCATACACTTCTTAAGTTGAAATCTTAATTTCCGACCTCAAAAATGAAGTATAAATATTAAAAATCAGTCTGCTTCACCTTCGTAATTCAATAACAACAGGCTCAAGAACATTCCAGAAAATATTGTCTGAATTCCAAGAATAGACAGGATCATGGCCATTACAACATATTGAATTTGAGATAGTGCACCAAATCCCACCTGACTCCAGCTAAACAGAATTTTAACACCAACAGCAAATCCTGCTAAAAGTAGGAGCAAACCTATACCCAATTCTCTTCCAAGGGAGTGATAATTCATGAATTTCTTAATTCTTACAGAAGTTTTGGTAATACCATAAACTGCTCCGAATGCACCAAACTGTATCCATGCCAGGAGCATTTGATATCCGATTATAAGCAGTAAACTTCCTAAAATAAGTGAATGCATCCGGTACTGTTGTAAAATAACCCCTATAAAGAAGGTTACCCCCATAAGTAAAACTATAATACCTGGAATTAAAAGAAAAGGTGTTGGTCTGTAAAGCATCATAAATCTTACGTGTCTCCAGCCATCAGTAAAAGAACTAAGCTTTGATTCACCTTCTCGAGGATAATAATCAATAGGAATTTCTGCTATTTTTACATTTTTTCTAGCTGCTTCTATTACCATTTCAGAAGCAAATTCCATTCCAGGGCTTTTAAGACCTAATTCTTTAATTGTATCCTTCTTAATAGCCCTCATTCCACAATGTGAGTCTGAAATTCCTGCTTTAAATAAAGCATTTAACATCCATGTAAGAAAAGGATTACCTATATATTTATGTAATGCGGGCATAGCTCCCTCTTTAATATCTCCTTTAAGTCGAGAACCCATAACAAAGTCTGCTTCTCCATTTAAAATAGGCTGAATAAATTCATAAGTCATTTCAAAGGGATATGTACCGTCTGCATCACCCATTACAATGATATCTCCTTTTGCTTCACTAAATCCTTTTAGATAAGCGTTTCCATATCCTCTTTTTTCTCCATATACTACTCTTGCCCCAGCATCGCGCGCTTCTTGAGCCGTATTATCAGTTGATGCATTGTCCACAACAACTATTTCCACATCAAGTCCTTTTTCCCTTAATTTTTGAACTGGAACCATCCTTACCGTTTTACCGACAATCCCCTCTTCATTCAAAGCAGGAATAACAATTGAAATCATCATAAAATCACACTTTATACTTTTTTAATAATACTTAATCATAAATAATCGAATATAATGTCAATTTAGATAATATAACTTATATAATTTATTATAATCTTTAAAAAAAAGTAATCTCAAATTTAGAAAATATAAAAAAAAGAATTATTTAAGAATATTGGCCAAATATTCCTTTAATTCTCCATTAACATCATCATTTTCAAGTGCGATTTCAATGGAGCTTTTAAGCCAATCTACGGTATTTCCAATATCGTGGAGCTTACCGTTAAAAATACAGCCATAGCTTTCATCAAAAAGTCTTAAAGCATCTGTAAGTTGAATTTCTCCACCAACTCCTGGAGGAACTTCATTAATATAGTCAAATATTTCTGGAGTTAATATATAACGTCCTAAAATTCCTAGGTTAGAAGGCGCGTCTTTTAATTTAGGTTTTTCAACTAAATCATTAATTTTATAAAGTGAATCATCAATTTTTGTACCATCAACAATACCATATCGCTCTACTCTTTCATCAGGAACTTCTTCAATGGCGATTACAGTAGATTCATATTTATCATAAACATTCATTAGTTGTTTTGTACAGGGAATTTCAGATTGAGCAATTGTGTCCCCAAGTAAAACAGCAAATGGATCACCATCTACATGTTTTTTTGCACATGCTATTGCATCGCCTAGACCTTTCTGTTTTTTTTGTCTAACATAATAAATATCTGCAAGTTCTGATATTGACTCTACTTCTTTAAGGTAGTCTGTTTTACCTCCATTCTTCAAGAAGTATTCCAATTCAAAAGCCCTATCAAAGTGATCTTCTATTGAACGCTTTCCTTTACCTGTAATTATTAAAATATCATCTATTCCCGATGACACTGCCTCCTCAACAACATATTGTATAGTAGGTTTGTTAAATACTGGCAACATTTCTTTTGGCTGTGCTTTTGTGGCTGGTAAAAATCGAGTACCAAGTCCAGCAGCAGGTATAACCGCTTTCATATTAATTCTCCTTAACTAAATAATCAGACTTTAATAATATAAATTTAATGTAAATTGTTTGTTTAATATTTAATTTAAATATATTTATATTAAAGTATAACTTTTATATTAAGACTATTATTCCTAAATCTTTTATTGACTTCTGTAACTCCATTATATTAAATATTGGGAAATGAGTATTTATTGAATAATTCAAAAGAAACTAATAATTAATTTATGATTTTTCATCTTTCCAATTAATTAAAAATTTTTTTTCTTTTTTATTTAAATCAAATATTTTGTTTATTATAATAAACTAATTAATATTTAATATACTTAAGAATGTCAATTTAGATATTTCATAAATTTTCAAGGTTTTTAACCTACTTTTATGGCCCGATATAATTTCAACATCTTTTTTTGTAATCATTGAAAATTCATTGATTATTTCTTTATTTGCCTTTCCTTTAATGGGCTGATTTTTAATTCTAATTTCAATTCTCTCCCGCCATTCATTATATCCTTTAATTTCAAAATCAGATGAATTTGTAGACACTTCTATATCAATAAGAATTCCATCATCAACTTCTTTAACTGCATTCATGCTAAATTATTGATCTTTAATTTTTAAAAAAGTTAATTAGTTACGATTTTTAAGATTTATTTTTAGATTAAAATTATAGGTAATTAAAGGTAATAAAAATGTATTTCCTTGATTTAATTTAAACTAAAAAAAAGTAAAAAATTCATATAAACTTTAATTTAGTAATTATAAAGATTTATTTATTCAAAACTAGCTTTTAAGTATGAAAAACGCTAGATATAAATGAAAACATTTAAATAGTTAAACAGAAAAACTATGGTATGTTCTAATGTTACTTTTAACATTTTTAATGTAATGTGCATTTGAATAAGCAGGGATGGTCGAGCGGTCAAAGGCGCTAGGTTGAGGGCCTAGTGGGTGAGTCCCTTCGCGGGTTCGAATCCCGTTCCCTGCACTTCAACCTTTTTTTAAAAAAAGTCCTCAAAAAGCGTAGCTTTTTGGGAAGCCAAAAATT
>JAEYSH010000199.1 GCA_023434825.1 Methanobacteriota archaeon | reverse complement strand
TTCGGTTGGATGCATGGGCGATGAGAGAACCTATGATTATGCGATTGCTTTGAGAGCAGTACTGACTTCTGATTTCATGACTGCAGAATCTGCAGAGCTTCCTTGGGAGGTTCTGGGGGTTGTGACTAGAAGGATTGTGAATGAAGTGAAGGGCGTGAACCGGGTGTTGTATGACTGTACGGGGAAGCCGCCGGCTACGATTGAGTTTGAATGACATGAAAAAGCCGCAAAGCCTTATAAAACAAGGCTTTGCGGCTTTTTGTGTCAGTAAAATGTCAGCATTTGATTTGTAATTATCATTAAAAAAAGTACCATAACTAAAGAAACTTTAATAATTGGAGGGGGAAGCATGTATAATAATTTTGTTAAGCATATGAAATTTGAAAATAGAATCAGCGATGAGCTATTTAGTGATTTGAATAATATATCTAAATTTTGTAATGGGGATGATCAGGTTTCTTTAGAATGTCTAATAAGTGATTTAAATATCATATCAAGGAATGAAATTAGTTCAAATGATAAAAGAATGAAACTGTCAATATATTACATAAGATACTGTTCGTTAATTGAAAATCTATTAATGGAATATGGAGATGATGTTGAATTAGGTAAAAAAGTAATTACATATTACATCAAGTCTAATAGTATGATGGAAATGGACAATATTGGTTTGGGTTGGTATTATGATGTGAAATATAAAAAAGATACAGCAACATTGTATAGTGTTGGATATGGAAGTGCGAGTAACTGGTTTGAGTGGATTCAAAATAAAAATGTAGAAATGAATAAGATTAAAGAAAATGGAATTCAACTGATTTTTACGGCTTGTAAAGAACATATAAATCGTGGTGGAGGTATAAGGTTAAAATCGTTATCTAAGTGCTTTGGAGTTGACCTTTTTAAATACATGCAGCTTGATGATAACTGTAATGCAAATTTGTATATTATAAGAGATGCACCTATTAATTATCTTAAGATTAATGATATGGAAATTTCGTTACAAGAATATTTGATATCAGATAATCTCTTTGATGTAAATAGTAAACCGCAGTTTTGTTTGGATTTAAGTAAGCCTAGAAATGGAAAAATTGAAAATTATAATGATTGGTCTAAAAGATTTTTACAAAATAGCAAATATATTTCACAAGCAGAATTGGACGAAAAGAAGAAAAGTTATGGTGCAGAAAACGATCAATTGGATTATTTTATATTTGAGTGGCTAAAGCAAGAACACGTACAAGAAGGAGAAAGAGCAATTAGTTCACGGATTAGTCCAATTGCTGATAAAGAAGTAATTGTAAGCGATACTTTATGGAGTATTGAAAGTTATAATACAACACTAATGAAAGAGGATTTTCTCTCTGAAAAATGCTATCATTTTTCATTCGATAGTGTAGAATATTGCCAACTGATTTATTACTATTTTAAGAAGTATGCTGAAAATCATTCTAAACAAGAATTTATTACAAACTATAATAAAATAATTGAATTTGAGAAAGACAATATAAGAAAGATGCTTTTTGATATTGAAAAAAAGCAAAGGGATTTTAACATTTTAATAGAAAAACAGCTTCAAGTTAAAGATAGGGAAAAGATAGAAAATCAGTATGAAGACAATGAAAAATTGCTTTTAATATGTAATTCGTATATGGACTTTTTAGAAAATATCATTATAGAAGAACCTTCATTAAAAATACAGTTAGTACTTTCATTTATTGATTGGACGTTAGAAGAAATTCCTAAAAATTGGTCATTGAGCAATATTTATGGTGTCAAATTTAAAAAAGAAGAAAACTTTAAGATAAATTTGTATAAATGCATTTGTAAAAGAACAGCATTGATGGGGGTATAGCATGGAAAATAACAAAATGGTTTCTTTTAATAATATAATGGAAAATTGCTTTAAGAGCTATGTTGTATATATACCCTTTATACAACGAAATTATAAGTGGGATACAGAAACAGCATCGAAATTAGCTGTCGATTTGTGGAGTGCATTTAAAAATAAGCAAAAAACATATACTGTGGGGATGATTACATTTTACAACGAATCGAAAGAGAATAATCAATCGGAGAAATATACACTTAAAATGCAATTAATAGATGGACAACAGCGTATCATTACCCTGTTTATGCTGTTGAAATACATAATGCCTGATATAGAATATTTCTCCTTTGACTTTGAAAGAGATGAGGGTATTAAAGAGGCCGAATTTAGCAGAAAAGAATATTTAAAAAATGTTGCATTTTCTGACTCGTGGAAAGAAAAGGATATGTATACAGATGTTGTTAGATTTAAAAATAATTATGCTGCTATAAAATCAGCGTTAGAGATTACAGAGTTGAACGCATATAAAGCTATAGAGTCAAAGGAATTTACTGAATACATAAAAAATAATGTATTTTTTTTACTGCATATATCAGAGACAGAACCATTTGATGAGTTCTTAAATTTAAATAAAAATAAAACTCGCTTTGTAATTTCAGATAGAATTAAAGCTAATTTAATAATAGACGCAAAAGAGAAAAATAATAAAGAGAAGGTGTTAAATCTTTTTCAAAATTTATCAGAAAATTTATTCTCAAAAAAAGAAGTCTGGGAATTAGTACAGAAAGGGTATTGTGAAAGTAAGACACCAGAAAGGGATGAAAAGCGTGAAAGAATTAAACATTATCCTGACGAGAATCGCTTAAAGTTATTATGTTGTGAACGTTATGGAAGTGATAAATTTGATGTGAGTGGTACATTGGGTTATGAGCCTGTAAAAGAATTTGATACATTAACTCGGTATAATGATATTTTATCTTTTTTAGGGGAGGACATTAGTAGTGAAAATTGGAATAGCTATAATGCATTTAATTGTATACATAAGCTAAAAGATGGACTTCGTTTTTTTGCTATGTTAAAAGATAACGTAGAAAATAATCAAGGTATTTTGGAAAATTATTTCTTAGATGAATGTAAAAAAATGAAAGAACCATTTTCAAAAGCTTGCTTTATTGAATCTCAATTAGGAATACAAAAGCTATCTTTGGATTATATAGATATTAAAAGATATGTTGACGAAGAATTTAACATAAGTAAAAATGAAGGATTTTGGCTGAATAGTGGTATGGAAGAATTTGAAATGTTTTTACAGATATATACTACCTACATTAATGAAAAATACAATAAAAAGAAGGAGTAAGCCTATGGGAATGGAAACAGAACACTTGTCTTTGAGTCAAATTCTCAATAATTTTAATCAAATCATAATTCCAGATGTTCAGCGGGACTATGTTATGGGAAGTGGTGGTGAGAAGCTTATTAAACTTCTGACTGCGATGGCAGTGAGTAATGATAAAGAAGAAAATTTTAACTTTAGTTGTCTTGTTGGTTATAAAGATAAGGATAATTGTCTTTATATCTATGATGGACAACAACGTTTGGCTACTCTTGTTTGTCTCTGTTCTTATTTGAACAACGATATGGAAATACAGAAATTACTAAAGAAATTCTCATTTATGGAACGAGAGTTAGCGAACGAATGGTTAAGTGATCCAACAAAAATCAGAGAAAATAATATTGTTGATTTCACAACATATTCATTGTCACAATTAGTTAAAGAATTTGACACGCAACAGATTAGAATCAATTATATTATATATAAGTTATCTGATAAAATAAAATTTGAGTTTCTTTTTAAAAAGGTTTTTTTTGACATGGTTCTTGTTAATGAAATAAGTGATGCAGAACAGTTCTTTTTGGATATTAATGATGGTTTAGATCTTAAATCGTATGAAATATATAAGGCGGAATTATACCATCATGCTGCTGAGATGCTAGATAAAGAAGCGTTCAAATTTATTGCATTAAAAATGGAGAATGAGTGGCTAAATTTTTTTTTACAGTATGCATACAAAAAAAGAAAATTGGTTGATGGCGCGTATAAAGATGTGGTTATTTATGAAGAAGAGGAAATTTTAATATTTTTCTTGCAGTACTGTTTTCGAATGATGTGGATAGAAGAAAAAGGATGTGACACTGAGTTTGAATTACAGAATATTAGTTGGTTACAGGTGGAGCATTTAAGACGAGTTGAACAAATTGTCGATGTAATTATTAATGTAATGAATGATATTTCTATATCTGATATCTCTTGCATTAATTATTCATACAATAAGTCGAAAGGACAACATTGGAATATCATTGATAGAAATTATATTGCGATGCTAAAAGCTTTTTTGAAAAATGTCTATAACGCAGAGGAAATAAATAAGGATGTTATAATTTGGTGCTACATATCAAAGTTACCGTTTGTTGACCAAAATGAAAATAGTTTATATAAATACCTTCGGTTTGTGAAAATGCTATTAAACAATAATAGAAAAACATCTAATAATGCCGAGATATTTTTTGGTAATTGGGGCGTTGAAAGTAAGGAGATTGTTTATGCCAGATACTATGTGCAAGGAGTACCTCAATATTATACTAATCATGATGAGAATGAAGAAGTTGATGAAAGTACGTTGTCACTTTTAAATGAAATTGTTATATTAAATAAGGGATTTACATTAGATGAGAAAGAAAATTTTGTGGATGTTTATTTGTTAGAATGCAAAAATAATTTTTTGAAAAACATTTTAGACAAGGAACAGCAGAAACAAAATTCTCACGAGAAAGAAATTATCGAAATGTATGAAAATTTGTGGTTTACGAACGGATTAGTGGATAATTTTTTGATATACGAAGATGGCAAATGTCAGGTAAATGATCTTTTTAAAAATAATACTGAGATTTTTGCTATGTCTTATTCTAATGAAGGGTATCAATATAGAAATATTCTCAAGTTTATTAATGATAATAAAATAGATATGGATAATTCTATTTTTAATGAGATTTTTATATCATGGAAAAATTATTGTGACACTAAAAATCGTTCTAAAGGGGATCTAATACCTCATACTTGGTGTGATTTGTTTACTAATGAAAAAGGAATAAATTTCAATATTCAACTGCCTAATAACAGTTTACAGTACTTACCAATACTACCGGATGGGTGGATTTTTCATAATAAAATTATACAACCTATGAATTCGGATGTGGAAAATACTACAGGATTTGCAAGTTATGCTCGTACACTTTCTGTTTTGGATATGAGCGATTTGCTGGATAATTACTCATGGATTTCAAAAGGTAAAAATTTAAAATATATTTTGGATGGTGAAGAAGTTAATAATTTACCAATATATTTAGCATCATACGAGGGTGATGACAATTGGATAACAAATAAATTAAGTATTATGGAGAAAGTTTTTTTCTCAGAGAAAAAATATTTAAATCTAATTTTGTTGCACAATTTTATGCATATTAAGAAGAATACTGGAGAAGATGTAGATACATATTTAGAGAAACATAAAAACTATATGTTTTTTCATACAATAAACTCAAATAAATTCTTTATAAAATCGTATTAAGTTGATTAATTTACCTTGTTAAATCATAGCAACGAAGATTAAAACCAAAATCAAGAGTCAGTGACTGCTGGCTCTTGATTTGTATAGAATCACTTTTCAATCGGCACATTAAATGGTAAGCGCAACATAATCTACCGTCGTGCTAATTGATTTTTTTGCTGTAAAATAAGGACAGTTGGAGTAATTCACTCTAAGTTCTGTTCTTGAACAACAAAGGTTGTAGCATTTCACTGCTATTTTACTTCAAACTTTTGTATCATTTTACTCCATATTTTCT
>JAEYSH010000141.1 GCA_023434825.1 Methanobacteriota archaeon | reverse complement strand
ATATCCTGAAACAAAGAAAAACAAATTAAGACCTATAAGCACTATCCACTTATATACCGGGACTAGGGTTTCATAAAAGAAACAAAAATTAAAGTAATTGAAAGTGTGAATAAAAACTATTATTACTATTGCCATTGCACGCAATATATCCATTTCGTACAATTTCTTTTTCTCAGTCATGATATAAAACCTTATTATCTAACATAATCTATTAATTCATTGTGATATGATGATAAAAATGTCAAAAATGTCGAATGTTAATATTTAAAATACATAATATTTAAATGTTTTAACAAAACCAAATATATTTCCAAAGACATTTATAAAGGATTTAATGTTAAAAACTCAATTATTTATTACAAAATAAAACGAGAATTCAATAATATTTTTAATATTGACAATTAACTGAAGAAGAAACATATAGTAATTTTAATATTAAATCAAAACCTTTTTATATAGACTTAAACTTATAATGATTATCACCAACTTGGTGAATAACTATCTTTTTTTGAGACATAGTCTCATGGATGTGGCGTAAGCTGAACAAAAAGAGGTGTTTTTTAATGTATAAGTATATAAGAGACGCATGGAAAAATCCTGACGATTCCTTCGTCCGCGAGCTCATGCAAGAAAGAGCTCCAATTTGGAGAAGAGAAAGTGTCATAGAAAGGATTGATAGACCTACAAGAATAGACAGGGCAAGGTCCCTGGGATATAAAGCTAAAAAAGGATATATTGTAGTAAGAACAAGAGTTAGACGTGGTGGAAGACGGAAAACCAGATTCACCGCAGGAAGAAAGCCTAAAAGACAGGGTGTAAATAAGATAACTCCTATAAAATCCATTAAAAGAATAGCTGAAGAAAGAGTAGCCCGTAAATATCCTAACTTAGAAGTTCTAAACTCATACTGGGTATGGGAAGACGGTAAATTCAAGTTCTTTGAAGTTATACTGGTTGATCCAAATCATCCATCAATTAAAAACGACAAGAACATCAACTGGATCTGTGATAACCAACACAAAAGTAGAGTGTTCCGTGGTTTAACCAGTGAAGGTAAGAAGACCCGTGGACTTCGAGGAAAAGGAAAAGGCGCTGAAAAGGCAAGATAAGCCTTAATTCTTTTTTTTAAAAAAATAAGGTTATATTTCCATGATCCATAACATTTCATATCGTGTATTTGTTTATGGAACAGAAAATGAGGAAAAGGTAAGGGAAGCAGTTAAAACACTCTTCCCTAATTCTATTCCTGAAATAGAAAATATTGAAGGTTATTTTAAAAATCCAATTTTAATATTACACGATAAAATATCAAAAAAAAGAGAAGTTAAAGATTTTTTAAAGATATTAGAAATACTTGATTCATCCACTAAAAAAAGGATTTTAAATGAATTGAATAATAAAATGGATGAAAAAGGTAACTTATTTCTTAGATTTGACAAGCAAAGAGCTTATCTCGGAGATTTAAAGGTTATTGAACACGGTGATGCTGTGCATGTTAAAATAAAAATAGCAGCATATCCTGCAAAAAAAGAAAATGCCATGAAACTTGCAAGGGAAATTTTCGGTGAATAATAATGTTTTATGACTTCCATGTTCATGGAGACTCCAGATGCGCTTTTGAATTACATAGGCTCGGATATGACGGTTTAGCGTTTATTCAATCTTCTAATAATTATAATAAAGAGTTAAATAACGATATTCACGATATTGATTTTCAAATATTTAGTGGAGTTGAAATATACGCCAAAAATGGGGAAGATTTAAGAAGAAAAGTCAATAAGTTTAGAGATAAAGAAGATATCATTATAGTAAATGGGGGAAATTTAAAGATAAATAGGGCAGCTTGTGAAGATCCAAGGGTTGACATATTGGCTCATCCGTATAAAAACCGAAGAGATAGTGGAATAAATCATATTCTGGCTAAAAAAGCAGCCGAGAATGAAGTTGCAATTGAATTAAGTATCAATTCAATTATTAAAACCAGATTTTCACTAAGAGCTAAACTACTAAGTCAATTTAGACAGATCATTAAAATGCATAGAAAATTCAATTTCCCCACAATAATATCAAGTAATGCTTATTCTACATATGATCTTAGAACTCCCGAAGATATAATAGCCCTCGGATGTTGTTTTGGAATGACAAAAAAAGAAGCTGAGGATTCATTATCAAAATATCCCATTAATATCATTGAAAGAAGTAAAATAAGAAAAAAAATAGTTGTAAAAGGTGCAAAAATAATTAAATCATAGGGATTATAATGAAGCTCAAGATATTGCCACCTACACAAAGATATGATAAAAGATACATTTCATTTGAAGCAATTTCAGAGATTCCATTAACTAAAGAAGATGTGATACCTCTAATATGGGAAGCATCACTAAATTTTCATGGCGAATGTAAGACAAGTGAATTTGATTTATGGGTTATGAGAATATGGGAATTAAATTTTAATGATGAAAATGTGATAAAAGGGATTATTCAATGCAATCGAGATAAAGTCGATGAAGTAAGGGCTGCACTATTACTTATATCTAAATTCCGTGGGAAAAATATAGTCTTTCATTCACTAGGTATTTCCGGAACAATTAAATCCGGTATAAAAAAGTTTATTAAACTAGAAAACCAACATAAATAAATAGTTTTAAACTTTGTATGAATTTATTAAATTCATTAAAAAAAATTATAAACTAAACTTAAAAATTAAATTCATATATTTTATTTAAAAATAAAAGAGAGGTATATATATGCAACCGATGCCAGGAGCAGGATATGAT
>JAEYSH010000131.1 GCA_023434825.1 Methanobacteriota archaeon | reverse complement strand
GGCCAGGACGGTGTAATTAACGGCGTATTAGTTGAATAAATCAATTAATACATTCTATTTTTAATATATAAAACGGTGTATCTGTTGAATGAAGAAATTCGGGAAAATGCGGAAAACTTTCTAAAATCCGTAAATAAAGAATTACCTGATGGAATGGAGCTTGAATATGAAGGTTTCTTCCAAAGAGGCTTTTTTGTAACTAAGAAAAGATACGCACTCATACAAGATGATACAATCGTTGTTAAGGGTCTTGAACTCGTAAGGAGAGATTGGGCCCCCATAACAAAAAATACGCAACGCAAAGTCCTAAATGCTATTTTAAAAGAAGCATCTCCTGAAAAAGCGGCTAAAATTGTGGAAGGAGTAATTGAAGATCTTAGAAAGAGCAATGTTAAGCTTGAAGATCTTGTTATACACACTCAACTTACCAAAAATCCACATGAGTACTCCCAAATGGCTCCACACGTCCTTGCAGCAAAAAAATCCATAGCAAAAGGGAGAGACATTAAAAGAGGTTCTATTATTAGATATGTTGTTGTTAAAGGGCGAGAACCAATAAGCAAACGTGCTGAACCAATAGAAGATGCTAAATTATCTAACTATGATCCTAATTATTATATCGAAAATCAAGTGCTTCCTGCTGTTGGAAGAATAATAGAATCTTTAGGATACTCTGAACAGGATATACTCCATAAAGAAAAGCAAAGTAGCCTTGATGCATTTTTTTAAGCTTTTTAAATTAACATTAAACTATTTTTTATTTAAATTAAATGCTAAAACTTATTTCTGGTAAATATTTGAAATTTAAATAAATTTATATTATTTCAATTACTAGATTAAGATATCTTTACAATAATTAGGTGTGATAATGATAAAAGCAATATTTTTTGATATTGATGATACTCTTTATGATACTTCTGGTTTTGCTAAACTTGCAAGAAAGGCTGCATTAAATGTAATGATTGATGCGGGCTTACCCCTGGAGCATAATGAAGCATATCTCCTTTTAAGAGAAATAATAGATGAATATGGGTCCAATTATGATAAACATTTTAATGTTTTAACAAAAAGAGTTTTTGGTGAAGAAAAGCCTATTTTAATCGCTTTAGGTATGATTACTTATCATAATGTTAAATTTGCTCTTTTAAGGCTCTTTCCACAAACAATTAAAACTCTTATCTATCTTAAAGAACAGGGATATCGTTTAGGTGTAATTTCAAACGGTTTAACTATTAAACAATGGGAAAAATTAATAAGACTTGATTTACATCATTTTTTTGACTATGTAATAACTTCAGAAGAAGCAAAAGTGGAAAAACCAGATCCTAAAATTTTCAAATTAGCAATGGAAAAGATGGAATGTAAACCTGAAATGTCTATTATGATTGGTAATAAATTCCAAGATGATATAATGGGAGCTATTAATTCTGGAATGTCTGCAATACTGGTTAATTCTAAATTAACAGAGTCAGATGAAGAATATCTTGAAAAAAAAGGTATAAAAATTAAAGTCTTTGATCATATAAGCGAAATTAAAGATGTATTATAATAAAATTAAAAAATAAAACTTTGTAATTGATTATCTACCTTAAACTTAGAAATTATTAATTAAAAACTAAATAATCAATCATAGCCAATTTTCAATGAATCAGGTGATCCAATGAATTATTACCATGACACAAAAATGGAAAAAATTTTTGAAACCCTTAGACAGCCCCGGAATATTGAAGAATTAAAATTATCAGATTCTTTTGTTAAAAATTTAATTTTAAAGATCATATCAAGCTATGGAACTATAAAGACAAGCATAATTAACGATATGACGGGTATTCACTGGGATATTTTAGAAGAAACCCTTAGAAAACTGGAAGCAGAAGGCTTTTGTGCCACTACTGGCGGGGGATTTCTTTTCTCAAGTGTTGAATATACTGTAACTAAAAAAGGTCATGAAAAGGCCAGAAGAATCCTCGATGAAAACCCTTACATTGGAATGGCTCCGGTTTCATATGATGATTATTATGAGTTAATGACTATGCAATTAAAGGGCAGACACCCGATTGAAATACCTGAAGATGTTGTTGAATATGCATTTAATGACGTTGTTGGGGTCGATCATGCAAAAGAAGTTTTAAGAGAATCTAGTACCATCGGAAAAGGTATCTTTGTCTATGGGCCGCCGGGAACAGGTAAGACATTCATTGTAAGTAAAATGTCAGATCTTTTACCTCCCCTCGTAATTCCCAAATTCATTGAATTTGGAGGGGCCGTAATCCAATTTTTTGATCCAGATTTCCATAAAATGTGTCCGGAACAAGCTGAAGATCCGAGATGGGTTAAAATATATGCTCCTTTTGTTCTTACCGGTTCAGAACTAAGTTTAAATAAGTTAGAAACCACTTATGACCCTAATAAAGGATTATACGAAACTTCGCCAATAATAAAAGCTAACGGCGGAGTTCTTTTAGTTGATGACCTTGGAAGACAAAGAGATGACCATGAATTAATATTAAACAGGCTTATTGTGCCTATGGAAAATAAAAAAGACGTTATTTATGTAAGAGGAGTTCCTGTAATTGTTCACAGCCATTTTATACCTGCATTTTCCACAAATTTAGATATAAGTATTATGGATGAAGCTCACCTTAGAAGAGCACCTTTACATATTTTCCTTAAAGATCCACCTTTAGATGAACTTGCTTCAGTTTTCATAAAAAATTTAGAAGAATTAAACGAAGATTATGATGAAGAAACTATAAATAGGTTTAAAAAGGTATATACTCCTATTTATGAAGATGGTGAAGGTTTAGTACCCAGTTTTGCCCATGCAAGAGATCTGGCTCAAAT
>JAEYSH010000062.1 GCA_023434825.1 Methanobacteriota archaeon | reverse complement strand
GCCTAAAACCAGATTTTTACCATTTAATAGAGGCCTGGAAAATCCTTCAATTGAAAATGATTATAAAACCAGTTATCTATACAACGATATTTTGCAAATAAACAAACTATCGAGGTTAATTGCTAATTTTATTTATATAGAAACTGATTATAAGGATAAATCTAAAGAAATACCTATTTTTCCTAGATACCATCAATTAGATTGTGTTAATTTATTACTGGATAAAGCAGATATTGGAAAAAACTTTTTAATCCAACACAGTGCGGGAAGCGGAAAAACAAAAACAATCGCATGGCTTGCTCATGGACTCATAAATAAGTTTGATAATCTTGATGGTAGGGTCTATGATATGGTTATTGTTATTTCTGACCGTAAAGTAATTGATAAGCAATTACAGGACCAGATTAAGGCTATTGAAAAAGTTAAGGGTATTGTTGAAGTTATAGATAAAGATGCAAATCAGTTAGAAGAAGCTCTTAAAACTGGTAGTAACGTTATTGTCACTACTCTGCAAAAATTCTCATACATTTCCAAAAAAGGTCTACCCAAAAGGAAATATGCAATTATTATGGATGAAGCACATTCTTCTCAAACTGGTATTTTAGCAAGAAAAATGAGAGGAGTTTTGGCTGTTAATAGCCTCGAAGAAGCTGAAATAATTGATGATGTGGATGATGAAGTCGAAAAAGAACTCTTAAAAGAAATTAGTTCTTTTAGAGATTTAAAAAACATCAGTTGCTTTGCTTTTACTGCAACACCTAAAAATAAAACTTTGGAGATGTTTGGAACAGAAGATAACGATGGACATTTCTATCCATTCCACACATACTCAATGAAACAGGCCATTGAAGAAGGTTTTATTTTAGACGTTTTAGAACATTATTTATCATATGAAACTTATTTCAAACTAGTTAAAACAATAGAAGATGACCCTGAATTTGAAGAAATGAAGGCAAAAAGAGTTTTGAGAAATTTTGTTGAACAACATCCTGAAGCTATTGCAAAAAAAACTGAAATAATGCTTGATCATTTCATGGATTCTACTTATAATCGAATTAAAGGCAAAGCCCGGGCTATGGTTGTAACCAGATCAAGGTTACATGCTGTCTTATATAAAAAAGCTTTTGATAAATACATAAAGGCAAAAGGATATCCAATTAAGACTTTAGTTGCTTTTACTGGAACGGTTAAACATGATGAAAATGAATACACTGAAAATAAAATGAATGATTTAGGGAATAAAAAGACTATTGAAAATGCATTCCAAGAAGACCCTTACAGAATTTTAATTGTTGCAAATAAATTCCAGACTGGCTTTGATCAGCCATTATTACATACAATGTATGCGGATAAACGATTAAATGGGATTACTGCTGTTCAAACACTGAGCAGAGTTAATAGAATTCATCCAAATAAAAATGATACGTTAATTCTTGATTTTGCCAATTTAACAGATGTGATTAAAAAATCATTTGATAAGTACTACCAATATACATTCTTGAAAGAAGCCACTGATCCACATAAATTATACGAATTAGAGGAAAAACTGCTTGAATATCATGTTTTTGACCATTCAGAAATTAATCAATTTGTTAATACATGGAAAAAAGGGAAATCTCAGAAGATTCTGCACAATATTTTAGATCATCCTGTAAAAGAGTTTAAAAAACTGGATATAGAAGATCAAGTTGGGTTTAAGAAGAAATTAAGGAAATATCAAAGTATTTATTCTTTTCTTTCCCAATTGATGCCTTTCAGTGATGTAAATCTCGAAAAAATGTTTATATTTAATAAATATTTGAATAAAAAGCTTCCAACAGTCAACAATCCATTGCCTTTTAATGTACTGGAAGACTCTGATCTTGATTATTATAAAATTGTTGATAAAGGAGTACAAACAATTTTACTGGATGATGATGGTGAATTAATGTCCATGTCAGACAATGAAGGAACATATACTGAAGATTCAATTATTAAACTATCTAAAATACTTAAGGATTTAAATGATGCTTTTGGAACTGATTTTTCCGAAGATGACCGGGTTTTCATTGAAAGGTTGAAATTTAATCTGTTAGAGAATGAAGAATTACGTGAAAAAATAGAGCACAATTCAAGAGAAAACGTTGCAGCCGTTTTTGACAGATATTTTAAATCAGAAATGTCAGGATTACTAAAAAGTAATATCAATCTGTATAAAAGGATTGTAGAAAATGATTCTTTGAGTAAAAAGCTTAAAATTGCTTTATTTAATCTTCTTTATGAAGAATTTGGCAAATAAGTGTATAAATTTTTTAACTGTATGGTCGTGTAAATATGGAGAAAATAACCAAATGTTTAAATGAATGGAATGCAACAGTTGAAGCACTTGGACAGGGAAAACAGACAATTTTAATAAGAAAATATAGAACAAATGTAAATAGATTCCTTTTATATCCAACTGTCAGCTATGCTCTTAAAGATGATTATTTAGACAGCTTTGGAACGAAATATAATATTTTTGTCGCAGAAAATTCCCTTCCTAAAAAGGAAGGAAATAGAACTGAAGTTAAATATTATGCTGAAGTAGAAAAAGTGGTCGAAAAATCTCCACAAAGAATAGGATCATTAAATAAATATCATATTTGGACAAATGAACATGTTAAATCATATCTTGGAAATAAAATGGCTCATGTATGGATTTTAAGGGTTTATAAATTAAAAGAACCTGTAATGGCTGAAAGAACAATGGGAATGAGATATGCTAATGTACTTGAAGATGTTTCTCTTGATGGCATAAAACCTGTTTTAAGTGATGAAGAGATTGATAAAATCATTGGAATTCTTGAATAAGTTAATAAAGAAGGGTATAAAATGGGTTCTGTAAATGAAATTAACTGTGATAATTGCTCTTTTACAGTGACTACCATAGATCATTTCACAAAGATAGTTTGTTACGATGAGTTAGATTATTTTAATGATTTATATTGTTTAAATTGTCAAAAAATCGTTAAAGTATGGCAACGTAAAAATGGCAAAGATTTGATTAGTAAGTGTTCTGAATGTGGGTCACATGATGTTTTTTTAAATGTACTTGATAACATCAAATGTCCAAAGTGCAAAAAAGGAAATTTGAAAAGTAAATTACTTGCACTTACAGATTAAACTAAAAATTTTATTCTTAATTTCGACAATTAAAGTGGAGTAGTCTGTTAATATTTTTCTATCTGCATTATATTTTCTTACACTGCTACTCTGAGTTACTGTAATATACTTTGGATGCAAGTTTTGGTAAAATCACTTAAAACGATATTCATGTTTTTATTTAACATCTTTCACCACTAGTGTCCAATATAATGATCATCCTTTTCATTTGCTTACACGGGAAGTATAACCTTCTGTTTTCGTGATATTTGATATACATTCAGCTTATTAATTACATAAGTTTCTTAAAATTGTTGAAATTAATTAGTTTACATTAATTAGCTTTTATTCATGATTTGGCCTATCTTAAGTCTAGTTTATTTCAGATCTAATCAACACCTTAAAT
>JAEYSH010000045.1 GCA_023434825.1 Methanobacteriota archaeon | reverse complement strand
GTCTACCCCTTCAGCAATGAAATCTTCAATTGTTAAAGCTGCACCAGGTGTTTCTACCATGATACCAAAGTCAATGGTCTTTTGAGGTTTTAAGCCTACTTCTTCAGCTATTTGCTTGGCTTTCCTGAGTTCATCAGGGTGCTGTACCAATGGAATCATAATTCCAATGTTTGTATATCCCTGTTCATGGAGCTTCTTAATAGCTTTAAATTCAGCTTTCAAGATTTCAGGTTCGTCTAATTCTCTCCTGATACCTCTCCATCCGAGCATTGGGTTATGTTCGTATGGTTCGTTTTCTCCACCATCAAGTGACTTAAATTCATCTGTTGGTGCGTCAAGAGTTCTGTACCATACTGGTTTTGGATAGAATTCATCTACAACTTTAAGAATGTTTTCAACAAGGATTTTAATTAATTCGTCCTCTTTTCCATCCATTATAAACTTTTTAGGGTGAACTCCAGAGGTTAACATCATGTGTTCAGTTCTAAGAAGACCTACACCATCTGCTCCAGTTGCAGCAGCTTTTTTGGCTGCTTCTGGCATACTGACGTTTACTTTTACTTCAGTTACTGTAATTATAGGTGCTTGTGCCATGGTTGGCTGTTCTTCTGAGGTTTCTTTTTTCTCTGATTCTGCTATTTTTCCCTTGTAGACAGTTCCTTTGTTCCCATCAAGGGTTACAATTTCATTTTCTTCAAGGATACTTGTAGCATTGCCTGTTCCAACAACACAAGGAATTCCAAGTTCCCTTGAAACAATTGCTGCGTGACAGGTTACTCCACCTTCATCAGTGATAATTCCATCAGCCCTTTTCATTGCAGGAACCATATCAGGAGTGGTCATAACTGTTACAAGAATATCTCCTTCCAGTATTTTGTCAAGTTCATCAGTGCTGCTGATAATTTTAACTTCACCTGAAGCCATTCCGGGGCTTGCACCAAGTCCTTTAGTGACAATTTCCCTTTCTTCTTCAATTTCTCCAGTTGCAGCTCCGTTACCTGCATTAATTGTAGTTACAGGTCTTGACTGTAACATGAAAACTTCTCCATTAGTTATGGCCCATTCAGTATCTTGAGGTGAACCATAGTGTTCATGGATTCTCCTACCCATTTTGGTAAGTGCATCGAGTTCCTCTTCACTTAAAACCCTTTTCTTTTTCATATCGGATGGAACTTCTATTTTAACAGTTTTTCCAGTTTCCGGGTCTTTTGTAAACATTACATTTTTTTCGCTGATTACATATTCAAGGACTTCGCCGGTTTTCTTTTCAATCCAGCAAGTATCGGGTGTTACTGTACCAGATACAACACCTTCTCCTAATCCCCATGCACCTTCAATTAGTAATTTTTCTTCACCGGTTGAAGGGTGGGCTGTAAACATTACGCCTGCTTTTTCAGCATCAACCATTTGCTGAACTACAACGGCGATATAAACTTTAGAGTGATCAAAATCATTTTCTTCTCTGTAAAAAATAGCTCTGGACTCAAATAATGAAGCCCAACATTTTTGTACAAACTTTAAAACTTCATCTGTACCTTTAATATTTAAGAATGTGTCCTGTTGACCTGCAAATGATGCTTCAGGAAGATCTTCAGCAGTAGCAGATGATCTAATTGCAACAAATGCATCTTCTTGCCCAACACGCTGACATAGCGCATTGTAAGCCTCTAAAATAATTGTTCTTATATCATCAGGCATATAAGCATCAATTATTATTTTTTTAATTTTCACTGAGGCTTCTTGAAGTTGTTTATTATTATCGACATCTATAGCATCAAGAATGCCCATTATTTCATCAAAGATACCAGTTTCTTTAATAAATTTATCATAGGTTGCTGCGGTTATAACAAATCCGGGAGGTACAGGTATTCCTGCCTGGGTTAATTCCCCTAAATTTGCGCCTTTTCCACCAGCAATTGCTACATCTTCCTTTTTAAGCCCCTCAAAAAATTCGACATACTTCATGCTACTCATTCCATTTTATTTAAATATGCATATTTATTTTTTATTAGCAATTAGAGGTATTTTATAATCAATTATCTAATTTTCATTGATCTTTGGACTCATAAAGATTTTAAATCTTTTCAAAGCCCATGTTTACCTCTAAATAAGCATAAAACTTATTTTATTAATTCTTCTCCCTTATCAACAACTATTCTGCATGGGACAGGGAATTTCATTGAAGCTCTTTTTAGAGCTGTTTTTGCATCATTGAAATTTCTTTTATTAGTTTTTATTGTTAAAACTCTTTGATCTGCTTTTACAACTGCAACAGAACTCACAGGTTTTCCGAATGCTTTTCTCATACCATCCTGTACCCTATCAGCACCTGCACCAGTTGCCATTGGATTTTCCCTTACGATGTGGTGAGGATATACCCTTATCTTAAGATGGTAACCCATCCTACCTGCTCTTCTTTGCATATATCTGTTTGTAGCAATCCTTGCTGCTTCCAATGAGTTATGTGATAACTGCGCTGGTTTTTTTAATGCAAGACTTACTGTTAAAGGGAACTCTGCTGAAAGATTTCCCATATCATACTGAACTATCCTGGAACCAGGAATTTTTCTAATGTATTCTTTTCTTGTGTATGGTCTCATTAATAATCCTCCTCTATATATTTTCTTGATGTATAACTTAATAAATGCTTCCTTCTATATATACAGATGATCACTATATTATTAGAAATAGTACTATCTCATTGGTCATATGATCATATATAAATAGGTGGAATTTATGAAAATCGCTATTACTGGAAAAGGAGGGGTCGGTAAGACAACCCTTTCTGGAACATTAGGATGTATATTGTCACAACGTTATAAAGTATTCGCTATTGATGCAGATCCAGACATGAACCTTGCATCAAGTCTGGGAATAACAGAGCCAATTACTCCAATCTCGAAGATGAAAGACCTGATAAAAGAAAGAACCGGTGCAGAATCTGGAGCGGCCTTTGGAGAAGTTTTTAAGATGAATCCAAAAATAAGTGATCTGCCTGAATCTTTATCCATAAATTATGATAAATCAGGAAATTTAAAGGTTCTGGTGATGGGTACTGTAGATAAAGGCGGAGAAGGATGTGTTTGTCCTGCATCAGTACTTCTTAAAGCATTAATGCGTAATTTAATACTTAAAAAAGATGAAATTGTCATTTTAGATATGGAAGCCGGCGTAGAGCATTTAGGAAGGAAAACTGCAGAAGCTGTGGACTTAATGATAATAGTTGTTGAGCCTGGACTTAAATCCCTTGAAACCGCCGGAAGAATTAAAAGACTTGCCAATGATATTGGAATTTCTAAAATTGCAGCGGTAATTAATAAAGTTTCAAATGAAACAGAGGAAAATTTTGTAGTTTCAAAACTTAAAGAAATAAATATTGAAGTTATTGGAAGTATTCCGCGTGATGAAGCTGTGATTATGGCAGATATGGAAGGCAAACCTCTTGTTGAATATCCAGATTCTGCGGCATTTAAATCCATAGAAAAAATTGCGGAAAATATTTTAAGATAATTTTAAGAGAATAATAACATGGAAATTAACTCCAAAATTACATTTAGTTACAATACAGATGAAGAAGCTCAAATTGCTTTAGGTTCACTTAAGCCAGATAATATGGATTTTGTAAAGGCTCATGTGGAAGGAAATAACCTTATTTGCGATTTAGAGTCGAGATCACTAAGGACAACCCTGGCAACTATAGATGATCTCATATTCTGTGAGATAATGGCTGAAAAGATTATAGATTTTACAAATAATAAAGAATGATTTTTAGAAGGTGGAGAAATGAAATTCACGCTTAAAGGAGAAATTACATTTAGTAAAGACGCCAGTGAGGCGGAAGAGGATATTAAAAAATTTATTGAAGAGGCTAATGAGGAAATATTCTTAAAGGGAGTTCCAGAAGACCAGAAACAGGATGCTTCAAAAATAGTAAACTGGAATTTAGATAATGACACCCTTAAAATTGAAATGGAATCTGGAAGACGTGGGCGAGCTCACGATGCATTATTACGTATTAAAAAACCTTTAACTCAACTTTTAGGTAAAAAATATCGTTTAGGTGTTCGAAAAATACTCGTAAATGATTATAAAATTGAAATACCGATAGATGAAGAAGTTGAACTAAAGGATGTACCTTATGTAAGCAATGTTGAAGTAAATAATGAAGAAGTAATTCTTGAATTTAAAGACCTTGAAGAAGGAGATTTAAGAAAACACATCATTGACAGGGTTATTAAACACGTAACAAGCGCTATTGCAACTCATATTCCAGAATCCGAGTG
>JAEYSH010000036.1 GCA_023434825.1 Methanobacteriota archaeon | reverse complement strand
CGATAGTGTTCAGAGGCAAAAAATAAAAACTTGCAAACTCAAGCTAAAGAAAATGCATAGTATTTTCTTTACACAAAAAATAGAATTTTTTGCAGTTTTGCGTCCCAAAAAAATCTTTGATTTTTTTGAAGAATTTTAGTTCCAAAAAGAGTTGTAGAAGGACATATTATGCCATATAATAAAAATGAGGACTTACCCAAAGATGTAAAGGAATATTTGCCTGATCATGCACAGGATATTTACCGGGAAGCATTTAACAGTGCATGGGATCAATATGCAAACCCAAAAGAACGTAGAGGCAATGAATCAAGAGAAGCTGTTTCCCATAAAGTAGCATGGTCTGCAGTAGAAGAGAAATACCATAAAGGTAAATCTGGAAATTGGGTTGAAAAATAATTGCAATATGTAAAAATTCCTTTATTTTTTATTTTTACCACTTGAAATTATATTAAAAAGTAATATAAAATGAAGTATATAATATTACTAATTACGAGCATTAATAACATATGATATAATTTCCATTTTTTAGATGCTCTCTTTTAAAAAAATTATGGTGAATAAATGCCTTATATTATCTGTAAAAACTGTGGAAGGCAATATAAACTTAAAGAAGAATACCGTTCCCATGATTTTGTATGGAAATGTAAATGTGGAGGTTCTTTGAATTATGTTCAAGACTTCTATCAACAAATGACGGATAACTTATAATAAAACGAACTATTTGATTTTTTTACTGTTCAATTTATACTGAATTTTCGATCGTAGCTGTTATAAAAATAACTAAAAGATAGTTGCATTTGGAAAATACTGCATTAACACTGATTAATCTGTTATAAATGGTTGGTTATGCTAATGGGTCAAAAAGATTATAAAAAAGGAAGCATTACTCTTTGGGGTGCTGTTGGAATGGGAACCGGAGTAATGCTCGGAGCTGCAATCTTTGCAGTATTAGGTCAGGTCGCACAACTTGCTGGAAATTTATTGGCTCTTGCATATATCGGCGGTGCAATCATTGCATCATGCAGTGCCTACACATATGTAAAAATGTCCAATTCTTATCCCTCAGCAGGAGGGATTGGAATGTTCTTTGTAAAAGTCTATGGAAAAAGAACAATTACAGCATCTGCTGCCCTTTTAATGGCTGCTTCTATGGTACTTTCTCAAAGCCTGATAGCCCGTACCTTTGGAACATACACACTCCAACTTTTCAATATAGGTCCACAAAGCTGGCTCGTACCTGCACTCGGAGTAGGATTACTTATTTTTGCCTTCCTGGTCAATATATCAAAAAATTATATAATCGAAACTTTTACTTCTGCAATTTCCGTAATTAAAATTGTTGGACTTGCTATTTTTTCTTTTGCTGCATTAATGGCGGCAGGTTTTTCTTTAGGAGCTCTTCCCGAAACTTTCTCGTTAGGAGTTGCTCCTCCGACTATACCTGCTCAGCAAGGATTAGGGCTTGCTGCTTCCTTTGCTCTGGCACTTCTAAGTTTTAAAGGTTTTACTACAATTACAAATAGCGGTGCTGAAATTGTGGAACCTCATAAAAATATTGGAAAATCGATTATTATTTCCATTGCCATATTAGCAGTATTATATGTATTTATAGCCCTGGCAGTGTCAAGTAGCCTTTCTGTGCCCGAAATAATCGCTGCAAAAGATTATGCCCTTGCAGCCGCTGCAAGCCCCACTTTGGGAGTATATGGGGTGTGGTTTACAGTGGGAATTGCCATTTTATCCACTGTCACCGTATGTATTGGAAGTTTATTTGCCGTCTCCCGTTTGACCGCTATGCTTTCAAAAATGAAATTAATTCCGCACAGTAATTTGGGTATGAAAGGAACAGTACAGAAACATATGCTTGTTTATCTACTGATTATAAGCTCAATATTAACTATATTATTTGATTTAAGCCGAATTGCATCTATTGGAGCCATTTTTTATCTTGTTATGGATATTATTTTCCAGTGGGGAGTGTTAAGAGGCATTAGAAAAGATATAAATGCAAGAGCTTCTATCATAACTGTTTCTATTCTGCTGAATATTATTGCATTGAGCGCTTTCGTCTGGATGAAACTTCAAACAGACATTTTTATTATTATTCTGGCTATAATAGTCATTATTGTAATTTTTATGGGGGAGCAGTACTTTTTAAAATCTTATTTAACGAAAAAATGAAGAATCTATTTAAAATAGCATCTATTTTGATTTTTAATTATACAAAAGCAAATTTTCAAATATTCTATAAGATAATAAAACTGCATATATCCCTATTGACCTAACAAATCCACAAAAATAATCAAATATTAATAAGAATAATATTGCCAAAAATATAACCATTTTAATAACTACAAGAAAAGTTAATAATTTCAAATTACTAATATATTACTGATAAAATGGCATTTCGATTAATTGAAGTTGTTTTACCCAAAGAAAAAAAAGAAGAAACAGATAAATTATTAAATGAATTCAACGTTATGGATTATGAATACGATGAGTCCTCCGAAACATATTTAAAATTCAATATAATTGTAGAACAAAATAAAAGCGAAAAGTTACTTGAAATTTTACAAAAAAGATATTCTAAACTTGAAAATTTCAGAATAATAATATTACCCATAGAAACATTTATTCCCATTCCTGAAGATGATAAAAACAATGAAGAAGTAGAAAATCCACAAGGAAGAATCAGCAGGGAAGAGATCTACACAAAAGTATCTGAAATGAGTGAACTTTCAAAAATATACATGATACTGGTGGCTGCATCAGCTTTTGTTGCATCAATAGGCCTTATAAATGATGATGTGGCAGTCATAATTGGAGCTATGATAATTACACCATTAATTGGACCAAGCATTGGACTAGCATTGGCAAATGTTATGGGAAACAAGAAATTTGCTTATAACGCCATAAAAACAAATTTAATAGGAATTTTATTAGCATCGATAATTTCAATAATCATGGGCATAATCTTTACAATTAACCCCCAAAATCCATCTATAGTATTAAGAACTGATGTAGCAAGAGGAAGTTTCTTTCTAGCACTTGCATCTGGACTTGCAGGCTCACTTGCAGTAACAAGTGGATTAACCAGCGCTTTTGTTGGAGTAATGATTGCAGTAGCGCTTTTACCACCGCTTGCTGCTTTTGGACTTCTTCTAGGGTCTGGAAATTATATTTTAGCTTTTGGTGCATTTCTATTATTTTGTGTTAATTTTGTTTGTATCAATCTTACAGCAACAATATCATTTATTGTGCAGAAAATAGAACCATTGAAAGATGAAGCATTGGAAACTGCAAAAATAATGCGTAGAAGATCTCTAATAATATGGATTTTGCTTTTAATTATTTTATATGGAATAATCACGTTACAGCGAACTTTAAACATATAACAACTCTAAAATGAAAAAGTAAAAAATAAATAATTTAAATTTCAATCTCTTACTGTTATCACACCTATTTCTGTTGGATGTATTCCACAGCGATAACCATAAACGCCCGGTTGAGCAAAATAGAAGTTATATGAACCTCCATTACTTAATACTGGGCTTTGGAATGTCCCTGAATCACTAACTATCTGATGTTGAGTATTATCCCTATTTATCCATTGGATAGTAGTACCGGTTCTAATAGTAAGATTTCGCGGATTAAATGCATCATTTTGTATTAAAACTGTGTTTGGGTTTACGGTTTGATTAGTCTGATTATTTTGAGTATCATTTTGAATTACAGGAACTGTTTGATTTTCTGGTGCTGGTTCTTCTGGACGTGTTAAAGAATAGATAGCTACAGCGGCTATAATTATAATAATTATAACAGCAATTAAGGCTAGAAGCCTTTTATTCATTTTTTCACTTCCATTTTCATATTTAAATCACTATGAAAAATTCTTACATTCGTCTTGCCATTTTTTTTAATATTACACTTTCACCTAATGCTTGAATATTTTCAACGGGAATTATTCTTGATTCACCCATACCTAATTTCGCTGAAAGACTGGCTTCTTTTGCTCTTATTCCAACTACAGTGTTTCTAGTTTCATCTATTTCAATACCATCTACTTCTCCCACTTTATTTCCATCAGCATCAATAATATCTTTTCCTTCTAAATCTTTTGCATTCATATTATCACCTATTATTATACGATGTAATAATATTTATTGAAAATGTAATATATAGATTTCTAATTATTAAGAGACAATTTATGAAATATAATCAATTAAAATAAGGGATATACTTATTTTACATTAATATCTGGAGGGATAGCCTCTTTATCAGGTTTATTTATAACACTTAATGAACCATTAGTTTCAAGAATAATATGGTAAACATTTTTAATATCAGTAACGCCATTATTTCGCATTGCTGAATAAATTTCAGACTCAGTAATCCTTACTGACTTCATATTGGATTTAAGAAATTTTCCCTTATAAAAAACAAGTGATGGTTCGGATTTCACTAAATTATCAATGAAGGAAACCCTAACAGAAGACCATGTTACAACAAACTGTAAAATAATTAAGAGTGTTAAAGCGGTAATTCCTTCAATTAAGGTTATGCTTTTTTGAAGTAAAATCGAAGCTATAGTTGACCCAAATGCTATTGTAATTACAAAATCAAATTGATTCATTTTTGAAAGTGTACGCTTTCCAGAAATATGCAATAAAAAAACTAAAATAAAATACATGGGTACTCCAACAGCAATTACCCTTAAAATATCCATTCCATTTTGAAAATACCAGTCCATTAATGTCATATAATTACCTCCTATTTTTACTATAAATCCTTGTAAGGGGTGTAGCGCTTAAACCATGCACTAAAATTGAAGTAAAAATTATTAGAGTGCCTATCTCCCAAAATACTTCATTTCCTATTTCTATTACTGAAAAACTCAAATAATATATTGCTGCAACGCCTATAGGGCCAAACCAACCCACATACAATGAATCTTTAAAATTTTTAAATATATTCATTGTGGGTTTAAGTGCTATTACAAATGGAAGGCGGCGCAAAAACAAAATAGCAACACATAAAGCTAATCCTGGAAATCCTAGATTAAACCATGCTTCCCACGGAATTGTAGCTCCAAATAAAATAAATACTGGCAGTACAAAGAATCTATTAATTGCTTCCTGGAATTTTTCTTCTTCTGCCCTTTCTTTACCATGAATTATCTGGTCAAAAGCAAGTCCTGCAATAAAGACAGCGAAAATACTATTAAGCCCCAATAATTCTGCAGCGCCTACGGTTAAAAGAGATAATGCAAGCGTATAACTTAAAAAATTAATTTTTTCAATTATGGCTTTTTCTTCAGCTATTTTAAGAATATATCCTGCTAAAAATCCCATTAATAATCCAAATAACAAGCCAATTCCAATTTTATAAAAGATAATATCTATTGCCCAGATAGTTAATGCCTTCTCTGTGGTATGTTGTAGGATTAATATAGCTAATAAAACAAATGGCAATGCTAAACCATCATTAGCTCCAGATTCAGTAGAAATAAAATTTCTTATCCTTCCAGGAATAGTTTTTTCTGCAAGTTTACCTGTTACAATTGTAGATGATACAACAGGGTCAGTAGGTGTAATACAAGCCCCTATGAGCATTGCAAGCCAAAAAGGTAAACCAATAATGAAATAAACTAATAATCCACTGCTTATAAACATTAATGGCATAACAGCTAATAAAATCACTGCGAGTGATTTCCAGTTTTTAGGGATAAATGAACGTGGTATTCTAAGTGCAACCCCCATTAAAGAAATAGCAAGAGTTATACGACAGACCGCTTCTATAATAGTATATTGTTCATTTAAAGGCCCTAAACTAAGTAATTCAAACCCTTGTGGCCCTATAATTATTCCCAGAATTAACATTAATATAGGCACAGATGGAAGAAATCTTTCCTTAATTAGAGCTGAAATAAGGCCCGAAAGTAGTATTGCCCCCATTATAACTACTAAAATTACATTTGGGTCATTCATTTTAATCAACTCATTACATCAACTATATTTTATCCAAGCAGTAATACACCAAAAGCACCCCTGTAAAGAAATATTAAAACAATAAATAGTGATAGTAAAGAAGTCCATAGTATTAAGGCAATATTAGTCATTTTTTTAGCATTATTTATCCTTTCAGGATAAATTGGGCGTATATTTTGGAATTTAAATGTTATAATCCCTGCCAAATTAACACAGACTAAATTTATAAAAAACAATAAAAAAGCACCCAAAGCAAGGGAATACTCGCCAGAGCCAAATAATAAACCACAAGTTACAAGTGGCGGAAGTAATGCAACAGCAACCATTACTCCAATTAATGTAGTACTGAATCCCGCAGTAAAAGCTAAAGCCCCAGCGATACCAGAAGCAAAAGCAAGTGTTATACTTCCAAGATTTGTTTTTGCCCTTAAAGCAACCTCCGGAACTGTAGGGTCAACTGTGAAAATCAATCCAAGGATTGTAGATAATAAAAAAGCTATTAATAAACCTATATAATTACTTTTAATTGATTCTTTAGCTAATTCTGTATCTCCAAGAGTAGTAGCAAGTGATAAAGCCATATTAGGCCCTAAAAATGGTGCAATAACCATTGCCCCAATTATGACTGCCACATTATTATTTGATACACCAATTGCAGCAACAATTGCAGATAAAACAACCATTAAGATGAATATGTTTGATAGCTTAGCCATATCTGATATATTTGCATATATTTCATGACGACTTAGCCTATTTATAAATTTAGTTTGGTCTAAACGGTCTGTTAATTCTTCAAGTGTTGAATCTTCTCGTTCTTCTTCTGTTTCTCTATTTTTTAGCAATGATTTTTCAAGAGGTTCAGGAATGGGAATTGATGCTTCGACAGGTAATAAACTTACTCTAAAGCCTTCTAAACCTGAAAAACGTTTTTGTAATGTATTTATAAGAGACTCAGTTTTTGCTCTACGTATTATAACATAATATACTATTTCATCTTCAGATGATTCCACATGCCATGAGCTAAGTACATCATATTTTTTTAGAATATTTCTGACTTCATCAATATTCCGATAATATGGAAGAATGATTATTATTAGTCGATAAGCCATCTAATCATCTTAATGCCTTTTAAGCAATGCTTTTTAATAATTCATCATATTAATAATAATTCTATAATATATATTATTTATAATATTCATTATAAAGTAACTAAATTAAAAGTAGACAAAAAATATTAAATTCTTCATTTAATCCAAGGCAATATTAACAAAAGCCCAGAATAGAATATAGCGCCAATAAAAAAGTACATTGGACTACCTGTCCCTAAACGCGGTATTTCATCTTTTATAACGTTGAATAAAACTGCCCCTGCAATAAAAGCTAATAATACATAGGCCTCTGATTCTCTTTCTGGAAATAATGCTGATAAAAACCATCCAATTAATGGCATTACTGCAAGCGTATAGCGTCCATATTTTACATAGAAATTTTGATAATGTTCTTCCATGGAACGATCTGAAACAAAAAAGTGTAAAGATAATGCTATAGTGTATAATGATATTGCTAATCCTGTATTTTTAATCTCAAAACGGATTGAATAACATATAATTAGACTAACAAGCGCAGTTAAAGCTAAATGGACATAGAATACATTTCTAGATGCTGAAGTATCTGAAATATCTTTTTTATTCTTTTTTGATTCAATTTCTCTTGAATTATTTGCTAAATATTCTAAAACAAAAAAGGTAATAAACCCTATGAAAGCCACTCCAAAAATTGCTTTTTCTAAAAATAAAAATATTATAGGATTATTGGCAAAAATTGCGTGTAAATGAGGGTCAGCCCTTTGAATCACAGGCAAAAGATCTAAAAATACATAAGCAGCAGCTACACCGCCAGAAAAAGATAATATTCTCTTTTTATAATGTTCAGAATAACCATAAATCCTTGGTGAACCTAAATGAATAAATACGAAAACTAATGCAACTATTAAAGCAGTTATTAATATTTCGAGCTCTGAAACCATAGGAATTCCTACACTATTTAAAAATTAATTTAAAATTCAATATTCTTGTTTTATTAGCTTTTTGAAGATTTATTCTCATTCCCACTTAATCTAATTCGTCTAAGTGCTTCACCTATTATAGCAAGGATTAAAACACCTATAATCAATGATAATATTTGTGTTGGTGTTGTAAATGCCCCTAAAGATACTAATAGTGTTGTAGCTGCTGCTGGAGGATGTGAAGCACGTAGAAACATGTTAATAATTATTGTTAATGCAATTGCAATTGCGGCTGCCCCTACCCAAGCAGGGAGCAAATGATGACTTATAAGAACTGAAGGGATGCTCCAAAGGCCAAAAATAGCAATTCCTATTAACCCTGCTGCAATTCCAACATAATGACCCACTATAATATTGTAAATTCTGGCACTTGGAAGTCCTGGATTTTCAACCTGGAGATATGCTGTTGGTCCTAAACTTGGAAAAAGCCATGGCTGACCTGCTATTAAACCTATAATCCCTACTGCAAGAATTAAGAATCCACCCATAAATGTTGCCCAGATACTATCTGGGATCCCTCTAGTTCTGCTACCAACATCATCACCAGATTTTTTTAAAGGGTCTAAAATTCCCACTTAATCACCTCTTTTAGCTAATTTAATATTTAATCCCGTTAAATCTTTATTAATAGCTTAATTTTAAACTCATTTTGTTAAAATTTTCTTGAGTTATTTTATATCATTCTAATTTTTTATTGTAATAATTTTTACTAAATTAGTAGTAACTTTTAAAAAGGAAGAACTTCAAAAGTATAACCTACAGATGAGATGCACATAAAAATTTCATCTGGTTTATTCTTTCATTGATTATTAAAATTTAAACAGCTTATTTAAAGTTATCTTTTTAATAAGATAGCAAATTATAAAAAGAGGTGATACTATGGCCCAACGTGGTGGAATGACTATAGAAATTGAAAAAGCATTAAAAGGTATGAATTATCCTGCAGATAAGCAAGAATTAACTCAACAAGCTGAACAAAACAACGCAAGCCAAGAAGTCATGAATGCAATACAAAACTTACCAGAAGACAGATTCAACTCTCCAATAGATGTACAA
>JAEYSH010000002.1 GCA_023434825.1 Methanobacteriota archaeon | reverse complement strand
GGATATAACAGGCATCTTATTAAAAAACTTCAAAATAGGATAGATCAATTAGAAAAAGCTAAAAAAAAATTAGCTGATTCAAAAGAGAAGTATCGTATAATTTCTGAAAGTGTAGGGGATGTTGTTTGGATTTTAGATATCAATTCCTGGAAATTCAAGTATGTGAGCCCTTCTGTATATAATTTAAGGGGTTATACCTATAAAGAAGTGCTATCTCAATCTATGGACGAAGTTTTAACTCCAGAATGTTATCAATTCGTTGAAAAAAATTTACCCCTGCGTATAAATGCATTTTTAAATGGAGATGAATCAGCTAGGGTTCAAACTCATGAAATATTACAAACCTGTAAAGATGGAAGTATTATACCTACTGAAGTAGTGACAACTCTAGTAACTGATGATAATGGGAAAGTTAAGGAAATAGTGGGAGTAAGTAGAGATATTAAAGAGCGTAGAGAAGCTGAAAATGCTTTAATAAAGAGTGAAAAGAAGTTAAAGGCGTTGATTCATAATTCTACAGATATTATAAGAATTCTTGATAAAAACGGTCTAATTACTTTTGATTCATCATCATCCAGAATTCTTGGTTATCCTGAAGGATCCCTTATTGGTAAAAGCCCATTAGAATTTATTCATCCTGATGACGTTGGAAAGGTTGCAAAGGATTTAAATGATGTTTACAAGGAAAAAAACCCTGGAATTCCTACGGAGTTTAGAATACGTAAATTTGATGGAAAATATCTTCCTGTTGAATCAATTGCTCAAAATTTGATAGATAATCCAGAAATAGAAGGTATTGTGCTAAACACTCATCCAATAAAAGATCGTAAAAAACTTGAAAACCATTTAATAAGGATAAACAGATCACTTAAGACCATAAGTGATTGTAATCAAATTTTAATACGTGCAAAAGATGAAAAAGAGCTTTTACAAGAAATTTGCAATGTAATAATTGATAATGGCGATTATAAGTTCACGTGGGTTGGCTATATTGATAATAATCAGAAAGTTCTACATCCAGTAGCTTTGGCAGGGAATGAAAAATTTATTGAAAATATTACTATACAACTAGACAATAATGAATTTGGAAGATATCCTTGTGTAAATGCATATCGAAACAGAAAAGAATTTATAATTAATGATATTAACTTAGAAAATTTTGCTCCTTGGAGTAATGAGGCTCTTAAAAGAGGATATGAATCTGTCATTAGTTTACCTCTTTTAAGTAGGGGCAATATTGTTGGTATAATTTCTATCTATTCTTCAGAGAAAGATCGATTTGATAAAGAAGAAATTGAATTACTTAAAGAGCTTGCTGATGATTTAGCTTATGGAATTATCTCAATTAGGTCAGATATTAAACTTAAACAATTAATAAATGAATTAGAAGAAAGTGAACATAAATATCGCGCTATTTTTGAAAATACAGGCACTGCAACAATAATAATTGAAGAAGACAAAAAGATATCTCTTGTAAATTCAGAGTTTGAAAAACTTTATGGTTCTTCTAAAGAAGAAATTGAAGATAAAATTAAATTTATAGATTTTATTGGTGATGATGAGGACTTAAGACGAATTGAAGGATATCATAAAGTTAGAAGTGTTAGTCCCCATTCGGTCCCTAGAAATTATGAATTCAAATTTATGAACAGCAAAAGGGAGCTTAAAGATGTTTATGCAACTGTTGCATTAATCCCTGGGACTAATCAAAGGCTTATTTCACTTTTAGATATCACAGATAAGAAACAATCAAGAAAAGCCCTCAGGAAATCTCTTAAAGAAAAAGAATTATTATTAAGAGAAGTTCATCATCGAGTTAAAAATAATTTACAGATTATGTCAAGTCTTTTAAACCTACAATCTAATGTTATTAAAGATGAAAAAGCTTTAGAAGCCCTAAGGGATAGCCAGACACGTGTTAGATCAATGGCACTTATACATGGTGAATTATATCAATCAGAAAATCTTGTAAATATTGATTTTGGAGATTATATTCGTAACCTAGTTTTAGGTATTTTAAGCACATATGCTCCTTACTCAGGTATCATTCATGAAATTAATGTTAATAATGTGTTTTTTGATATTGATACTGCAATTCCTTGTGGTTTAATGATTAATGAACTTGTTTTAAACTCAATTAAGCATGCTTTTACATATAATGATTCCAAAAATGAAAATAAAATAAATATCGAACTCTTTAAAGAAAATTCATATTTTAATCTTATTGTTGAAGATAATGGAATTGGAATTCCTGAAGATTTGGATATTACTAAAACAGATACTCTTGGCTTGCAATTAGTTAATAGTCTTGTTAGTCAGCTTGATGGAAAAATTAAGCTAGATAGAAATAATGGTACTAAATATAATATTTTATTTAAAGAATTAAAATATAATTCTCGTTTATAAAATTGATTTGAAAATATAAATTTAAAGGAGTGTTAAAAATGGATTTAGATTTTCCATTAGAAAAATGTACCCTTGTTACAACAGCCCATGATGAAAGCATAGCCTTAAAAGCCATTATTGAAAGTAAATGTAATCGCTGTATTATTTTATACCAGCACAGCTTTGAAAAAATCCCCGAAACTTCATATAAAAACGCTGAATATATACAGATAAATGGATTTCATTCAGATGCCTTAAAGGAAATAAATGAAGCGCTAAACGAAGTTAAAGACGTTAAATTTTACTTATCAAATGTACATCTGGATGTATACATTTTGTATTATCTTTTAGGTAAAAAAATGACTGAAGACATTTGGATTTTTGATAATAATCAGTTCGTAAAGATGCCTTAAAAAAAATAAAAAGAAAAAAGTAATTATTCAACAATTGCTATGGCTTTCATTGGGCATGAACCAGTGCAGAATCCACATCCTATACACATTTCATTGTCTATTCCAATGCTCCAATCATCTTTTATGCAAATTGCTTTAACAGGGCACAAAGAGACACATGCACCGCAATCCACGCATTTTTCTTCATCTCTTTTTAAAACTTTTTTAACTGGATCTACATGTATGCCCTGACTTTCCATGTAAGCAATGCTCTCATCTACATTTTCACCGTCAAGTTCAATAAGCGCTCTACCGCCTTTAGGAGTGATATTTGCTCTTAGTATGTTGAATGTAATGTTATATTTCTTTATTGCATCTGAAATTATTGATTTATTAACTATATCTGGTGAAAACTTTAACCATGCTCTCATAATTCCACCTCGTCATTGTTTTTTGCACTTTCACCAATTAAACGGGAAATATCTTCTGCGGTAATCATTCCTTTTACCTTTTTGTCTTTATCAACAATTGGAAGCCCAGAAATCTCATATTTATCTATTCTTCTAGCTATAACATCTACGGGTTCATCTTCCCTCGCAATCACGACTTTTCTGGTCATAACATCACTTAATTTAACTTTACCTTTAGCAATAGCATTTGCAATGTCCCATGATGTTATAATTCCCATGAGCTTACCTTCTTTGTCCACAACAGGTAGATGGTTAATATTATTTTCTACAAGTTTTCTGGCAACGTCGCTTATTTCATCTGTAGGGTGGGCTATTATCACAGGTTTGCTTTCAATGTTCTTTACAAGAACTGAAGGTTTCTTAATTTCAAGAGGATTAACTGTGTAACCTGAAGAAGGGATATGATTTACAGGTTCAGTTAAGTAAAAATTACCTTTGTTTATCCAGTCTTTAAGCTCATTAGCCACTTCCTCCGCTTTTTTGTAGGATGAAAGTGGTGATGTCTTAATTTCCATTCCATTAACTTCAATTTTTCCAGTTTTTAGCTCTTTATAATTGGTTTCTTTAATCATTGGACGGCTACGTCTTCCAACTCCATAATCTATAACACGACAAGTTATTTCTTCATCACTAATTGCAGTTCTTTTAGCTATATCTTCATTTAAGATAGGTATAGGTATTCCAGCTCCAACGTAAAGTGTAGGGCCGTATTTTTGCATTGTCGCTCCTCTTACAAAGTCACTGCTCATTTTCTTCATATCTCCCATGAGCATTAAAGTACCAGCTGAACTTACAGGAACTCCATTTTTTCTTTCCCCTTCTGTGGAATGTTGAGTTCCTTCTCCAATTACATATCCCTCTGCTCCACAAAGGAATATTCTAGTCCCTAAGCCTATTGTTTCAAAATAAGGGTCATTAAGAAGTGGACTTAATTGTCCTGCACTGGAATAGCTTACATTCCCGTAATTAGGAAGTAAGGTCCCCATGTAAGTGTAAAGGGTTTCATCAGTTGAATTTGTGGCAACTGCATAATTTTGATAACAGTTTCTCGGATTTATCATTGTGGCCTGATTTAAACTATCAATGTCTATAATGGTTTCGACTTCTTTAAGAGGATAGCAATCAGTTCCGTAAGCTTCTACTACTAACTCAATTTCTTTACCTTTAATAATATCTTCAATTAAATGAGCTCCACCATAATCCATTCCGATTTGTGGATTTTTATTAAGCTGTGTTGCCCCAATATATGAATCAACTGCAGCAAGGCCAGAATAGGCCTCAACATTATTTAAAAATGTTCTATTCATTTTTATTGGAGGATCAGAATGACCAAAGTTTAAGAATGCACCTGAAGAACACATAGCACCAAATGTTCCTGTTGTCACAACGTCTACTTCCTTTGCTGCGTTTTCTAGTCCATTTTCCTCAACATGTTGCGTCATTTCAGCAGCAGTTAAGACTACAGCATCTCCATCCTTGATTTTTTGGTTTATCTCCTTTATTGTCTTCATTTAATCACTTCCGGTGCTAATTACAAAATTAAAATAGTATTCTATCTATAATAATATATCCAATATATATTTAAATTATAATGATATTTTTCTAAAAATTATTTTAAAATTTGTTTTTTAAATATTATCACTTAATTTTGATATTCAATAAATAAAATCTATAAAACTATATTGCATTAGGATCATATTAATATAAAAGAATTAATAGGTAAATTGTACTTTAAAGATTTAAAATTTATGAATAATTAATAATGGACTGAAAAGGTAGATATTATGGCAAATCAAATTGATCTTGACTTATTTCAATCAATATTAAACAGAATAGAGGATAAAGTCGATTATGCAGACATAAGGGTAAGTGATAGTCAAAATACATCGATTATCATGAAAGATGGGAAAATTCAGGAGATTAGATCAGGGTCTGATTTTGGAAGTGCCATCAGAATATTAAAAGACGGAGCCTGGGGTTCAGCATTTACAACTCAAGTTTCTAAAATGGATGAAATGGTTGAAGCAGCTCTTAAACTTGTAAAATCGCTAAAAAGTGATATTGAACTAGCTGAAGCCGAGCCAAGAACTGATAGAGTTAAGTCAAGGGCCAAAATTATTCCTTCAGATGCCTCAATTGAAGATAAAAAGGAAATTATGGCTGAAGCCAATCATGCTGCTACCATTGATAAAATTGTAAGTACAACTGTTAGTTATGTTGATGCAGAAGGAACTGGTGCGTTTTTAAGCACAGAAGGAACATCAATTCAGAGTGAAGAATCAAGAGTTGGATTATTCTTAAATGCAGTAGCATCTAATGAAAATATCATCCAGTTTGGACATGGAAGCACAGGCGGAGCTCGTGGATTTGAAGTACTTCAAAAAGAAGACATTGAAAAATTTGGAAGAAAGGCAGCAGATAAAGCTGTTAGACTTTTAGGTGCAAATTCTCCTCCTTCAGGAAAGTTTCCAGTGGTAATGGACTGTGAACTAACTGGTGTATTTATTCATGAAGCATTAGGACATGCTTCTGAAGCAGATCTAATTTTACAGAATGATTCTATACTTAAAGGTAAAATGGGAACTAAAATAGGATCAGATCTTGTAACAATTATTGATGATGCCAGTATGGATGCATTTGGGTATTATGCTTACGATGCAGAAGGAGTGAAAACATCAGAGAATATACTTGTAAAAAATGGAATATTGAATTCCCTTTTAAGTTCCAGAGAAACTGCTTCAAAACTTGGAATTTCCTCATCTGGAAATGCTAGATCTAAAGTTGGAGATCAACCAATTGTTAGAATGAGTAACACATACCTTAAATCTGGAGATTTAAAATTCGATGAAATTATTGGAGATATGAAGGATGGAATTTATCTTAAAGGTTCTCGTGGTGGCCAGGTAGATACTGGAAAAGGTATATTCCAGTTTAACGCTGCTGAGTCTTTTATGATAGAAAATGGAGAAATTAAATCGCCATTAAGGGACGTATCTTTATCTGGAAATATACTGGAAATCCTTAATCATGTAGATGCTGTAGGCAGCGATTTTAAAATGAGCATTGGATTTTGTGGTAAAGGCGGTCAGACTGCTCCAGTCGGGGATGGTGGACCGCATATTAGGGTCAGTGAAGCTACAGTAGGCGGAGTAATGTAAATTCATTTAATTATTAAAAATTTATTCATAAAGGAGCAAATTTAATGTTAACTGAAGAAGAAGGTAAATTTTTAGTAAAAATTGCAAGAAATGCCATTGAAATGTTTATTAAAGAACGAAAGAAGCTGGAAGTCCCTGAAGATACTCCTGATATTCTAAAAGAATTTAGGGGAGTATTTGTGACCTTAAATAAGGATGGACTTCTTAGAGGTTGTATAGGTTATCCTGAACCAATAGAGCCTCTTGTTAATGCTGTAATTGATGTAGCTATTTCTGCAGCTGTAAATGATCCTAGATTTTCGCCAGTTACTGCTAATGAATTAGAAAATCTTGCTGTTGAAGTAAGTGTACTTACTAAACCTGAGCTTATAGAAGTTAATAAACCTGAAGAATATATTGAAAAAATTAATATTGGTAAAGATGGACTGATTATGGAAAGAGGACCTTATAAAGGATTATTATTGCCTCAAGTTGCTTTAGAATGGGGATGGAATGAAGAAGAATTTTTGTATAATACTTGCGTTAAAGCGGGACTTACAGCTGATTGCTGGCTTTATCCGGATATAAAAATCTTTAAATTTGGTTCTCAAATATTCCATGAATAATAGATCATTTAAAAGATAATGAAAGGATTAGAATATTTATAGATTTTCTTCCTTTGTTTCTTCTATTATTTTCATTATATCATCTTCAGATTCTTCACTCAATACTTCAGATGCTTTAGGGAATAATTGTTTTTCTTCTCGGTCAACATGTTTAACAATTAAATCATTAAGCTCCTTTAGGTTTAACATCCATTCTGGATCCTTTTTATCAGCATTATCTAAAAATAAAAGTTTTCTCCATGCAAGATCATGTTCATATTCATTTTTTTTTACCATTTCTTCATCTACAAATTCCATAGGGGGGTAAAGTAAACTTTCTTCTCCAGTCATATGAACTTCTAAGTTTTTCTTTATTTGGGAGAATTTGTCAGTTTTCCCGCTCTCTATAGTTTCTTTTAATAATTTCTTTACATTTTCATGATCTTCTTTTAAAGTTCTATATAAATCTCCTTTAGTCAACAGAACACCTCCATTTATTATATCTATCATTTTATGTAATTGAAAGTTAATATATATTTAGTAAAAATTAATACATATTTAATTTATCAACATAGTAATCATTTAAATGTAAAATATAGCATAATTATTAAGTATTATTATCTATAGAATATTAAAAAATCTCATAAATACTATTTAAATCATAAACTGTAAATTTAGTTAAAAATAAGTGTTATAAATTTAATTTAATTTGAAAATGATATACTAAAAACTTTTTATACTGTAATAAATAAAAAATAGAATAATTAGAGAAATATATACTTGTTTTAATCTATAATTATATTTAATGAAATAAGATTTAAATCTTGATAATGATTTAATTTATAATCAATAAATTTGATTTAATTATATTTTTCAAAATTATACAAATAATAGTAAATAAAGCGTGATTAAATGTTTATACCGACAGTACCTACACCTGATGAAATACTGGATAAAAGTTTTGGCAGGGCAAAAAAAGCGGCAAATAAAGTAAGAACTTCAAAAGTTCCAAGATATAAAAAAGCAAAGATGACAGAAGAAGCCCGAATAAAAACAGCTTTCCAGGTTACCAGGGATACTTTAAATAATTTACTCGATAAAACACCACAGGTTGAAAGCTTGCATATGTTTTATCAGGATTACATAGACGTAATGGTTGGAGTAGATGATCTAAAAAAGTCTCTTGGAGCTTTAAATTGGGCAGTAGGGTTAATGACAAAGTTAGAAAATGAATTTGTTTTTAAAGTAAGACGTTCAAAACCAGAAAATGCGGCAAATGTTAGAAAAGCTGCATTTGGTAGAATATCATCTATTGTAAATCAAATAAAGGATGAACTTGATTTTTTAGATTTTGTAAAACAGAAATTAAGAAACATGCCTACAATTGATTTTGAAGCATTTACAATAGTTATTGCAGGATTCCCAAATGTAGGAAAATCAACCCTCCTTCGACAAATTACTCCTGCCGAACCTAAAGTTGCAGATTATCCATTTACAACTCATGGAATTCAAATAGGGCATTTCGAAAAAAGATGGAAAAAATACCAGATAATTGATACTCCTGGGCTTTTAGACAGGCCGATAAGGAATATGAACAACATCGAACTTAGAGCAATGGTAGCTCTTGAACACCTTGCAGATGTTATTGTATATATTTTTGATGCATCAGAAACATCTGGTTATCCGCTTGAAGCTCAATTACGCCTCTATGAAGAAATAGAACATGTTTTTGACACTCCTATGATTAACGTTTTTAACAAAATGGATTTGGTAGAAAATAATAAGTATTTAGATGAATATATTAGTAAACTGAATGAGCCTCTAATGATTTCAGCTTCAAAAGGTTCTGGCGTAGAATTAATAATTAATACTTTGGAGGAATATAATGGTTGAAAAAAAGGTTATTAAGACTAGAAAAGAGTTAGAGATGGAGAAAGGTGGAGAAGAAGAAGTTAAAGTGGAAAAAGAGGTAAAAGAAGAGGGAGTTCCAGTAGAAAAAGAAGAAACAACCATCGAAACTGATACATCAGCTGTCGAAAAGAAATTAGAAAAAGGAAGAAGCGGAGCCCAAAGAATATTTGAAGATATGATAAACACTTTCAGAGATAAACAGGGCGACTTTGAAAAAGCAATGTCTGAATACACTGCATCAAGTGCTAAAATTGCAATGGATGTAATAGATACTGATGATTCAATAATTGTAAAAACAGATCTTCCTGGAGTCAAAAAAGAAGATATAGTTATAGATTTAAGCGAAGATATGCTTGAAGTAATGGCCATATTTGAAGATGAATCTGAATATAAAGGAGAAGACTTCCTCAAAAAAGAAAGAAGATACGGTGAAGCAAAAAGGAGTGTTGCTATCACTCAACCAATAAAAATCGAAGAATCAAGCGCTAAATTCGATAATGGTGTTTTAACTGTTATTATTCCAAAAGAAGAAAAGAAAAGACATCAACTAAAACTTGAATAATCTTCTTTTTATTTTAGATTAACTTAACTTTATTATTTTAATAGTGACATCAAATCGTTTAATTTACATTTTTATCTAAGTTTGAAGTTCATTAATATCTTACTTTTCCAATGTGCCTAGTAGCACCAGGATCTTCATCATTAAAGTGTGCAAGGTAATAAACAAACCATTCTAATGGAACTACCAGTGTAAAAGGAGACATTAATTTATTCATATCGGAATAATCTTTCATGTTATAAATAAGAGGTTTTATATCTATTTTTTCTCCAAATTCAATAGATTTGTGGGTCATTTCATCTCCAGGATAATCTGCGTTTAAAAATACAACTGGAACATCTTTTTCAGCTCTTTCAATTAATCCATGTCTGAATTCACCAGAATAAAGAGGACAAGCATGTTTTAGTGCACCTTCCATAAACATAGTCATTGCCAGCTTGTAGGCAAGCCCGTAGTTTGGCCCGCTTCCCATACAGTAAAAAATATCATCATCTTTAAATTCTAGAGCTTTATTTTTTCCTTCTTCTTCAGTTTTTTTAATTAAACTTTCAGTAACTGCTGGAAGCTTTTTTATATCACTTAAAATTTCTTTTTTAGTGTTTATTGCATCTCCTTCATCTTCGGGGCCTTTCATATTAAATAAAATATTGTAAAGACTCATTAATTGGGTCATATAAGTTTTAGTTCCAAGAATAGCACTTTCTCTTCCACCGCTTGTAATTACCGTGTCATGTGCTTCTTGAATCATTGTACATTGTTTTTCATTGGTTATAGCTACTGTATAAACATTATTTTCTTTCGCATGCTTCAATGCTGCCACAGTATCCGCTGTTTCACCGGATTGTGATGTTAAAATTGCTCCAGCATTTTCATATCCTGTTTTTTTATTATAGAAAAACTCATAACCCGTATAAACTTCTATATTCCTATCTGAAATAAAATCAAGAGCACTTTTAGCAGAATAACATGTTGAAAGGGAGCTGCCGCATCCTAGAAGATAAATCTTTTCAAATTCTTCAAATTTTTCTGCAATTTCTTTCATATGCGATTTTTCTTCTTTTAAAGTGTCCTTTAAAGCATTCGGCTGCTCTAAGATTTCTTCATACATCTTATACTTCATTATTTTTCCCTCATTTATTATTAGGTAAAAATTTTAGCGTTATTCAATATTCATGAATTAAAGTGTAATATTTAATTTTTCATTTCTTTATAGAGTTTTGCAATACAAACTCCCAT
>JAEYSH010000220.1 GCA_023434825.1 Methanobacteriota archaeon | reverse complement strand
CTGAAAGTATGGTTGCAGCTCTTCAAGGTACCCCTTACGATACAGAGCTTGATTTAAAGCTTTTAAATAATATAAAAAAGTATTTCGAAGAAATAAGGAAAAAATACAGCAGCATACTTGATCCTATTACTCAGCAAATAGATACTGATGTTTTGATTTACCAGATCCCTGGAGGAATGCTTTCAAACTTTGTATCTCAACTAAAAGAGCAAAATGCACTTGATAGATATGAAGAAGTGCTTGAAGAAGTGCCCAAAGTTAGAAAAGACTTAGGCTATCCGCCTCTTGTAACTCCAACTAGCCAGATTGTGGGAATACAAGCTGTAATGAACGTATTAGGTGGAGAAAGGTATAAAAATGTCTCGAAAGAAGTTAAAGATTACCTGAAAGGTTATTATGGAAGGCCTCCAGCACCAGTGAATGAAGAAATTCGAAAGCAAATCATTGGTGATGAGGAAACAATAGATGCAAGACCGGGAGATATTCTGGAGCCAGAACTTGAAAAATACAAAGAAGAAGGCGAAAAATTAGGAATCATCAAAAAAGAAGAAGACGTTTTAACCTATGCACTCTATCCTGCAGTAGCTCCTAAATTCTTAAAAGGTGAGGCAGAAGAAGAGGAACTTAAACCACCCACAGATGAAAATGCATGTGAAGCACCATCAGGAGTTCCTACAGAATATGCAGTTGATGTAGACGGCGAAATGTTCAACGTAAAAGTTCTTCCAGTAGGATACATGGAAATTGAGAGTGCAGGCGTTCAAGCACCTACAGGACCTGTTGAAGGTGGCGTTACTACCACAATGCAGGGAATGATCCTTAAACTCAAAGTTGATGTTGGAGACAAAGTTAATGAAGGAGATGTTGTTGCAGTTTTAGAAGCTATGAAAATGGAGAATGATATTCACGCTCCAGAATCTGGAACTGTAAAAGAAATCTTCATTAACGAAGGGGACACAGTAAACGCTGATGAAACCTTAATGGTTATTAAATAACCTTTTTTTCTAATTTTTTCTATTAAATTTATTTTTAAATTACTTATTAATTCAATTACAGGAGTGTATGAATTGAATAAATCAGATAAAGTAAAAGCTCATTTTGAAGAAGAAGCTGCAGAATTTGACGAACTTATATTAAAATTAATTCCGCATTATGAAGAAATGATTGATGCTTTAATCAATTCAATTCCGTTTAACAAAAACGATTCAATCAAAGTAATGGATCTTGGCTGTGGTACAGGAACAATTACTAAATCATTGAAGGATAAATTCAGTAATGCAAATGTAAAATGTCTTGATTTAGCTGAAAATATGCTAGAAATGGCTAAAATAAAATTAAATGATTATGACAACATAAATTATGTTACCGGAGATTTTTATCATTTTAACTTTACTGAAAAGTATGATGTAATCGTCTCTTCACTTGCACTGCATCACCTAGTATCTGATGAAGATAAAATAGGATTTTATTCTAAAATATACGAAGCTTTGACTCCAGGTGGAGTATTTTTTAATGCAGATGTTGTTTTAGGCTCTAATGATTATTTACAAGAACTTTACATTAATAAATGGAAAGAATTCATGAATAAAAACGTGGATATGCAAGAAATAGAAGAAAAATGGGTACCCGCTGCTGAAGCTGAAGATCATCCTTCTAAACTGGTTGATCAGCTTAACTGGCTTAATGATACTGGATTTAAAGATATTGACATTATCTGGAAATATTATGGCGGTGCAGTATATGGAGGATATAAATAATATTTTATTTATCTTCAATTCCTGCCTCTTCAAATGCCCTTTTACGCCGCATGCATGATTCGCAAACACCACAAGGCGTTTCAGTACCTATATAACATGAATAACTTAAATTCATAGGTGCATTTATTTTAGCACCAAGTTTTACAATTTCATTTTTATTCAAATCTATTACCGGCGCTTCAATTTGAATGCTATCAAGCGTTCCAATTTCTAATACTTTATTAAATGCATTTAAGAACTCTTTTGAATTATCTGGAAAAGTAACAGCTTCCTCTAAATCCCAACCAACAATAATTATTTCTGCATCTTCTGCTTCTGCAAAAGATGTTGCAATTGCTGTAAAGACAACATTACGCCCTGGAACCCATACTTTTCTTGCTGTTTCATCGCAAATTTCTTTATTATCTAGATCGTCTGCTTTAAGTTCTGGAACTTCTTCATCAGATGTCAGCGCCGATTTTCCGAGCTTTTTAAGCCATAGAAGATCTATTACTGTGTGCTCAATGCCTAATTTTTCACATATGGATTTTGAAGATTTTATTTCCATTTCAGCGCTTCTCTGGCCGTAATTAAATGTAATTGCACGAATTTCATATTTATCTGCATAATAAGCTGTTGATACAGTTGAATCAAGACCTCCGGAGAGGACTGATATTGCTTTTGGTTTATTAGCCATTTTAATCTCCTTAATTAAAAATAAAATGTTTTTAGTAATTCTTTTAGCATAATTTATATATTTGCATTCCAAGATCCATTAAAGTTCCTCTAAGTTCTTCAGAGTTCTTCTTTAACATCTGATCATATCTTTTAACGGTAGAAGAAATATCATGGACTTCTATATTAGCTATTTTGTAATTTTCCCTGCTTTTTATCTGCTCATTAATCCGTCTTTCGTGCATATCTATTTCTCTAATCTTTGCCAGATATTCCGATTTAATTTCATCTGGAAAAATATCAATGAGCACGACATCCCATAAACCTATTTTAAGGGGTAAAAGGGGTTTTAAAATTAATTTATTTCTTTTTGGGTTTTCAGAAAATTTATTATCGTCAATTAATTCAAGCTCTTCATCAATAATGTTCTGGTTATATCCCAGTATCTGTAAATTGTATTCCAGATCATTTTTAAGAGATATCAATGCTTTTTTAGCACTTTTTTCCCTATTATGTTCCCTCCAACCAATGGTAGTTAAAATTGCAATAACTGCAGTAATAGGAACAATTACAATACGGACCACAGCATTAAATTCGCCAGCTGAAATCGCGTATATAAGAAGAATTACTAAAATAGCAGCAAAAATACCTGCTAACCACCAAATATGATCAAGAAGCCACTTCATAACCAATCACCCCGTTTAATAAGCCCAAACTTTAATTAATAAGTCCTAATTATTTAATAAACTGATAATTATAAAATTTCCAGTTAATGTTGTATATTATTTATCCATTAACTTTTTAAATGTTTCATTAGCCCTTTTCATAACATCCTTTAAAGGTACGCCGGTTTTATTTGCAATTTTCTTTGCATCTTCATATTCAGGGCTGTAATTAATTATATCTTCTCCAATTTTCCCAATTTTAATATTTATGTAATGATCTTTTTCATCAATATTAATTATTATTGATTTTATTTCCCTTTTTACTATATTTCTGTGGACATAAGGCAACACCCTAACTCCAAGCGTTCCAGTTTCCCTTATTATGGCTTCTGAAACCTTATTAGCATCACCAGGTCTTGATATAACTCTTAAAAGATTTCCGGGTCTATTTTTTTTCATTAATAATGGAACAACAGCAACATCTAATGCCCCTGCTTCCATGAGCTTATCAAAAGTATGTCCAATTACCTCACCAGTTACACTATCAAGATTGGTTTCCAAAATGGTGACATTATCTGTTGGAGTTCCAAGATGCCCAGATATTATCCTTAAAACGTTTGGAACATTAAGATCTAATTTTCCAGCTCCATATCCTATTTTTTCATTGCTTATTAATGGATAAAATTCATTGATTTCATCTACCATATTTACATAAAGTGCCGCTCCGGTTGGAGTGGTTAACTCATAATTTTCTGGCCCACCAAATACAGGTACATTTTTTAGTATTTCAAGTGTTGCAGGCGCAGGGACACTTAGATTTCCATGTTCACTTTTTATTCGTCCCCCTCCAAGTGCAATGGGCATACCATACACTTTTTCTTTGTTAAATCCAAGTTCATAAAAACAGTATGCCGATCCAATTACATCTGCTACTGCATCTGCAGCCCCAACTTCATGGAAATGTACTTTATCTAAGCTTGTGCCGTGAACTCTAGATTCTGCTTCTGCAAGGGTTCTAAATACTTTTTTAGAAAATTTAATGACATTTTTATTAATTTTTTCATGCTTAATTTCGTCAAATCTTTGAATCAATTCTTTATATTTAATTGATCCTTCATCGCTGGCTTTAACCCTAGCATATGTTGCAGAAATGCCTGATTTTTTTGTTTTTTCTATTTTTACATTTATATCTCCAAAATAGGACGCGTAGTATTCCATTACACTAACTGCATCTTCTATATCTGCACCAATATCTATAAGTGCCCCCAAAACCATGTTTCCTGAGATTCCTGAGTTTTGTGGGTCCAAAATTACTGCCATATTATCACTAAAGTGTTAAATTACTTTTAAATCTCTTAATTTTATTTAATATTTTCTTCCAGTTTTATTTATGATTCTAAATCTTATTTATATCTTTATTTTAGTGTATTATTATTAAATTATAATTAAAAATTAAATCTTTTTTTTAATATTATATAATAAAGACACTCCAATAAAACTGAACATAAAAATAATATATTTAAATAATCAATAATTTAAGAAAAGTATTAATAATTTAAGTATACATATTAAGTAATGGTGTTGTTTAACCCATCAAATATTCTCCATATTTAACAGATATTGGACATGCACATTTCAATAATATCTCAGTAATCATACAATTGACTTATAACCGTTAAAAGTTCAAAAATCCCCATAAAAACCATTATAACATTGATTTAGTATTTAATTTATTTAATAAGGATAGTGGTTGATGTGAATATTGATTCAATAAAAATTTTATTAATTGAAGATAATCCTGCAGATGCTCGATTAGTAATAGAAGGTTTTAAGGAGTTTAAATTGAGTAACAAAATATATATTGCAGAAGATGGTTATGAAGCCATGAAATTCCTTAAAAAAGAAGAAGAATTTACAAACGCGCCTAAACCAGATATAATCCTATTGGATTTAAATTTACCCCGTAAAGATGGGAGAGAAGTTCTAAAAGAGATTAAAGCAGATAAAAACTTAAAATTAATACCTGTTGTAATTTTAACAACTTCTATTGCAGAAGAAGACATATTGAGCACCTATAAAAACAACGCAAATTGTTATATAACAAAACCTCTTGATTTAGATCAGTTTATAAATGTTATAGTATCCATTCAGGATTTCTGGCTCAACAAAGTGAAATTACCAAGCAATATATAAAAAACAAAAAATAATTTACATTTAAATAAAAACAAATTCTATTTCTTTTTTCTAAATATCTAAAAAAATAAAAATTTTATTAGATGAAAATTAAGATAAAACCTTTTTTAATTCATCTAATTTTTCTTTACTTAGCTTGTATTTTTGATTATCCATTATTATTTCCACGTATTCTTTTTCTACAATGGAAGCTGCCTGTACTTCAGTATTATTTTGAAATTTTTGTTTAGTGAAATACCCATCTTTAACAATATAACCATTAATTACACCATTATAAGGAATTAAATAAACTCCGCGGCCATCATGAGATTTTCCATGAACCAGACAGAAATCCATATCAGTATCTCCAGCAACCCAGAGCCCTTCTGGACTTGTCCAGCTTATACTTCCCTGTTCGAAGTATAAAACACCCTTATGTCCAGTAACAGGGTTCTTATTATAGAATACACGGGTATGATGATAACGATCTGCGCAAAGACTGCAACTACATACTCCTTTAGCCATAACATATTCACTAGTAACTTTAACGTTATAAGCACCGATTCCTTGCTCTGCAGCAAATGAAGTAGACCCACACATAAGGGTTGAAACTAAAAACAGAGCTAAAATCGTGCTAACCTTAAGTGGTTTCTTAATATAATCACACTCCTTCTTTTTTAGGTCCAGTTAGCTTAACGATGCCACTAGGGTTAGGTACCCCTGAACCAGTTGGAGCATAATTAACACCTCCGCATAAGATTAGTAATACTATTTTATAATTTGTAATACTTTTTATATAAATTTTACGAAAAAATGTCGAAAAACTTAGTGTATTTTAGTATTCATTCCTAATTTTAAAATTAGATAAAGTGAAAGTTAATTTATTTAGGTATTAGTATATAAATTTTTTGTTTAAATTATAAAAAAAAGCTCTAAATACATGTTTAACTTGAATATATCTCCATTAAACTTTAAGAAAAAAAAGCAAGGCATAATAATGATTTATTAAGCTAAGGAGATTCTATAATACATATATTCAGATAATAAACTTTTAAAATAGATTTTGCTTAAAAAAACATTGAAAAAATAATAAATGGTCTACTAAAAAAAATAAATTAAATCACAGGGAAAAAAACAATTTAACTTCCATTTTCAATTATTATTCTACGAATTGGAACTTCGAGTATGGTATATTTTTCCCCTTTAAGTTCTTTTTGAACCGCTTTTACTATTTCATCGACCCTTTCTTCTTCTACAACACTACAAATCAGCATTGCATCTTTTGCATGGTGCCTTATCATCTCAATTGCAGATTTTGGATCTTCTTTAATAGAAAATCCTCTCCAATCTTGAGGTGACATACCCTTATATTCTAAGATGTAAAAACCGGTAATTCCCGCATTGGTTAAAGCATTCATAGCTTTCCCTAAATTTTCGATCTCAACAAAGACCCTAAGATGAACCTTCATATGATCAACCCATTATACATATATTAACGTCATATACTATAATATTGATGATAATTTTAGTGAACAATGCTAATTATTAAACGTTATTTAAAGCAATATTATCAACATATATGTTTTAATTTCTCTAAAATTTATTATTACGCTTAAAAAAGATTAAAAAATTAATTATTAAATAATATTGATATTACATGTATTTTCATAACGGTGATTTAATGAAACCCGATATCTGTATTGATGATATTTTTATTAATTTTAAAAATGATCAGATCACAATTAAAAGAGAAAACGGACTATTCTATATAAGTAATTTAAACAATAATGGATTTAGTAATACTAAATCAATATTTATATATCCAAAAACTGCTAAAATTGATAAAGCCCCCTACGATTCTTCGATTAATATTGTTAGTGCAGATATTGAAAATTATGCCATTGAAACTTCAGAATATGTCAGTGCTATTGTTTTTGCACAGAAAAATGATCTCTATGGCACAGGAGAGATTAATAAATCATTTGAAGGCCCCATAAACATAATAATACTTATAAATAAAAATCTAAACAATAAATCCCTTATGAAAGCATATTCCAAATCTATAGAGGCTAAAGTAGCTGCTTTATGGGATTTAGACGTGCGCAGTGATTCATGGGATCTTGCTACTGGCAATAATGAAGATAATTTATTAGCTACTTGCACCGGTATCAGTGATAAAGAAGTTGACGAAAATGAACTCCAATATTTAGTTGGAAAATGCGTAAGGAAAGCTTTAAGAAGTACAATACTTAGAACTGGATATTCTAAAAGCGTAATTGATTTTATTGAAGGCATAGGTATAGAAATAGATGATCTTGTAGAAGCAGGAATGGAATTATGTGTTGGAGTTGAGGAGACAGAAGAACTTCATCAAAAATTGAAAACTCAAATATTAAAATCACTTGAAGATCTAAATGTGGTATCATTTATAATAGCTGGGATAAGGCTAGAAGAAGATTATATGAAACATAGAGTTAAAGGAGTTAATGTTGATGACGATCCAGCTTATCTGTACTCAGATGAAGTCTTTGGAATGTCCATCGCTAATCAAATTGCTGGAACAAAAGCAATATTCAATTTTAAAAGGTATGATGAAGAAAAACCAGGAATTATAAGCACTTTAGGCCCTGTACTTGATGATGTCTTTGCAGGACTTATCGCTGGTTGTATGTCCAAAATTTTTGAAGAATAAATAGGGAGTTTAAAGATGAGTGATAAAAAAGTCCTTCACACAAAGCCAAAAAAACAATCCTCATCAAGTTTTAGGGAAACTCCTAAAATTAGAGGTATTAATGGCATTGCAGGTCTTATTTCATTTTCCACAATTTTACCAATAAATATACATACCACAATTGAAGAAATGGCCGCTTTCACATGGTTTTGGCCAATAATTGGGGGTTTAATTGGAATATTTGTAGGTGCTGTTGGATTTATAACTTTAAATATACTTCATTTACCTGCTTTAGTATCAGCAGCATTAGTTTACAGTTTTGCAATCTGGTTTACCGGCTTCCATCACCTTGACGGGCTGATGGACATGGGCGATGGCCTGATGGTTCATGGAGACCATCAAAAAAAGATAGAAGTCATGAGAGATATGGTGGTAGGTACAGGCGGCATATCCCTGTTTTTTATAATTGCAATAATTACATTCTCATCAATAAATGCCATCCCTGCAGTTTTAATATTCTGGGTACTTTTAGTTTCAGAAATAGCTGCTAAAATGAGCCTTTTATCCTGTGCAACATTTTCTACTCCATTATCCAATGGAACTGGCCAGCATTTTATTAATTCAATGACCCCTCCATTATTAGTTGTTTCTCTGATAATAACAATTATAATCGGATTCTTTGCCCTTAATCTTGCTGGTATTTTTGCAATGATAGGGGCATTAACTGGAGGTTTTATACTAGCTAAAATAGCTAAAAAGCACTTTAAATATGCTACAGGAGACATATTAGGTGCTTCAAATGAAATAGGGCGTGCAGTAGCACTTATTGTAATGATTATTAGTTTAACATATTTATAAATAATTTAAGGAAGGATAACAGTGAAAATCAACGTATTACGGTTAGATCATAGGCATAAAAGAGATGCAAGAATTACAACACACGTTTGCTTAACTGCAAGAGCTTTTGGAGCTTCAAAAGTTATTATAAGTGGTGATGAAGATACAAAACTCATGGAAAATGTTCGCGACGTTAATAAACGATGGGGTAGCGACTTTGAGGTTGATTACAAGAAAAATTCAGATAATTTAATTGATGAATGGAAAAATAACGGTGGCGAAGTAGTTCATCTTACAATGTACGGTTCACAGGTTCAGGATGTTGTTGATGAAATAAGAGAATCGAATAAAGACAAACTCGTAGTTGTTGGAGGCTCCAGAGTTCCAACAAAAGTTTACAAACAGGCAAACTGGAACGTTTCAGTCACTACCCAACCACATTCTGAGGTTTCATCCCTTGCCGTATTTTTACATATGCTGTTTGAGGGAAAAGAGCTTGAAAAAGAATTTGAAGGCGGGAAAATGAAGGTAATACCTACTGCAGAAGGTAAACGTGTGATTATAGCAGATAATGATGATAAAAAGTAAAATAAATACCATATTACTTTATAAAATTCAATCTAAAGCAAATATGAATATGCGATTTAAAAACTAATATAAAAATCATAGAATTATTTAATATTAAAGATCAATTATATTTCATTATTTTAAAGGTTATTTTGACATATAATCCCTATTTATATATTTAAAATAGATAGCATTGATGCTTAAAGTAGGATTTAATCTACAAGAAACTAAAAATTCAGTTTTAATAGATAATTATCAAATGTATGGTGCAATTTTATTTTAATATTAACTAAACATGAAAATATGAATTTAAAGTTTCAATAAAATTAATGCAACATTTTATATAATAAAATTTAAAAAATTATATAGAATATATAAAATTCCTTATTGAATTTAAGGTGTATATAATGAAACCCCATATATCGATATTTATTTTAGTTTTTACTTCATTATTCTTATTTATTGGCACAGTAAGTGCTTCTGAAGGTCCTTTATCAAATAATGAGTCCAACATAAGTTCTAATACTACAAATAATTCAATTAATCTATTAAACGGATCTAATCCAATTGAATACGAAAAAAATGAGTTATTAGTAAGATTTAAACCAGATGTATCTGAAAATGTATCACAAAACTTACATTTTCAAACTGGTGCTACGGTTTTAAAAGAATATGATTGTATAAAAGGATTGCAACTTGTTAAAATTCCAGATAATATCAGTATGAATGAAATAATTGGGATATATATGTCCAATACGGATGTACTCTATGCTGAACCAAATTATATATTCAAAACAGGAACTATTCCTAATGATCTCAACTATACTAACTTATGGGGGCTTGAAAAGATTAATGCCTCTGCAGCATGGGACATTACAACTGGATCTTCCAGCGTAGTAATAGCAGTGGTTGATACCGGGATTGATCTATCTCATCCAGACTTAAAAAATAATATTTGGACTAATGATGTTGAATTAAATGGAATTGCTGGTTTTGATGATGATGGAAACGGATATATTGATGATATTTACGGATGGAACTTCATTACTGAAACTAATAATGTTACTGATGACAATGGACATGGGACCCATGTAGCAGGGATTATTGCAGCAATTGGCAATAATACTAACGGGGTTGTAGGAGTTGTATGGAACGCTAAAATCATGCCCTTAAAATTTCTTGACGAAAATGGGACTGGAGACACAGACGATGCTGTAGATGCTATAAATTATGCAGCTAAAATGGGGGCCCATATAATAAACAATTCATGGGGTGGAGATGGTTATTCACAGGTACTTAAAGATGCAATTGATGTCTGTAATGCTCTTGTTATTTGTGCTGCAGGTAATTCAAAGTTAAATATCGATTCTACATTTAATCACGAATATCCGGCATCATATACTAGTAATAACCTAATTTCTGTTGCAGCAACCGATGAAAATGATGTTCTGGCGTATTTTTCAAATTATGGAAAAACTTCAGTGGATGTAGCTGCTCCCGGATGTGATATATACAGTACATATCCAGAATCAAGTTATAAAACTTTAAGCGGCACTTCAATGGCTACTCCTTATGTTTCAGGACTTGCGGCCCTTATTAAATCTATAAGACCGTATCTCAATAATCTACAAATTAAAAACATTATTATAAACAATGTTGACAAAATTAGCTCCCTTTCCACCAAAATATTATCCGGTGGCCGGATAAATGCGTATAAATGTCTTAATACTCTCCTATCTGACACCATAGTACCTCAAGTTACTGATAATCCCAAAGGAGGGACCTTCAGTTTCAGTAAGACAATTACACTTTCAATTAGTGAAAATGGAACCATTTATTACAGTTTAGACGGAACTATACCCCTTATAAGCAGCACAAAATATACTGGACCAATTATAATAAATTCAACTACCACATTAAAATTCTTCGCAGTAGATGATGCCGGTAATCCGTCAGTTATTTACAATGAAACTTACATTATTGACACCATAAAACCTACTGTCATGGCTAATTCTACTGGAGGGTTTTTTAACAGTTTTCAAAACGTTCTTTTAACAGCAACCGACAATTTAGATTCAAACCCCACCATATACTACACCACAGATGGAATTATCTGGAATCATTTTGTAGGTTCAGGAACAGTTTTAATAAGTGATGAAGGAACAACCAGCTTAAAATTCTATGCAGTCGACTCCGCAGGAAACCCATCCACAAACACAACATACAGTTATACAATTGACAAAACAGCCCCCACAGGGTATGTTCATCCCACTGGAGGGTTATTTAACAGTTCTCAAAGCGTGCTCTTAACAGCAATCGACAATTTAGATTCAAACCCCACCATATTCTACACTACTGACGGAATAAATTGGAATCAGTTTAAAGGTTCACGAAATATTACTATAACTGATGAAGGAACAACCAAAATAGAATTCTATGCTGTAGACAATGCGGGTAATCCATCAGCACATATAATAAACAATTATATAATAGATAAAACCCCTCCAGAAGTAACCGCTGGAGGAGTTTCTTTATCAAAAGATCCAATTAAGGTAGTTCTTTCAAGCGAACTTAATGCAATAATTTATTATACAACCGACGGAATTAACTGGAATCAATTTATAGGTTCAGGAACAGTTTTAATAAGTGATGAAGGAACAACCAGCTTAAAATTCTATGCAGTCGACTCCGCAGGAAACCCATCCACAAACACAACATACAATTTCACAATTGACAAAACAGCGCCGATTTTAAATGCTTCTCCTACTGGAATACCATATTATTCTCCCCAGAATGTGGTTTTAGCAGCAAATGAACAGTCCAAAATATATTATACTCTTAATAATAATGACCCTACAACCTCAGATAACCATTATATATCGCCTATTAGTATAACTACATCCAAATTCATTAAATTCTTTGCAATAGATGATGCAGGTAATCCTTCAAAAATTTATACAGAGAATTATTTAATTTATTCATGGACTCCTTACAGTTATCAGGTTTCTATTCAATACAGATTAAGCAATAAAAAATATAGAGTAAGATATTTACAAGCTTATACTGCGAAAAAGAGAATAAAAATTGGTAAAAGGAAGTATATAACAAAATATGTAACTAAATATCGATGGAGAACTAAAATGGACTACAGATATGGATACAGAACAGAAACTAGATGGGATTGGCATTGGCAATTAACATAAAATTAAATTTATTTTAACTTATTTCTTTTAATTATCTTATTTAATATAATGACTTTCCATGGGCTACAGCGACAATTCCAGGAATATGATCCACTTCTAACTCAAAAATAGCTTCCATTCCTTCTTCAGGAAATGCAGCGACTTTTTTAGACCTAACTTTGCTTGTTAGTAGTGCTGCTGCCGGTGGAGTAACAACAAAAATAGAATTTTCGTTTTCCAGAGCTTTAATTGTATCTTCACTTAAAGCACCCTTTCCAATATGAATTTTAACTCCAGACTTTGCAAGATACGGAATATTTTCTTGAATTTCTTCTTTATTGCTGGTTGTAGGTGCTATTCCCGCATCACTCACTGCAGTATGCATTATAGCCGATCCTCTAATATCAATGAGTTCTTCACCATTTTTAAGGGCTTTAACAAGTCTTGGAAGAGCAGCATCTCTACCAGTGTATATTTTTCCACTGATTTCTATTTTGTCTCCAACACTTAAATTCTGAATTTCTTCTTCAGTTACTGGAACTTTAATTGTTTTCATGATTAATCATTTACCCTGTAAAGTTTTATCAACCAGTTTTACTGGACTCTTCCTTTCATTATCTTGAGTAATTGTTTTTGCAGTATATTTTGTGTAAATCTCAGATATGTCTTTTAAGAATTCTTGGACATGTTCTTCTTTAATGTGCGGCATGACAACAATTCTTATAGCTTTAGGATATGCAGAAACTGACGCAACCCAACCTTTCTCTTCAAGTTCATTATATATTTCATCAGTCTCAATTTTATCAGATATAAATGACACTAAATTCAATTGGGGCTTTCTAATCAATTTAAATCCAGATTTTTCAATACCGTCAGCAAGTATTCTGGTTACTTCCATACATTTTTCTGCAACTTCAGCATAGCCATCTTTTCCAAAATATTTCATTAAAGCCCATGCTGCTGCCGATGAAGCACCAGTTCTAGTACCTACTATTGTTGACTGTTCTTTTTCTGTTAAGTATGGTGTTTCAGTGCTAATACTTTGAAGATATGTTCTATCTCTAAATAGAATACATCCAGTAGGTATTGGTGCTAACCCCATTTTATGAGGATCTATTGTAATTGAAGAAACTCCTGGAAGCGAAAAATCAAATTTAGGAAAATTATATCCAATTTCAGTTAGAAAAGGAATTGAAAATCCTCCAAACGCAGCATCAACATGAAGATAAATATTTTTTTCTAAACAAATATTTGAAAGATCTTCTATTGGATCAATGACTCCAAGCTCTGTTGTTCCGGCGATACCAACTATTGCAACTGTATTTGGAGAAATTAAATCTTTTACAGAATCTATATCTATGCTGTAATTTTCATCAAGTTCTGCTTCCAATATTTTTAAACGTAACATGTCTGCTGCCTTTTTAAATGAAAAATGCGCAGATTTAGGA
>JAEYSH010000189.1 GCA_023434825.1 Methanobacteriota archaeon | reverse complement strand
CACTAAGCAAGATGTAAGAGACCTTATTAGCGTTGCTAAATCATGGAAAATGAAAGCAATCATACTAGCACAATTATCCTCAGGACTAACAAGTATAGATCTACTAAACTTAACTCTGAAAGATTTCTATGATGGTATTATAGAAGTATTTGATAATAAAACCAAGTGTATAAAACGTATATGTCAATTAAAACTAGTAAGACAGAAAACCGATAAAGAATATACCACATTTTTTAGTGAAGAAGCCGTTAGTATCATTGAAAAATACCTACTAATTGAAAGAAACAATCCACAACCTGAAGATGCACTATTTACCGGTTCAAGAGAAGGTAAAACCCCATTAAATACAGTATCACTACAACAAGCATACAGAAATCTAAATGATTATCTAGGCTGGGAACAAAAAGAAATAGGCAGATTCAGAAAAGCAACAAGTCACATGATGCGTAAATTCTTCAATACTCAATTGATTAACGCAGGAATGCCAGAGGAAATACGAGAGCATTTTATGGGTCATCAATATAAGGATAAAGTTCGTGATGCATACTTCCTTGCTAATCCTAACAAGTTAAGAGAAGTATATGTCAAATACATGGAAGAACTAACTATCGGGATTGAGAAACCCCCTGTTTCAAGAAGAGAATTCTTACAATTAAAGAATGAATATGATTTTATGCAGTCTGAGAATGATAAGCTCAAATTAGAGCTTGAGAATATTCAACTAACTTTACAGAATTATGAGCTTCTTGCAGAAGATGTTGATAAAGAAATTAAGAAAGAAAATTCTGAACTTAGAAACGCCCTTTCCGGTTTAGTGATGGAGAATGAAGTGCAAAAAGGGCAGTTATCGGAGTTGAGTGATATTTTACGTTCAATGCGAAAAGAATTAAAGGAATTAAAGAGTAATGTTTGATTTTTATGTTTAAAATATACTAAAAAACGTATCATAGACCGTTTCAAATTCTTCAGTATTTAGATCTTTTAGTTCTATAATGCTTATATCCAGACCTACAGATAACTGTAATAACACGCGATATGTTTCAACTCTTTTCTCATGATTTAATTTTAATCTACTTATTGCTATTATAAATGATGCAGCTATTCCTTCCCAAACTTTTATTTCTTTTAAAGGATTATAATCTCTTTTAAAATCATCGATTACTTCTAAAAGAGGTATTTCGCGTACTTCACTAAGAATTGTATGTATCAAAATTATGCGTGCAATGTAATTGCTAGATAATTTTTCATGAATTATTGGTCTTTTAATGCCATCTTTTAAATTAAATAGTTTAATTTCCCCATTTTTTATAATATTTTCTATTTCAATGACCCTATGAAGATTTTTATGTATTTCCGGCCTTATTTGCTCCAATAATTTCATGGAAATTTGATAAGGATTTAATTTATCTGTCTTCAAAGCAATTTTATCGACTAATGGTGGACTAAACATCATAATATCACTTTTTGTAATTTTATGCCATATAGGAAGTATAACTTTAGTTTTTTCTTCCATTTCACGAGCATTAAGACCTCCTAATTCTTGTCCGGTCCATCCTTCAACTTTTTCTATAAAATTAGGACTTAAAACAACGACACCATATTTAGAATTAGCTAATCCTTTATATATTGACATTGATAAGCTATCTCCCACTTTCAGCGTAAAATCATCATACCAAACCTTTACACCTAAATCGTGCAAAGTTTGTGCAATTGGCTCTACAATATCTGATTTATCTTCATAAGCATGACAAATAAATACATCCCATTCCATAAGAATCACCATTGTTTAAATTATTAAGTTCTTGATAGCTTTTCATCAAAAACTTTAGCAATTTAATAGTTTAATATTTCATTTGGTTATTATGGTTTTATGATAGATAAATGAATTTATCACTAAGAAAATAAAACATTGTTCAGACAGCATAAATGCTAAATCTATTTTTGAAAACATATTTTCAAGATATCTCAAATAAAAAGACATATATATTATAAATAATGATAAATTTATAATTATAATTATAAAAAATCACGCCCAAAACACCATTATTTCTAAAAACAAAGTGCTCTTAGGAATTAGTTTTAATTTTTAATATATATTAATTGACTGAATTGATTTTAAATACATTAAATAAAAAAATTAAAAACAAAAGTTTATTTTCAATTATAAGTATAGCTTGCACAATTGACTATGAAAAGTAAAACGTATATTTTGACACTAGTTTTTAATATTACAGTTTAAAATTATCATTATTCAAATTATTTTGTAAATCTTTATAGGAGATAATGGAATACCTTTATAATATGGTATTTCTCCAATGAATGTACAGTTATTCTTCAGAAAATCGTTATTATAAGAAGAATTATATCTGGAATATGATGGATCACATAATATATACTGTACACCTTCTTTTTTATAGTATGAGAAATTTAAAGCAATATCAACATGTAAATGGTTGAATTTTGAAGGATCTAAAGGAGAATCCTCATAGAATATATAATTATCATGTAAATACCACCAGTTTACTGGTCTTCCAGTAACAATACTCCCTTCAGGTATATAATTTGGAAATTCCAATATGAAATTATCAGAATCATTAATTCTGTGAGTATAAAGAATATTAAAAATACCTAAACTACTAAAAATAATCAGAAATATAATTAGATAAGTTATAAATCTTTGAATACTCTTTTTAAAAATATATCTTCGTTTAAAAAGTACTGCAAACAATATGCATAAATAAGGCAATATTACACCTAAATAATATATCGTTAATTTTTGATCAACTAAAACTGCAATTAGAAACAATTGAATTAACAATATTATACCTAAAAATTTACTATTAAATTCTTTTTTAGTCTTGATAATATAATAAATTCCAAGCCCTATCAAATATACCAATATTAAAATCATGATGGGATTTAATAACCAATAAATATTCAATAAAAACTCATTTAATAATTCATACCTAAAAACTTCTGAAAAAAGGTTATTCAAAGGCCCGCCTGCAGAACTTAAAAGATTAGATGAAACTTGTAAGACAAAATCAGGATAATCCAAAGATATATACCATAAATAAGGAATTAACAGGAGAATAGGCCCAATAATCATATATAATATTTCCTTCAGTTTAAAATTAACCTCATGAGTCTTGAAATTAATTTTACACATACAATAAATTAAAACCCCACATATAACTCCAAAAAGACCATTTGGATGAGACAAAATAGATAACATAGCAAATAAGCCCACACCAAAATAATAATAGCATATTTTAGTATTTAAAGCTCTAATTAAAAAATACAAAGAAATTAAAGTGAAACAAATCACTGCTATATCCATCCTAGCATCCCTTGCAATAAAAAAGAAAAAAGGATTTAATATCAACAATAATATAGCTAAAAAGCCTACCTTTTCATTATATAATTCTTTCCCAAGTAAATAAGTGAATATTACAGTGAAAAAACCTAATATTACGCTTACCATTCTTGCCTGTATTATACCAAATCCAAAAAGTTTGAATGATACGGATAATAAGACCATATAAAATGGCATCTGCCAATAAGTGTAATGAGAAATATTATAAAATGTTGGCATCATAGTCGTGCCTAAAAATCCATGAAAAGCTAAATTAAAAGCAGGATTACTAAAAAAAGCTTCATCAGACCAAATGATCGGATATTTATCAAGATTAAAAGTATACAAAACGAAAAATAATGCAGATAAACATAAAATATATCCATTGCTTTTAAAAAATAGTTTTAGGCGATTTAGATCCATAAATTCCTTTTCTTACTAATAATATAAAATCTTATGCAAAATGAGTAAAAATTTTGTTATTAATAACTATAATTTAGCATTAACTTCTTTAAATACAACTATAACGACCTTAAATAAATATCACCCAATTTAATATTTAAAATGCAATAACCATGTAATTTTAGTTATAGATATACCAATAAATCTTAATTTTTAAATAGAGATAAAATAAGGATAAAAACAATGAAATAAAGACTTTCATAATAACGTCTTCTCAAGTAGCCGACACCACATCTGCCCGACATTACCCCTCCCTCTTGAGAACTTCAATAATTCTGTTAATCTTTTATAGGGTTTTATTGAAGTTTATGTTTATGCCCCATTTGGTATATCCCAAAAGGGAATTTACCAAAAACTTAAAAATAAAAAATAGAAAAAATAACCATTAATACGATTAAGCACTAAACGAGCCGAGTATTTGGTATACTTCAGAGGAACTTAACCTATCAACCGCTATACCCCCACTAACAGAATCCGTATCGGTAACAGTGCTGAAATCTAAATCAAAAATATAATTTCCTTTCTTAACAATATAATGGTCTTCATAACGCTCCTCATGACCATCATAACCAAAAACAGAATATCCTTTATCACCATTTATAGAAACTGAAGTAACAATAGGCTCATTATTCCAATACCTAAAATGTTCAGCTTGAGTATCAGCTGTATCTTTAGCAGTTTCGTAAGACCCATCATACCTATAAATATATAACCTTACATTATCACCTACTGCTTGAGCTACTTTATTACCGCTTTCTTTATATGCTTTCCAACCATCAGGAACAGTAAAAGAAACACCACTATCATTATAAGCCCCAGTAACATATTCTTCAAGTTCAGAATTCGAACTACCAGAACTAGTACAACCAGAAATTCCAACTACTGCTAAAATCACTATCAAAGATAGTAAAGTCAAAAATGATTTATTTAACAATTTTTATCACCTCTTATCAATATATATTATTAATAAAATGCTCGCCATGTTCTTTATGGTTAAAATGGAAACCATAAAAGTTAAATCATTAATTGAGAATCTTTAATGAACTATTAAAAAATTTAAATCCACTAACACCCCATTCAACCAAAAAGTCCCCATATATAAAATATATTATATAATCAAGATCAAAACAAGACCCAATATATTCAATTATTTTCACCTTTACAGTACTATACAACCTTTATTTTAAATCGACTTATTAAGTCTTCTTAAGAATTTTTGAACACTTAAAAAAAATAACCATTCTAAACTGTTTAATTGTAAAAAGAAAAATGAATCATGAATTTTGTATCTTAAGGATTTTAACGATCAGTTAATGTTATAAAGTCACCTTCCTTCGAATAATATAATAAACTCTTAAGAATACTATCCTCAAGTTCTAATTTAGGATGTCTCTTTTTAATCGCCTCAATAGTTTCAAATCCATCTAAAATTAAATTAGTAACCTTCTGAGCTTTTTCAATATTTAATTCACCTTTTTTTACCGCGGTAATGAATTTTGTATTATAAGAACTTTTAGAACCATCTTTATAAAGTCTAAATTTCTTCGCAACATCAAGAACATTTAAATTAGGATTTTCTATACAATAAGTGAATAAAGATTTTAATAATGAATCTGGAAAAACACCTTTAAATTTTTCTTTAAAATATTGCTCTGTCTGCTCTTTATTCAATTCTAAAACTTTGAATTCTTCTCTTATTTTACTTAATATGTTTCCAAAAATAAATATAGTCTTATTGGATTTTCCAAATGGTCTGGTTCTATGTATTGCTTGGTAAATCTCAGACTCTATAAGATACCTTTGATAATATTCAAAATTTAATTCTTTACGATATTCTGATTTAAGATCTAATTTAATACTTTCGTTTTCGTTTTCAACAAATAAAGCATTATAATGCTTTAATGCCTTTTTAGAGTTAATAAATGGAGTTCCAATTATGAATATTGCATCTTTTTCTTCAAATGAATTTACACCTCTTAAACCGCCGAAATATATAAATTCACCAATAATTTCAAAAGGATATTTTCTGTCATTTAACTCTTTATAAGAGATTATTCCAACATTAGTAAATCTTCTTTTAGCTTTTCTAATATATTCAGGGATTTCAGGATTAATATTACCTCTAGTAAATTGATTTGTATTCCACATCCAAAAAACGTCATTTTCTTTATTTTGAAGATTACTAGAATATATATTAATTTTAACATCTTTTGAAAATTTAGGGGCTTTAAAAGGTTCTTCTTCTAAATCCTCTGGATTAATATATTTTTTAAACAATTCTGACCGCGGAATCTTATTATCTTCAAAAGTATATCTCTCTAAAATTCTATTGAAAATCTCTTCTGAAAAAGTTGCATCAGAAAATATAACTTTAACTCCTTGTCTTGCTAAGTCAAAAAGTTTGTATATGTTCGGTTCCCCATAATCTCTAATTTCACCATAGATATTGTAATAATAGAGCCATTTCTTTAATTTAGGAATATTCAGTTTTTTAATAGTATTTACATCTTCCCATTTTTCATCTTTAATAGCCTGTTCTAGTGCAATTCTTTGATCGTCTTCCATTGCGTAAAAAACCATACTCCCCATTTCTGTTTCAAATTGATTAGAAAAAAGATTTTTATCCTCTATTATTTTTTGAAAGTCAGGTCTAAAATCAGGACCATAAAAATCAGGGAATCCATCAGAAAATCCGATATACTCCCCATATATTTTTTCAAGAGCTAAATCTATTTCTTCTTTATTAACATTATTTTTTTCTTTTTTATTGGTACTTATTAGTTCATATCCACTGAGTTCTTCATCAACAATAGCAATATCAAACTTAAATTTATCATCTTTGTAAAAATAACTAGTATTATAATAGGCTGAAACTGTAACAACCTTATCTGTGTGTTTAAACTGGTTTTTATAAGTACATTTTTCCCAATCTTTAGGATAACAAACAGTTCTACAAATTATACTTGTACCCAGCCCATATTTACTTTTAAGATCTCTTAAACGCTTATTTCCTTTGATGTATTTAGGACAAGCTTTTTTAAATCCTTTCCATAGTTTTGTTCCTTTAACTTTAAGAATACTATCATATTCACTTTCAATAAGTTTATGAATCGGAACTGTAATTACCCAATTATCATTTTCTTGTAAAAAATTTTTAATTTTGTGTGTTTTTCCCACACCAGGTTGTAATGCAAGAATATTAATATCCGCTTCAAAATCAAGAGATTCTAAATTTTTTCTAGCTGTTTCTAAATCAGAACCAAGTTCCAAATGCTTTTTATGTGTAATAAATGACTCCTTAGACATCTGTTTTTACCCCAGTAAACCATTGCAATTCTTTTTATTTTTTAAGTTTATGTATTTTTCTTTAAATTTTATAGCAGAATTAATTATTATAAACCTAACAGCCCTTCATCTTAAGTTAAAGAATTTTTGTTATTATATATCATAATCAAAAGCCAATCCATATGTTTATGGTAAAAGTAAAACATATATATGATTGGTGAGTAAAATGGTAGCACTAAAAAGCACAGTAGAAAAAATTAAGGACTCCGAAGTAGTTATCTCATGGCTACAAGACCTTAGCTATAATTCTAAAATAAATTATGTTGAAGCACTCGCAGAATTTTGTATAGTAAATAAAGTAACTCCAGAAGAAATATTAGAAATAATACATCAAGAAGAAGAGGAAAGAAAGCCAACATGGCAAAGATCAATTAATAAATGGTTTGAAGCATACGATGATCACTTTAAAAAATTAAAAAGACGAAAAAGCACACGGGATACACGAAGAGCCATAGCAAACGCGTTTATCGGATATCATGGTCTGCCACAATATAAAAATCGTGGTGGAAGGCGTAAAATGAGCGGGTTAAAAGAAACCAATAAGAGAGGTAATTTAACTAAAGAAGAGATTAAATTACTTCTTCAAGCTAGTAAAACCTTTAAAATGAAAGCTATGATATTAGCTCAAGCCTCATCAGGATTGGCATCGTCAGATATGTTGAATTTAAAATTACAGGATTTTCAAGATGGATTATGTAAAGTTTATGATGATATCACTGACAGTTATCGTCGGATTTGTTGTTTAAATCTTGAGAGGAAGAAGACAGGAGTTGAATTCACGACATTTTTCAGTGAAGAAACAGTTAAAGCCATAGAAACATATTTAGAGATTGAGAGGATTAATCCACAACCTGAAGAAGCATTATTTTCCAGCTACAAAATTGGAAGTGGATTTATGACCACAACAGCACTGCAAAGCTCTTACAGGCAATTAAATAATTATTTAGGCTGGAAGCAAGAGGAAAGAGGAAGATTTAGAAAAGCAACCAGCCATATGATGCGTAAAACCTTCAACACTTTGCTAATTAATGCAGGGATGCCTGAGGAGATTAGAGAGCATTTTATGGGGCATGTGTATAAAGATAAGGTAAGAGATGCTTACTTTTTACCAGATCCACAAGAATTACTTAAAATTTATTTAAAATATATGGATTATGTTACAATTGAGAAGAGAGAAGTGAGTAGTGAAGAGTTAGCAAGTGATCAGGATGCTAAAATTAATGAACTGGAAGCTAAAATTAAGGAAATGAAAAAGCAGTTAGAGAAAGTAAGTGCAGATGTTTAATAATTTTAATTAAGTTTTTATATTACTTTAATCAATCTAGTTTTAATTTAAATTAATTGGTGATTGATTAAAATGAAATTAAATCCCTCTGCAATAGGCATTTTATTTGGTATTTATTTTATATTTTTATGTTTAATCAATGACTACTTATTCTTAATGGCAGGATTGGGTATTTGGGGCATTATAACTGGCTTATTTGAAATTAAAAATTACCATAATAATAAACTCTATCTTATAATAATAGGATTAATTCTAATTGTTTCATCAATTATAAGTTATATGCAATTATCTTCACCATTATACCAAGAAAAAACATTATTTAACTATTTTTTTGCAATATTTTCCATATTAGCCATTATTTTAGGTACATATGACTTCACACATAATAATAAACTCATTAAACCCCTTCAAATAAAAAATGTAAGCCAAAAAACTAAAGATATTACGGCTATTACACTTTTAACCATAGCTATAATTATTGGCTTGTTGATTGGCATTTATGTCTATAAAATTTAAAAATAATTAAAATTAAATTCCACTTCCAACAATAATCTATAATTCTTCATTTCAAAACATTGATCAATGCTTCTTTAAAGGGCACTTGTTTTTATGTAAAATTATTGCTTTTTTTTGGCTATAATATAAAGATTTATATATGTATAACCATGATAAATTTATAATTAGAATTATAATTATAAATAATAACAAATTATTTTGGTGGTTATATGCTCACATCCGTCCAGAAAGAAATACTTCAAAGTTTGATAAATTTATATAGAAAGTCAAAAGGCAAATCCATTAAAGGAGAAGAAATTGCCGAGATTATGAATCGTAACCCTGGAACCATCAGAAATCAGATGCAGTCCTTAAGAAGTTTAGGGCTTGTTAAAGGTGTTCCAGGCCCAAGAGGCGGATATAAACCAACCATAGAAGCTTATCATACACTTAACATCAGTGCAATTGATAAAGAAGCGCTGGTGCCTATATTTAAAAGTGGAAAAGAGATAAAGGATTTAAGTGTAGCAAGAATTGAATTTACAAGCATTCCTCATCCCGGTGAATGTGAAGCTGCGATAAAAGTTATGGGAAACATCAAAC
>JAEYSH010000143.1 GCA_023434825.1 Methanobacteriota archaeon | reverse complement strand
TTCTCTTTAAATATAAGGTAACCAAACAAAACACTCATTATTGTGCTTGTCCTTTTTATCGCAATTACGTAAGGAACAAGAAGAGAAGTTATGGCGATGTATTGTGTTACTATCGCTAAAGCACTGAATAATCCAACTGCAAATAAGAGTCTGATGTCCATTCCTGTAAGTTTAAGATGATGGTTAAATTCGCGTATAATTACAGGTGCAAGTGTAATTGTAGTAAATGAATGTACTGATAAAGCCCAAAATAGTGGTGAAGAGTTTAAAACACCAATTTTATCTATACTGGAGGTTATACTTAATATAAAAGCTGCATACAACATTAATCGAGGGCCACGTTGTTCTATCATAGCTTTAAAAGGAGCTAAGTATCCTACATTTCTTCTTTGAATATTTAAAACATATGAACCTATGACAATTAGAATTACTCCAATTATACCGAGAATAGTTGGAAATTGTCCTAAAATTAAAGGAGACATAATAAGTAAAAATAAGGGAGTAAATGCCAGTAAAGGGATTGTTAAAGATAAATCTGATTTTTTAATGGCTCTAAGTTGTAATATTGTTGCTAAAACATTTAATGTACCATCAACTAATAATGCAATCCAGTATTGGCCGCCAATTGATGGAATACTAATAAAAATAAAAGGTAAGGCTAAAAAAGGTAATGCAAAAAAACCAAATGCCCATGTAACCAGATATTCGTCCATATCTTTTAGGCCCATTTTACTGGATACGTCTTTTAGGGATTCAAAAAGTGCGGATAACAGCGCATAAATATATGAAAATATCATAAAAAATAAAAAATGAAGGTTTTAATTATCTGGCTTCTCCTTTTGCGCAGTAATAACCTCCTGGTTCGCCTTCGCCTAATTTATATTCCTTCCATACTTCGCATTTACCACACTGGCACATCTGGCTTGGATCAAGGCCTTCGCATGTAGCTTTTCCTTGAGAACAGTAGACTCCAGGTACATCATCTTTACTCGGAGTTCCTCCGCTTTGCGATTGTAATTTGCTTAATTTATCCTGCACACATTCACTCTTAGCCTGTACTGGGCATCCTGGACAAAGACATCTTTGAATATTCTCCATATTAAAATCAACATTTACCATCTTTTCACCTCGCAAACTTTGATGATATTATTTTTTAAGACATTATTAATATATTTTAAATAATTTGTATTACTAAATAATGTTAAGAAAATATTTTGATTTTAAAAATATTCTTGAAAAAATAGGAGGTTTGAAAATGGTAGAAATTGGTTTTAAGCTTGCAAGTGAATTATTTAATGCAAATCAATTAATTAATTACGTTCAACATGCTGAAAAAGCAGATTTTGACTTTGCAAGTATATCTGATCATTATCATCCATGGCTTAGTCAACAGGGTAACAGTCCATTTGTATGGAGTACTTTAGGGGGAATATCTCAGGTTACTGAAGATATTGGACTTATGACTGGGGTTACATGCCCTACAGTTAGACAGCATCCGGCTTTAGTGGCTCAAGCAGTGGCTACAGTAGCTACACTATTACCTGGAAGGTTCATTCTTGGTGTTGGATCCGGTGAAAACTTGAATGAGCACATTTATGGTGATCAATGGCCTTCAGCCCCTATAAGAATTGACATGCTGGTTGAAGCTGTAGATGTAATTAGAACTTTGTGGCAGGGAGGAATGCAAGATTATGATGGATTATATTACCATGTTGAAAATGCACAAATTTATACGCTCCCTGATGAAATTCCTCCTATTTACATGGCAGCAGATGGCCCAATAGCAGCTAAAGCTGCAGCAGATTATGGAGATGGCTTAATTGTCAGCGGTGGGAAAAAAGATATTCTGGACATGTTTGAGAAAATGGGGGGAAAAGGTAGACCTTCATATACAGAAATTTCACTTGGATGGGCAGAAACAGATCAAAAAGCGGTAGACTTAGTTTTTAAATACTGGCCTTTAATGGCAATTAAAGGAAATATAAGCTGGGACATTCCAACTCAAACTCATTTTGAAGAACTTGCAAAAAATGTTAAAAAAGAAGATATACCTAAAAGAATGCCATGTAGTTCAGATCCACAGGTCCATATAGATTTAATAAATGAAAATATTGAATCGGGCTTCGATAGAATTTGTATACAGCAAATAGGAGATAATCAGGTAGAATTTATTAAGTTTTATAAAGAAGAGGTTCTTCCTGAACTTAAAAAATAATTAAGGCCATTATTTTTTCAATTACTTTTTATTTTTAAAATAAACATTGCAATAGCCGGTAAAATGATAGCTCCAGCAAATGCCATCAAAAATGAGTTAATTTGCGCTGAATAAGCTCCAATTGCCGCATATACTAATGAAATGCCTAAATTTGATAATAAAACTAATAATATAAAATAATTTAGGGGCATACGCCCAATACCAGCCATAAGAATTGAAGTTTCAGCTAAAACAGGGACTGCACGTGATATAATAATGATCCAGTTTCCATATTTATTTTGAAGTTTTTGAAATTTTGAAAGTTCTTGAGCTCCAACTAACCTTTCTGAAATAGGATTTCCAAATTTAGATCCTATCAAGTAACCAATAATGCAACTAACGGTCAT
>JAEYSH010000136.1 GCA_023434825.1 Methanobacteriota archaeon | reverse complement strand
GGATATATACATGATGATTGAGGATGTTAAAACAACAGGCTTAACACAAAATGAGATTGATTTAATCATAACAACATATAAAGAAATATTCATTGACTTATTAAAGAAAGATGAAGAGGAGTTACGCCAAATTTTTTAGCTTCTTAATCTATCTTTATTTTTTTTTATCACTTTTTCCCAGACCTTATTACAAAACCTATAACTATTAAAATGATTCCAACAAAAAAGATTGGAGTAACAAGCAGAATGACGCCTGTTATTAATAAAATTGCTCCTAATGCTGATGTTCCCTCACCTTTTTGATATTTAGGCTTATTTTTATACTCTCGTATATGGACATGACAGTACTCTTCTCCAGGTAAGGCTGAATTTTTACACAATGTAGCATTTCTTGTAAATGCTCTGCATCTTCTAGTCAATATAATACCTCTTTTATTTTTATTATTCATTCCTAATTTATCATGTCTTTTAATCTATTCCTTATTTTTTCTTAGTTCTCTGATTTCCTCCTGTGCTGATTGCAGTAATTTAAATAATTCATCCCTCTGTTTAACAGCTTGTTTTGCTATTCTCACAGATTCTACTGCTAATCTCTGCATTTTATAATAATCTTCCTTTAATTGCTCTATTGATACAGATTTTCCCTCTCCTTTTTTCTCCAGTTCTCTGAAATATTCCATAAGTTCTTTATCATCCATATCTGCTATTGATTTCATTATATCAACTTCAATTTTTTATAATTTCATTTTAAAATATTAGTTTTTAGACCATTATACCTATGCAAAGAAGATAGCAAACATTTTATATATACAGAACCATATCGTCATTTAGATATTAAACAAATAGATATTGAGAAAGCAAAGAAATATGATGTAGATATAGTTCCGTTAAAACGCAGCTTACATGATGAAATAACTTATCCTTATAAAATAATTATTTCTAACTCTGGAGATTTAAAAGAACCTAATGATTCTATTGGATTTAATCGTGTAAGATAGAATTTTCAGATAATTTAAAAAATATGTTAAATCATTAGGTTTTTATATTCAATTATTTTAACTTTTTGGTTTATTTCCAATAATACCAATTTAAATATATGTTAAAGTAATTAAATTGTATAATATAGAAAATTTATAACATATAAAGTTAATACTATTATATAATAATTTATGCATTTTATTAATGAGGGATCAAATGAAAGCTGATGAAATTGGTGATCTAGACTATGAAATAGTCCAGATACTGTTAAATGATTTTAATTTAAAAGAAATTGTTGATACTAATTTTCTAGGACTACTTCAAAAAGAATTAGATAATGCTAAAATAGTAACTATAGGTATAGCTGTTGGAGAAGGAGAAGAAGGTAGGATAATTGCATTAGGTCACTTAAAACCCGATTATGAAAAAGATAATAAACTTATAATTGATACTCGTGATCCTGAGGATCTTAAGAAAATAATAAATGTCATTAAAAAACTCAAAGATGATTAGATGACTTCCCTTTGTTTAGAAAAAACAGGACTTAAAAAAGAAGAAGGATATATATCCAGAAATAATTTAGCTTATGGTGATTTTAAGGGTTCTATGGGCGAAATAATGGATTGTTATTCGGCACATGCGGAACCATTATCTGCAAGTCTATCCATTTCTAGAGGATATATGTCACAATGGATACTGCCAAATAAAAGTAGTCCTGCTATTAAAGAAATTAAGGAATTTTTAAAAGGACCTGAAGGGATAAGTTTAATTAAAGAAGTTCTTAATACGCCTGAAGGCAAGAAAATTCTTGATAATGAAATTGAAAAAAGAATTGATTTCGTAGAATCTCAATATGAATGTATTGACATGTGCAGAGATGTCACTGATGAAGAAGCCCTATCAGAAATTAAATCATATTTGCGTGGCCTTAAAGATGAAGGTGTTTCAGAAATAGATATGTTTGATATTGTTGTAGAATTTAATCTACCTCCAGAACAAATTGAAAGAGTTATGGAAAAAATAAGGAGATAAAATTAATTGACTTCAGAGGCAGTAGGCAAAGGTAAAAATAGCGTTATTCAATTACCTCTTATTAATATTGGCGGTAAAAAGTTTATATTACTTTCTAAGCTTACTGATAGCTGGCATTTTAGAGCATATAGTATGTCTACAGTGCAAAGAGTTAAAGAACCATCAGGACATAGAATGAATGAAATAAGGGGAACTGGTAGCGTTAAATGTTCTCCTAAAAAAACTTTCAATTTAGATGAGTTTAATCTTGATTAATTACTTTTTTTAATTCTTCTTTTATAATATTAAATCATTCGTTAGTTTTGGAAATGTCCGTAAATGTTAAATTTCTAGCATTTAAATGATTAAATACATATTATAATAAAAATATTTTTAAAGAATCAAAAATGTTATCGTTAAGGAGGAAGCTCTTATGAAAAAGGTTATTATGCTGTCTGGAAGCCCAAGGCCAAGCGGAAATACTTATCAGGTTCTCGAAGAATGCGCCACTGCGATTGAAGATGAAGGTTTAGAAGTTGAAATAATCCCATTTGTAGGAAAAAACATTAGATCATGTATTGCATGCGGAAGATGTGGAGAACTGGGTGAATGTTCACAGAATGATGGATTAAATGATATTATTGCAAAAATAAAAGATGCTGATGGATTCATAGTTGGATCTCCAGTCTACTTTGGAACAGCACGTGGGGATGTAATGTCTGCACTTCAAAGAATAGGAATGGTATCCAGAGCTAATGATAATTTCTTATCATGGAAAGTAGGTGGTCCAATAGCAGTAGCAAGAAGAGGAGGCCACACTGCTACAATACAGGAAATGTTAATGTTTTTCTTTATTAATGATATGATTGTTGCAGGCTCAACTTACTGGAATATGGTCTTTGGACATGCGCCAGGACAGGTTCAAGAAGATGATGAAGGAATGGCAACAATAAGGAAATTTGGATACAACGTGGCCACATTAATAAAGAAAATTAAGGATTAATTAGATAAATCTGGCCATTTCATTTAATTTTTTTAATTGGTAGATAACATGACCAAGGAACAGCTTTACAAGAAATTTGCCAAGTATTATGATAAAATCTATGAAAAAACGGACTACCAGAAAGAAGCAGAATTCATAAAATGGGCAGTTAGAACTTATAAATGCAGTTCGGGTAATGAACTTCTTGATGTGGCGTGTGGAACTGGAGCACATGCCAGTTTACTTAAAAATGATTTTAAAATCACTGGTTTTGACATCAGCGATGAAATGTTAAAAATTGCAAGGGAAAAATTACCAGATATTCATTTTATTAAAGGCGACATGAAGAATATGGATTTAAACCTCAAATTCGATGTTTTAATCTGCATGTTCAGCGCAATAAATTATAATACGACTCTTGAAGAGTTAAAAATTACTTTAAATAATTTTTACAATCATTTAAAAGACGGCGGAGTCCTTATCTTTGATATGGGTTTAAATAAAGAAAATTGGATCGAAGGAATTGTTAGTGTGGAAACGGTAGTCGATAATGACTTTAAACTGGCTAGAATATGGCAATCTCACTTAGAAAAAGATGTATTTAATTCAAGCTTCGTGTTTCTCGTAAAAGATGATGGAGTGCTTGATTTTGAGATTGATGAGCATAAACTGGGCGTATTTGGAATGGAAGATGTCTTTAAGTTAATGGAGAAAACTGGTTTTGAGGTGTTTATTTCTTCAGATTTCAAAGATGAAGAATGGCAATTAGGAACAGGAGAAAGACCAGTTTTTGTTGGAGTTAAATGAGAAATTATTTCAGTTATTAATGAAAATATATTGATGTGATATCATGAAAATAGCAGTAGCAACTTCTAATGATAAAGATGTAGATCACTTTGGAAAAGCGCAGGGATTTTTGATTTATGATTTTGATGAAGAAAAAATGAATTTCATTGAAAAAAGAGATTCTCAAAAGATTAAAGGAGAAAAACATCAATGGCAAAAATCTCTAGATGTCATTGGGGACTGTGAAGTTATTATATGTGCTCAAGCAGGCCTTAAAGGAAAATTAGGTCTTAAAAATGCAAATATTAAACTTGTTGAGGATGAAGGCACTGTTGAAGAGGCTTTAGAACGGTATGTTAAGCATTATAATTTCATGAAAAAGCCTTTGAAATTTTAAATTAATTTTTATAAATAATTCAAAAATTTTAATTTTTTAAAAGTATAAATAGAACCATCTCTATATATTTAAAATACAAACCTGGGCGGGTTTTTAAACTAATTATTATTTATAAACAAAAAAATCTTTTATGTGACTCTTTTTGAGATCAATATAAGGTTAATTTACATAAATTTATAAAGTAGTAAAGCGATTGTATATTAAGGTGTTTTTTTAACTAAGTTATCAATTTTGAAAACTTTTAGAACTCTGAGGGAAAAAATTTCAATCTTTTAAGATTTGCAGGGTTCACATTGCACACTTAATCAAATAAGGTATTTTAAACAATTAATTAAGAAATAGATTATAAAGGTGATATTATGGCTAAAGCAAGACGTCGAAGGGTACGTGATACGTGGAAGGAAAAAAACTGGTACAAGATTATGACTCCTACTGATTTTGGAGATGCTGAAATAGGAACTACTCCAGCAAGAGATCCAGATATGCTCTTAAAAAGGAGCGTTGAATCATCAATGAGAGAATTAACTGGTGATTTTTCTAAACAATATATTAAATTATATTTCCAGATAAATAACGTCGCAGGGGACGTTGCAAACACAAAATTCATGGGACATCACGTTACAACAGATTATGTCAGAAGTATGATCAGAAGAGGGACAAGTAGGGTTGATTCAATCTCTGATGTAACAACAAAGGATGGATACAAAGTTAACGTTCACATAATTGCAGTAACAGTTAAAAGGGCAAAATCTTCACAGCAAAAATATATTAGAGAAACAATGGGCAGACTTATACAGGAATTAACCGATGGTAAGACTTTCCAGGAGCTTGTTGAAGGTGTAGTGGGTGGAAAAATAGCTTCCAGTATTTACCACGAAACAAAAAAAATATACCCACTAAAAAGAGTTGAAATTATCAAAACTCTTGTAGTTGAAGAACCTGAATAATAAATAAAAATTTATTGGGTGTTAAATGTATAATCTGGAATATGTGGTCCTTGTAGTGATCATAGGGCTTTTAACATATGTTAGAAAGGCTCTTGATCTTTTTGGATCCATTTTCATGATTATCATGGGTATAATAATTATTTTTTCAGCCGGTGTAAACTGGTTACTTTTAATATTTGTTTTTCTGCTTTTGGGATTGTTATTTACGAAATATCGCCATGATTACAAAAAAGAAATTGGTGTTTATGAGGGAACAAGATCTGTAAAGAATGTGATTTCAAACGGTATAGTTCCTTTTGTAATGGCTGCATTTGGTAATTATGCTGGTTTTATCGGTTCTATTGCGGTTGCTACTGCTGATACCCTTGCAAGTGAAGTGGGAGTCGTTGATAAACATCCACGGCTAATCAGTAATTTTAAAGTGGTTCCTCCAGGAACTGATGGGGGAGTTTCTCCAATTGGAACAGCAGCAGGGATATTAGGTGCTGGAATAATTGGTATTTGTGCTTATTTTTTAGGAATATCCAGTGATCCATTCACTGCTTTAAAAATTGCAGTAATAGCAGGTACATTAGGCTGTTTTATTGATAGTATTCTTGGAGCTGTACTGGAATCAAGAAATTATATTACCAATGAACATGTTAATCTTTTTGCAACTATTTCTGGGGCAGTTTTAGGAAATTTAATAGTTTTGATACATTAACTAATTTGATTTATGCAACGTTTAATTTTTAAATAAGTTTATAAAAAGTAATTTTAGATACATTTTCAGTGGATTGGGGTTCATTAAAAACTTGTAGTTTATTTCCTATCTTCCACTTTGAAATATAAAAAGGAAAAAATTATAGTTTAGAAATATCAAATTAAAATATGATTTTAAGGATAACAAATAAATATCCTTAGTTTGTTACTTTCAAAAGTCATAATAAAAAATTATAATTAAATACAATGTATTATATGGATTGTAAACAGGTGATAATGTGAAGGGAATCATAATGATAATAGATGGGATGGGGGACCGTCCTTTAAAGGAACTTGGCTATAAAACTCCCCTTGAAGCTGCTAAAACACCTAATATGGATAATTTAGCTGAAATAGGAATAAATGGAATTATGGATCCAATAAGTCCCGGAATTCGGGCAGGGAGTGATACATCTCACATTTCAATTCTTGGATACAATCCCTATGAAGTTTATACTGGTAGAGGGCCATTTGAAGCTGCAGGAATAGGATTAGATGTCATAGCTGGCGATATAGCATTCAGGTGCAATTTCTCAACTGCAAATGATGAAGGA
>JAEYSH010000093.1 GCA_023434825.1 Methanobacteriota archaeon | reverse complement strand
TGCTAATTCTTACATAGTTAAACCCGCAAATGTTGGTCGTTTCATTGAAACTATGAAAAATCTTGAAGACTACTGGTTTAATATGTTGAAATTACCCTAATATCAATTTATTTTTAGAAATTAATTCAAGGAATAAAAATATATTTCATTTTTGATATATCTTTTATAGAAATTAGTGATGGAAAGGTATAATGATGAAAAATGATGAAAATTCAAATTCAAACAAATCAACGTTAATTATTCCTGCAGTTGATATTAAAAACGGTAAATGTGTACAATTAGTTCAAGGAGAGCCTGGAACAGAACAGGTTATTATAGAAAACCCTCATGAAGTTGCTAAAGATTGGGAAAATAGAGGGGCACAAATATTACATATAATTGACTTGGATGGGGCTTTTGGAGATAATAAAAAGAACACTGAAGTAATAAAAAAGATATTAGAAACACTAAATGTTCCAGTTCAAATGGGCGGCGGAATAAGATCCAAAGGAGATGCTGTAAGATTGCTCGAGATGGGAGTTCATAAAGTAATTTTAGGCACAATGGCTATAGAAAACCCTGAAAATGTCCGGGAACTTTCCAGAGAATATGGAAGAGAAAGAATAATTGTTGCTTTAGATAGTAAAGACTCCAAAGTAGTGGTAAAGGGATGGACTGAAAAAACAGCTAAAAGTGCTCCGGAATATGGAAAAATATTTGAAGAACATGGCGCTGGAGGCATATTATTTACAAATGTTGATTATGAAGGTCTTTTAAAAGGATTTGACGTTGAGCCACTCCATGAATTATTAGAAGCTGTAAATATTCCTGTGATTTATTCTGGTGGAATTACTTCAATTGAAGATATCAAAAAAGTTAGTGAAACTGACGCTGCAGGAGTTGTAGTGGGTTCAGCTTTATATAAAGGTAAAATAAACTTCGAAGATGCCCTTAAATATCAAAAATGAATTAAATGAGCCATTAAACTCTTTTTCAAATTCATCTTTTTAATTGGCTTTCTAATTAAATCCATTCATTATAATTTCATTTTCAGTATTATACACTGTTTTACGTATATTGAGTATTTGATCAGGATTTGTAGAAACACAGCTTATTCCCATCTTCACCAATTTTTTAACTATTTCGGGGTCTCCACCGGCATGTCCACAAATACAGCTTTCTATGCCATTTTCATTACATTTTTCAATAACAAGTTTAACCATCATTAAAACAGCAGGATGAATTAAATTAAAATGTTTAGCTACTTTAACGCCTCTTCTATCAACTGCTAAAGCACACATAGTCAGATCACTCATTCCAATTGTTATAAAATCTATTCCTTCTTTTAAAAACTCATCAAAGGTAAAAACAACTGAAGGAGTTTCAACAGAAACTCCAACTTTAAGATCTTTATGAGGTTTCAGTCCACATTCCCTTAAAACTTTCTTAAATAATTTATATTCACAAATATCTCTTGCAAACGGTATTTTTAAACCTATATTATCATATCCTTCATCTATAAGTAATTTAACAGCTTCAAATTCTGCCTTTAAAATTTCAATATTTTTTAAATCTTTATGGATTCCTCTAAGCCCTAAAAGAGAATTATCTTCATATGGTTCAATATCGCCGCCTTTTAAACGCCTTAATTCATCAGTAGGTATATCAAAGGTTCTAAACCATACAGGTTTTGGATAAAATACTTCTGCAATTGGCTTCACACCTTTAAATATTGTACCAGTTAACATATTTTCTTTTAAAAGTAAATTTTGATGTTTTAAGGTCCTTAAAACCATATTTTCAATTCTTATTGATCCAACTCCATCAGAATATGGTTCTGCACTTTCTGCAATTTCAGGGACATTTAAATTTACTTTAACTCTTGTAGCAGGGTTATAAATATCAAAAAGCTCCCCATATTCCTCAAATTCCATGAATCCACTATAAATATTACCAGTCCTACCATCAACAGTAACTATCATGCCATTTTCTAAAACATCTGTTGCATTTATGGTTCCAACAATGCAAGGAACTTTTAATTCTCTAAGTACAATTGCCACATGACTGGTTATTCCACCATAATCTGTTACAACTCCTCCTGCTTTTTGAAGATGTAATAACATGTCCCTGGATGCTTTTGAAATTACAATTATTTCTCCTTCCTTAATTTTATAAATATCTTTATCAGACTCGATTTTTCTTACTTTACCCACACCTACATAGGAACTGGTTCCAAGTCCTTTCAATAATTTCATAATAATATTTATATTTTATTTATTAAACAAAAACATTTACTTTTATAAAATTAAACCAAATAAAAAAATAAGAAAACTAATAGTTATTTCATTTTTATTTTATCATAATATAAGCAAGGTGAACAAATGAAAACAGTGATGGCTACAGGAACATTTGATATTATACATCCAGGGCATGGATTTTATCTTGAAGAAGCAAAAAAACTAGGTGGAGAAAACTCAAGACTAATTGTGGTAATTGCAAGGGATTCTACTGTTAGATCTAGAAAAAGAGTTCCAGTTGTAGGAGAAGAACAACGTCTTGAAGTTGTTAAAATGTTAAAACCTGTTGATGAGGCATATTTAGGGCAGGAAGGAGATATGTTTGAGATTGTAAAACAAATAAATCCAGATATAATTGCAATTGGTCCTGATCAAAAATTCGACATTTTAAAACTTAAAGAAGATCTTAAAAAAAGAGATATTCAAGCAGAAGTTATTAAAATTGATAAATATAAAGAATTTCCCCTTGATAGTTCCTGTAAAATAATTGGGAAAATACAAAGCATGGATTTTGATGAAAAAATATTTGAAAAATGTTTAAAGTAATTTTTCGACTAAATAGAGTAATTAATGGTAAAAAAAATTTTAAATTCATTGATTTATACTAAAATATTTAAAATTCTGAAAGTCTGTTATGAATTTATAGATAAAAATTATATAATAGTAAATATATTTATAATTCATGCTTACTATCAAAAATGGCGGTTTCTATGAATGAGGCTTATATCTCTTATGCTGCCGGATTTACAATAGCATTTTTAATAGCATTTTTTCTAATGTTATATGGTATTAAAAAGCATTCCAGTCAATTACACACTTATTTTATACTATCTAATTTTTCCATAGCATTATGGTCATTTTGCTCATTATTAGAATTTTTTTCGCCTGAATTAAGCTCAAAAATACTTTGGGCAAAATTTGCTTATATTGGAATAACAACTATTGTTCCATTCCTGTTTTTGTTTGTTGTTAGCTATATAAAGAGTGAAAAGCAAATAAAACCAATATATCCTATCATTTTATTGATAATTCCCACCATAGTAGTTTTTTTAGCATTTACAAATGAGTGGAATGGTTTAGTATGGAAAAATATTTATTTAGTTTTTAATTCTGGAATATCAGTCGCTGTTTATGAACATGGTTTAGCTGTTTGGATTAATCTCATATACTCGTATTCGCTGCTATTTATAGGAATGCTGTTGTTAATATATCGAATTATTAATTCCCCAAAAATATACCGGCTACAAATACTGATTGTATTATTGGCCATTATTTTCCCTTTTATTTTTAATATAATTTATTTATTTGAACTTTCAAAAAATCCTGTTGATTTAACACCCATTGCATTTGCAATTACAGGGTTATTAGCTGCTATAGGAATATTCAAGTTCCATTTACTTGATATAATGCCTATTGCTTATAAAAAACTGTTTGAAAACATGACCAATGGGTTTTTAATATTTGATAAAAATGATCGTCTTTTAGAAGCAAATGATACAGCAAGAAAAATGTTTAAATTGAATAAAAATCACATAGGTCAAAGCTTTAATAGTGTATTTAGTAAATGGGGCGAATTTAAATCATTTTTCTACAATTTAGATATAATTAATGAAGAAATTGTTTTAAATAATCCTACATCCAAATGGGTAGAGGTTCAAAGAACACCTCTTTACTGTAATAAAAACCAATTATGCGGACAATTAATTATAATAATAGATATTGATCCGCGTAAAAAGTCTGAATTTGCCTTAAAAGAAAAAGAAAGAACTCTGGAAACATTAATCAGCAATTTACCAGGAGTTGCCTATAAATGTCATAATGACCCCCAATGGACCATGGAGTTTGTTAGCGAAGGTTGCATGGAATTAACAGGATATGATTCCAAAGATTTGATAGGGAACAATAAAAAATCTTTTAATGATATAATACATCCAGATGATCGTGAAAAAGTAAATACTATCATTCAAGAAGCTTTAAAAGAGAAAAAACCGTTTAAATTAAGTTATAGAATTCAAACAGCAGATTCAAAGGAGAAATATGTGTGGGAACAGGGTAGAGGTATTTTTTCTAAAAATGGAGATTTAAAATTTTTGGAAGGATTTATTACAGACATAAATGATAGAAAGATAGCTGAAGAAGAAATAAAAGAATCTCTAAAAGAGAAAAAAATCTTATTACGTGAAATTCACCACAGAGTTAAAAACAATATGCAGATAATATCAAGTCTTTTAAGCCTTCAATCAAGCTATATAGATGAAGATCAAACTCTAGATATTCTAAATGAAAGCCAGGGACGTATTAAAGCTATGGCTATAGTACATGAGAAATTATATCAATCAAAAAACCTCAGCAATATCAATTTTTCAGATTACATTAACAGTTTAATACTGCAGATTGAAAGCACTTATCACAATGATAAATCACTTATTTACACCAAAATTGATGCTCAGGACATTTATTTAGATATAAATACCGCAATTCCCTGTGGATTAATAATTAACGAACTTGTAACCAATATAGTTAAACATGCATTTAAAGAGAAAAACGGAAATATCAATATTAAATTTTCAAGAATCAATGATAATTATACACTATCAGTTAAAGATGATGGGATTGGGTTACCTGAATCTGTAGATTTCAAAAATACGAATACACTTGGCTTAAAATTAGTCAATGCACTTGTAGATCAACTTGATGGAACAATTGAAGTTATTAGAAATAATGGAACTGAGTTTATTATTAAATTTAAAAAATAAAAAATATATGCTTCTAAAATGGTAATGAAGCATATGTGCCTTTTAAAGTGTATGTAGCCGTATTCCAATTATTAACAACACCAAATGTGTTTCTGGAACTTGTTCCATCCGCTGCGTACCATTTACCATCTACCCATATTCGGGCCCAGACGTGACCGTACCAGCTTCCACTTGTAAACTGGCATGTTCCATGGACGTACATTGCAGGTAATCCAACAGCCCTTGAAAGAGCTATTACAAGGTGTGATGTATCCACACAATTTCCTGTTCTGGCATTTAAAGTTCCTACTGCACCATATTTAGTGTTATAATAAAAGGAATATCCTATGTTATCTCTTACCCAGTTGAATATTGCGACTGCTTTGTCATATGCAGTTACTTTTCCTGCAGTTATTGAAGCTGCTAGTG
>JAEYSH010000087.1 GCA_023434825.1 Methanobacteriota archaeon | reverse complement strand
GGTGTAGATGTAGCAACTTAAAAACGTGAATTTTTACAATTTATGGGCTTTAAATCATCCACAGTATAGGTTGTATTGTGTTGAAGCTTAAGAGGCGATTAATGCTTGGGGTAGGGTATGCTTGTTCGTTTACCTCTCTAAACTCATATATGAAGAAGTTAATTGTTGATAAGGCTCCCTAAACAAATTGATACTTGAATTTTATGAGTATATCCAGTATAATTGTTTGTTTTTTTGTAGGTGTTTATAGAGTGCTATTTGAAAAGTTAAAAATTAAATAGCAATTTACTTAAATTTATAAATCTAAATAATTTTAGAATATTTTTTATTAATTCTCTTGGAGTTAATGTTATGGAAGAGAAATTCAAGGAAATCTTTGAAAAATCACCTATAGGTATTCTATTTGTTGATAAAGAAGGTAATTTGACGGATGCTAACCAATCAGCATTACGAATTGGCGGTGTTCCTTCATTAAATGATGTTATAGGGATTAATATATTTAATGCAGTTAGTATGGATTCTGATAGGGATAAATTGCTTGAAAAAGAGCATATTGAACTCCAGTTTCCCGTAGATTTTGATGATGTTAAACAGCGTGGTATTTACAACTCTAAAAGGTCAGGAACTGTTTTTATTGATTTAACTATTTCTGTTATTGATTCTGGTTTTTTAGTGCAAATTCAAGATATTACTGAACAAAAAAGAGATGAAGGAGCGCTTAAAGAAAGTAATAAACGATTTCAGGATATAGTTGAAACAACTTATGATGTTATTTACGAAACTGATGCTTCTGGAAATTTGATATATTTGAGTCCTCAAGCTGAAAAATTGTGGGGTGTAAAAGTAGAAGATGTTTTGGGCACGAATTTTTTTGTGGGTATGGAAAGTCAACTTGATGCTCACGGAAGGTCACAACAAGAGAGTCTGGAGAATTTAAAGGCTCTTTTAGATTCTCCTAAGGCAATCAAAGGTTTGGAATTATGTTTCCAGAATTTTGAAGGGAAAACTATAGTCACAGAAGTAAACAGTACTCCATTTTTTGGAACCAGTGGTGAATTGCTTGGTTGGCGAGGGGTATCCAGAGATATTACTGAGCGTAAAAAAGCTGAAGAAGAATTAAAAGAAAGTGAAGAGAAATTTAAATCGTTGTTTTCTTCTTTAATTGAAGGAGTTGCAATCCATGAAGTTTTATATGATTCTTCTTGTAATGTCATTGATTACATCATTAATGATGTAAATCCTGCTTATGAGAGTATTACTGGCTTAAAGAGAAGTGAAATTATTGGAATAAAAGCTTCTGAGATTTATGGGACTGAAGAACCGCCCTATATTGATATTTATTCTCAAGTTGCTGAAACTGGTAAGCATGCATATTTTGAAACCTATTTTGAACCTATGGATAAGCATTTTCGTATTGCAGTTACTTCAACAGATAAAGGAAAATTTGCCACACTCTTTGAAGACATTACTGAGATAAAAAAAGCTGAAGAAGAAATTAATAGAAGAAGCAAATTATTAGATGGAATTAATAAAATATTCGAGGAATCCTTGACTTGTGAAACGGTTGAGGATATTGTTGGTAAGTGTCTTGATGTTGCTGAAGATTTGACTGGTAGTGAGTTTAGTTTTATTGGTGAGGTTAATGCTAATGGACGTTTAGATGACCGGGCATTAAGTCCACCAGGTTGGGAGGCATGCACAGCCAACCCTGAAAAATCATTGGAATTGTTAAGTAATATGGAGATTGTGAGTTACTGGGGACGGACAATAAAAGAAGGAAAATCTCAGATAGTAAATGACCCTGAATCTGACCCTGATAGGCGAGGAGTTCCTGAAGGACATCCCAAGATAAAATCATTCCTTGGAATTCCACTTAAACAAGGTGATAAGACTATTGGTATGATTGCTTTAGCCAATAAAAAAGAAGGTTATACCGAGGAAGATAAGGATAATATTGAGAGTTTGGGTGTTGCTTTTGTTGAAGCTTGGATGCGTAAAAAAGCAGAAATACAAGTAGCAGAAACACTTGAACATCTTGAAGAAAAAGTTGAAGAACGTACAGTAGAATTGGAAGAAATGAATGTTGTTTTAAAGGAGAATGAATTAAAACTTAAAGATGCTATAGATGAATTAAAACGTTCTAATAAGGAATTACAAAGCTTCGCATATATAACAAGTCATGATTTACAGGAGCCTTTGCGTACTATTGCAAGTTTCACTCAATTATTAGAGCGTAGGTACAGAGGTAAATTTGATAGTGATGCCGATGAGTTCATGGATTATATTGTTGATGCTGCTGTACGTATGAAAGCGCAAATACAAGGTTTGTTGGAGTATTCAAGAATTGATAGGACTGGAGAAGAATTTGTTGAAACTGATATGAATATTATGGTTGAAAATGCCAAAACAAATTTACTATCGATAATTGAAGAATCTGAGGCTGAAATAACTCATGATGATTTGCCTGTTATTCATACTGGTCCTAATCAGATGGAAAGAGTTTTCCAGAACTTGATAGGTAATTCTATTAAATTTAAAAAACCTCAATTTCCTCCAAGAATCCATATTTCAGCTAAAAAACAAGATAAGGAGTGGATTTTTTGTGTTGAAGATAATGGAATTGGAATGGACCCACAATATAGTGGTAAAATATTTGAAGTTTTCAAACAATTACACACAAGAGATGAATATGATGGTACAGGAATAGGTTTATCCATTGTTAAAAAAATCATAGAAAGTAACGGTGGGAGAATATGGGTTAAATCAGAGTTAGGGGCAGGTTCTACTTTTTATTTTACTATTCCGGTTGAACCAGTGAAAACTGGGGGGGGGGCATTCTTAAAATCTATTAAATTTTGATATTGTATTTCAAGAGGAATGAAGTTTAAATTTATTATTTTTTAGTGTAAAATTACATCATTTTGTGGTGTGTGCATTGGTTTTGGGCAATACATATGTAGTTAAGATTCGTTTTTTTACCTCTCTCACATATAAAGAAGTAAATATTAGTTCAAAAAGCAATTTTATAATATCTTATATAATAAAATATTAATAAATCCAATGAGATATACTGCCAGAAACACAATAGCGCCTACTAATAAAACTATAAATATATATTTCATATTTTTATATTCTGCATCATCTAAAATGGTGATTTCTTCGGTTTTTTCACGCGTTTTAGGTGTTTTTTTTTTAGATTTCTTTGCCATAAATATCATAATCTCCTAAATAAGCTATTAATTTATAAAAATTTGGTTTATAAAGTTGTTTTTTATGAAAAAGTAAGAAGATAAATTAATTTCTCTCCTTATAATAAACCATCATAATTTTATGTAAAAACATAGAAATAAGTATTAATTATTAAATACTTCAATAATAATTAGACTCAATAATAAAGCTAAAACTAATAAATAGGGATACGTTTCAAAAATGAGGAATATATTCCGATTTAAAGGAGTTTCTACTACAGACTCCAAAGTAAACTGAAACATTGGACCTAAACCTATCAAAATTCCATTTAATTTTAATCTCTTTTTTTCTTTAATAATGGCTAAGTATTCTTTATCAAAATCATCATATGGTTTACTGCTTAAAAGACCTGTACCAGTTTTATAAACCTGTGATATTTGCAAAATGCCCTTATATTTCTTTCTGTATCTACTTGCAGCTTTACGCCAACTTTCACGCTTAGCTTCTTTACTACAGTCCATTTTTGATGGTGAACAATACTTTTGATTAGGCGATTTAACTTCAAAAGGATTCCCACACCAGTTGCAATATTTAATTGTAGTAATTTTATCCATCATATGAAAAACCAGACTAAAATATTATTTATAAATTGATTTTGATTTATTTTAAGTAGTATATCAT
>JAEYSH010000057.1 GCA_023434825.1 Methanobacteriota archaeon | reverse complement strand
GTGCTATTGTTGGTATAAATAAATCCACATATTATGATTGGATGAAACGTGGAGAAAAATCAAAGAAAGGGAGTCGACTAAGAACGTTTTATGAAGAAGTTACTAAAGCCCATGCTATTGGTGAAGTATGGCATGTGTCCATCATATCAAAAGCAGCTGAAACTGATTGGAGGCCAGCTGCATGGTGGTTAGAACGTAGATTTCCTGAAAAATGGGGCAAACCAAAAACTAAGACTAATAAAAGTATTAATGTAAGTTATGGGAATAATGAAGTGTCCATGAATTATCCGGTGACAAGATTAGTTAAAGGTAAAAAAAGAAATGCTGAAAGTGTAGCTATTAAAAAATGTGTTATAAACAAAAATTATTAACACATTATATATTTTTTTCACTATTATTATGATTTTAATATATAAAAATAATAAATTATTATATACCCCTGTTCTGCGTCGGAAAACCCTACAAAAATAAACGAAAATAAAAACAAATTATACCACAAAAGCACCTGATTCATGTTTAAAATAAAAACAGAAATAAATAAAACCCATTATAACATAAATAAGTATTTTAAACTTATTTTTTTTAATTAAAACTCTATAAAATGTTTAAAAAAACCGTGGGAGAAAAGTTCCGAAACATAGTCTAATTGTACTTTAATTTTGATTTTTTGTTTCATTTTTGCATATTTTTACCAATTTGTTTATCTTAACAGCAGCTTAAAATCAGTGAAAATTTTTTTTTATTTCGGTTATATGGAGACATTTTTACCCCATTCTTTTATTGAATTATTTAATTTTCTCTCCAAAGTTCTAAGTATCGTTCCTTACAATTCAAAACCATCAAAATTTTTCCATTCCCTGGATCATTGCAGTATTAAGCATCCAGATTTTTTATCGTTTTATCAAGGTGATTAGAAAAATCTCTAATTAATCTAATCTCTTTTTAATGCAATAAGTGAAGCTATTTTATTATTTAATATCCTCTTTTGATATTTTAAAACTACCAATGCACTTATAATTCCTATAATAGATCCGCAAATAACATCAAATGGATAATGTACGCCTACATAAACAAGTGAAAATCCTATTAAAGATGCATAGATCAATAAAAAATATGTAACCCAAGATCCTTTAGATTTTAAGCGATATTTTAATCCGATTAAGGTAGCTACAGCAAATGCAGATGCAGTTTGTCCTGAAGGAAATGTAGGTACAGAAGCCATGTCTGGTATTAATAAATTAACATTAGCTAACGTTATAGATGGTCCTGGTTCAACAAATATATATTTTAACACAATAGCTATAATAGCAGCTAGAATTAACGCTAATACGCCTAAAATAGTAACTTTTCTACCGTAGTTACCTCCGAAAATATATGTTAAAATTAATAAGATTATTAAAGAGTTACTACCATAAGAAGCGATGACTGGCAGTATATTGTTTAAAACTGGATTATTTATTCCATTAATTAAATAGAATAAATTGATATTTGCATTATATAAGCTTGAAGTTAAATCTACCATGACTTTTATATCCCCATTATTTTCTATCAATATGTTTATTTATTTCAATTTGATTGTTTAAAAGTGTTATAATGACAGCGAAATCCCGTAATCCCCACAAAACTCTTTCAACTTATCATTATTACGTAAAACATATTTATCTTCATCTTCAATGTAATTTAAAATATCAAGCTCTAATAAAACCCACATGTAGTTTTCAAAGACAGAAAACGGCTGATCGCGAATTACATTCCTTAATTCTTCTTTTGAAAACCCGATATCCAGTTCGATATACTTGCTGAGTTCTACAAGTCCTTGTACAGCTTTTCTTTTTCTTATACAACTTTTACATCTTTCAGTATATCCTCTTTCATTGGATTTTGTCCTGTAAAATTGAGATAAAGGCAATTTTTGACCGCAGTCTTCACATACGATATGTGTTTTTAAAGCCGTATCATCTTTATCACCTGAAAAATCAACTTTTATGGTTTCCTTCTTGTTTTTATTTTTTAAGGCAACATACCTTTCCCTTAAATCATTATGATCAACTTTTAGCCTGTAATAATTAGTATTTAATTCATTATAGCGAGTTTTAAGTTCATCACCATCCGTTTCAATTAATCCTATGTTTTCATTTTTCAAGTTAGAGAATTTGGTTTTTAATTGGTTAAAGTCTGTTTTCAGCCTTTCATTGTCTTTCAATAGTTTCTCATTAAGCTCTTCAAGTTCAATTATCTTATCGCTCTTTTCTTCTAATTTTAAATACTTCTCCATTAATTCACGGTTATTATCCTTTAATTTTTGGATATAATCCTGATTTTCATCTTTAAAACTCTTAAGTTCAATATTTTTCTCCCTCAAAATAGAAAAGTTATCTTTAAGTTCATCTAATTCACTATTTAATGCACTGCTTTCTTCTTTCAATTTTAAAAATTCATCATTCAGCTCATTATATTTATTTTCTAATTCAGGATGATTACTGGCGCTTTTTTTTAATTTAAGGTTCTCTTTTTCAACTTCCAAAAAGATATTCTTCAATTTATTATAACTCTTGCTTAACTCAGAATCTTTATTTAAGAGCTTTTCATTATATTTCTCTAAATCCTTGTATTTTTGACTTAAATCTTTAAAATCATTTTCTATTTCTTTTAATCTATTGTTTTCTTTGCTTAAATTAAAGCGTTCTT
>JAEYSH010000012.1 GCA_023434825.1 Methanobacteriota archaeon | reverse complement strand
ATATCGTGCTCAAAGAAGAAGATCTTAATTTTAAAAAAAATAATTTAATAAAAATTTATTCTAATATTATTTTTTTATCATTGGATGGGATTTTTAATAGATTTAAATCAGCATAAAACATATATAGGTTAAAAAGAGAATTTTAAAAATCATATTTATTAAAAATATACTATAAAAATATAATCTCTATTTTGGAGTTTGATTAATTGAAGATACTTATTCTAGAATATGCAACAGCTTCCGGACTAAATGATCCTTCTTTATGCTCTGAAGGTCATGCAATGCTTTCAGGACTAATAAATGACTTTAAGGCCAGAAATGCCGATTATCTGCTTTCAAAAGATGCAGGTTTTCAAGCAAAACACTGTAACCCCATTGAAATTGAAGAAGACTTAATTGACTGGTTGGAAAAAAATATTGAATTATATGATGCCTGTCTACCAATAGCTCCAGAAGAAGATTTAATTTTCTTTGAAATAACTGAATTAATTGAAAAAAAGGATGTTAAAGTAATTGGATCAGACTCAGATGCGGTTTCGATTTGTTCTGATAAATTCAAAATGTATGAAGCATTAAAAGATGATATTAACATTATAAAAACAGAAAAGATATTTTTTGATGAAATAGATAATTATAATCCTTCATTTGAAAATAAAAAAGTTATTAAGCCTGCAGACGGTGTTTCCTGTTCTGGAGTTAATGTTGTAAATTCTTTCGATGAATTAAAAATGGCTGCAAGTTCAATGCAAACTACTCTTCCATATTTTGTAGTACAGGACTTCATTGATGGAATATCTGCAAGTGTCAGTTTGTTAAGTAATGGTGAAGAAGCAATTCCATTGAGCTTAAATTTGCAGAAAATTCAATTTGAAGATAATGGTGTAAAGTATAATGGTGGAGAAGTACCATTTGATCATGAAATGGGGCTTGACGCAAAACAAGTAGCAAAAGAAGCTGTAGAATCGATTAATGGTTTAAAAGGGTATGTTGGAGTCGATTTAATACTTGGAGATACAGTTCATGTTGTTGAAATTAATTCGAGGTTGACAACTCCGTATATTGCTTTAAAGGATCTCCTTGATTTTAACCTTGGAGAAGCCATTTTTGAATCAGTTTATGGTATTTTTCCATCAAATGTTAATTTAAAGGGTAAAGCAGCATTTTTTAAAGAAGATAATGAGATTAAGTTAGTTAAATTAAGTTAAATCGTTTTAAATATTTCAAAGATAATAAATTTTTTAGACAAAAAAAATAATATCAGTGTGATTTTATGAAAATAGCAGGATTTGACATAGGTGGGGCAAATACAGACTTAGCAATCATTGAATTTGATGAATCTGGAGATTTTAAAATTATAAGAACTGATTTTGAATATTTTCCAATGTGGTTAAAAAAAGATGAACTTGGAAAAGCGTTATTAGATTTAGTTGGGGAAGATGAAATTGATGCTGTTGGAGTTTGCATGACTGCAGAGCTAGTAGATGCTTACAAAACTAAAAAAGAGGGAGTTATTGATATTGCAACCAAATCAAAAGATGCATTTAGTGTGCCTGTAGGTTTTATAGGTCTTAATGGCGTTTTAGAATTCGATGAAGTTTTAAAGAATCCTGATGATGTTGCAGCAGCTAACTGGATTGCTACAAGTAAAATTGCTTCAAGAATATCTCCTAACTGCATTATGATTGATACTGGAAGTACAACAACTGATATAATTCCTGTAAAAGATGGTTCAGAATGTTCTAAAGGAAGATCAGACCTTGAAAGATTAAAAACTGGAGAACTTGTATATAGCGGAACTTTAAGAACTAATGTGGCAACGCTTGTAGATAAAGTTCCTTTGGATAGTGATTTTGTTAGAGTTTCATCTGAACTTTTTGCAATCAGTGCAGATGTGCAGATGGTTCTTGGAAACATTGAAGAGGAAGATTACAGTTGTGATACTCCAGATGGGGCTGGAAAATCAAAAATAGATTGTATGAGGCGTTTATCACGCGTAATTTGTGGGGATCTTGATATGCTAAGTGAATCTGACATAGAAAAGATGTCTGAATATATTTATAAAAAACAAGTTGAAAAGGTAGCAGAATCACTTCTTGAAGTTTCTAAAAGAGAAGATTTAGATTTAGTAGTTACTACTGGGCTTGGAATGGATATTATCGGCGCTAAAGCGGCTGAATTTGCAGGTCTTAATTGGAAAGGGATGGATGAAATCCTAAAGAAAGATGAATGCACTGTTGCACCTGCTGTTGGTACTGCACTTATGATGGAAGAGTTTTTGGGGCAGTAAATAAAATCATTTTTCTTTTATTATTTTAGAATTTTTTAATCATTACACAAATTATAAGAACTTTAAAACTAGAAAATTAAACTTTCAAAAGGTTTAAAAAATTGAGTGGTGCAATGAAATCTAGCATAAAAATACTGGCTTTACTAATTATCATAGGTGCAGGGTTATTCTATTTATATAATTCTGGTGATCATTCAATTATAGGAACTAATAGCGATGGTTATGTTTCTAAAGAAGTTTATTCCCATTATGGATCTGACGGGGCTAAAATAGCAATTATAACGGGCATGCATCCACGTGAAGACCTTTCAAAAACCGTTGTACCATCTGTTATAAAGTTTTATGCATTAACACATGATGTAGAAATTGTAAATTATCAGGTTACTGTTACAAAGGATGCGGAAGCATTTACTGAAAGCCGTAAAAATGGTGAAGGTCTTGTTGCCCAGTATGTTATTCCAGATATTAAAAATTCAAATTATAAGCTGGTCATAATCTGTCATGACCATGAAAAGGGTTATGGTAATGGGTTTTACATTGCTACACCAACCATGGACGCTAAATCCATTGCTTTAGGTGAAGTAGTTCAATCTTTACTTCCATCATTTAATTATTATAAGAGGGATACTGAAAAGAAGGCACAGAGTTCTTCAATAGTAAAAGTAGATAACCCTATAGCAGAATCGGGGACTCCTGTGTTTGTGTATGAAATGCCTGAATGGAAAGGTTATATTGAGGCTTTTTTAAACTCATACGGCTTAATTGATTCCTCATTTAAAGCTCTTTGAGTAATTAATGGTTGATTTTTATTATTTTTTAGAAATTTTTACAAAAGTATTTATATGCTCAAATTAAATTATTTAAAATATTTGAGGGAATTTGATGTTAAAAAAATCTATTATAATCATTATTGCATGTCTTATTATTATTTCTGTATCTGTCGGTTCACTTGATTCTGGTTATTCAGTTAAAAATTCTTCTTTAGGGTCAGACAACACCGGAAATGTAACTAAGATAGTTTATTCTTACAAAGATGCTCCTGATAAGAAAATAGCCGTTGTTTCAGGAATGCATCCTCGAGAAATCCTTTCAAAAAACGTTTCCCAAGAGGCTATTAGAAATTATGCCCAAGCAAATAAAGTTAATATTGTAAATTATGTAGTGGAAGTTAATGAAAATATGGACTATGTCCGTTCTGGAAGAAATAAAGGAGAATATCTGGTAGCTAACTACGTTATTCCGGATATTATTAAATCTAATTATGATCTTGTCATAATCTGTCATGATCATAAAAAAGGTTATGGTGATGGATTATTTTACGTTGCAACACCCACTATGGATGCTAAATCGTTAGCTATGGCAGAAAAATTCCGTCAAATTAGTCCAGAATATAAATACTTCCAAAGGGATCCAGATAAACGGGCAAAAAGCACATCAATTTCAAGGGTTGATAAACCAATAACAGATTCTGGAACTCCTGTATTTGTATATGAAACACCAGAATGGTATGGACATGATGAAGCATATAATGAAGCTTATAAACTAATTGAAACTGCTTATAAAGTTCAATAAGGAATATTAACTACTTATTTATTAATCATGGCATAAATTAAAATACCAATGGCTATAAAAGGCAATATAACATCAATTAAAACTAATAATTCTCTACTGCTTGTATCTCTTGGAGTATAAGCTCCAGATAACAAAGCAATACTTAATATGAACAATCCTACGGCGATTAAATAAAATTGGGCGAATATAAAGTAGACAAAGAGAATAAAAAATATAATTCCTAATATTAAACTAATTTTATCATTCCATGACATAATAATCCTCTATTATATAATAATTGTCGGATAACTAATTTATATAATTTGAAAGTAAAGCTAATTTAAAGGAAAAATATTTTCTATAAACGCAACAAAAGTGACAGTATGACCATAATAATGCCAGATAGCAACATGTTTAATAATCAGGGATTTCTTATAATTATTCTTATAATTATAATATTGCAACTACGCCAGAGAAAAGTAAAACTATGGACACTATTTATTATGCCTATTTTTATTTCTATTGTAACCATTCCACTTTTAAGCGGTGAAATTACGTCTGTATTTAATGTTTTAATCATCATCATAGCCCTTTTATTTGGTCTAATAATGGGTTTATTGATTGGTAAATTTTATGAAGTTAAAATTGATGAAAATGGGGCCATGCTTTTAAAAGGTTCTTATATTGCTGTATTTTTATGGATTGCAATTATATTGCTAAAATTATATGGTGAAAGCGCAATTAGTGGTACTGGATGGATAGAATTAAGCCTTATAACTTCTGCAGCTCTCGTTATGACACTTGGAGCCATGGTATCGCGCCGTATTTTTATTTACTGGAAGTATTTAAATTTTAAAAAAAATAAAACAGTTTTAAACGATTAAATATTTAAAAAAATTAAAAAAAGATGAATTGGTTTTTATTGCTAATACCATACTTTTTTTAGTCCAAGTAAATAGGCAATTATATTTGCAGAAAGATGTAAAAAAATACTAATTATAATTACAAGTATAATCATATAAAATGGTAAAACTACAACAATTGAAGCAAATATTAATGCACCAACGACAAAGTCAAGCTGATCTAAAAATGGCGTCGGTCGTCCTCTTTCAATTTTCATTCTTCTCTTAAGGAAGCTTCCGCACGCATCACCTATTAGTGCACCTGCTCCAAGACAAAAACCTAATAATATTCCCTGGATAACATCACCCGGTATTGCTACTGGCAATAATCCCATTATTGATACTATTCCTTGTATTAATCCAATTAATGTCCCTATAGCTGTGCCTATGATTGTCCCACGCCATGTAACGCCGTCACCGAATATTCTGCGACCATCTGTGAAATTGCGGCCAAAATCCAACGGTTTACCACCGCCGAATGCTAATGCTGTAGCGTTTGCAAGATATGCCGGCAACATAAAGTATATTACATATGCTGACATATTCAAAACACTGATAACAGTTGTATCCATAGTTTTCCTCCTAATAAAACAAGATAATATTAATGTTATCTATTGAACTAATAAATAACTTTATGGTGAGATGATGGTTATAAAGAAGACCAAAAGTTTATGCCCTGTATGCCTTTCAGTGATTGATGCTGAGGTATATGAGGACAAAGATAAAATAATGATAAAAAAAGAGTGCGAAGAGCACGGTATTTTTGATAGTACTTATTGGGGAAGCAGTGAAATTTATAAAAAAGCTTCAGAAAGCGATTTTATGGGAAATGGAATTGAAAATCCTCAGACTCCCTCAGAAGGGGAATGCCCATTAAGTTGTGGTGTATGTGATGAACATGAAAGTCAAACGATCCTGGGGCTAATTGATGTAACTAATAGATGTAATCTTAAATGCCCAGTTTGTTTTGCAAACGCTGCTGTTTCTAAGCATTTATATGAACCTTCTTATGAACAGATAAGAACAATGCTTCAAAATTTAAGAGGTAATGAGCCAGTCCCAGCTCCAGCAATCCAATATGCTGGTGGAGAGCCTACTGTAAGGAAAGACATAGTTGATTTAATAAAGCTGGCAAAAGAGGAAGGATTTTCACATACCCAAATTGCTACTAATGGTTTAAGACTTGCAAGAAACCCTGATTTGGCTCGTGATTTAAAAGAAGCAGGATTGAACACGATTTACCTTCAATTTGATGGAATTACAGAAGAACCCTACCTCAAAATAAGGAATAAAAATATACTTGATGCTAAAATAAAAGCAATAGATAATTGTAGGAAAGTAGAGCTGGGCATAGTTTTAGTTCCTACAGTTGTTAAAGGAATTAATGATGACCAGATTGGAGATATAATAAGGTTTGCAATTGAAAATATTGATATAATCCGCGGAGTGAATTTCCAGCCGGTTTCATTTGCAGGTAGAACTCCTTCAGATGAAGTGGAAGAGCAGCGTATAACTATTCCTGATTTTGAGTATCTTGTTGAAAAACAGACTAATTCAAAGATTAGAGCGGAAGATTTCCATCCAGCATCATCAGTTGCTCCAGTTTCAGAATTTATAGAAGCCATTGAAGGTGAAAAACAGGTCGTATTCACATGTCATCCACATTGTGGTGCAGCTACATATGTTTTTGTTGAAGGCGATGATATAATTCCTGTTACTCAATTTATCGATGTTGATAGATTCTTTAATCTCCTTACTAAAAGCGCTGGAGATATAAAAGACGGCGGAATAACTGGAAAAGCAAAAACAGTAGCAAGAGCAACAGTTGAACTTCCAAGAACAATTGACAGATCAAAAGCACCAGATTCAGTAGATATAAAAAATATTTTGACTTCTGTGTTTAAGGAAAGATCTTATTCAGCTCTTGGAGAATTCCACCATAAGTCATTACTTATAGCATGCATGCACTTCATGGATCCATGGAATTTCGATCAAGATAGGGTAAAAAGATGTGTTATACACTATGCTGTTCCTGATGGAAGAATTATACCTTTCTGTTCTATGAATGCTATTTATAGGGAAGAAATTGAAAAGAAATTTGCAGTACCGCTTAAAAAAGAAGAAATTATTCAAAGAAGCGCTGATGCATCTTCTGATAAGACTTGATCAGTTAATTATTTATTAAAAGGATATTCAACCTTTTATTTATAATTTTATGATTAAAATATTTCAATCTACAAATTTTTGGTTTTAAAATGATTATACAGACTCCATCAAGACTTCATATAACTTTAATAGACTTAAACGGTTCCATTGGGAGAATTGATGGGGGTGTTGGTCTAACAATTCAAAAGCCTGGCCTTATTCTTCAAGCAGAAGCTCAAGATACGGGGATTGATGTAAAATTTAGTAAAAAAGATGTTAATCCAAATTTAAAGAATGAATATATAGAAAAGATAGAAAATTCTGCAAATAGGATGATAAAGTCTCTTAAAATCAACTCAGGATATAAATTTTTGGTAAAAGAAACATATCCTGCACATTCTGGCCTTGGATCAGGTACACAAATTTCGCTTGCTGTTGGAAAGAGTATACTCAATCTTCATGATATGGATATGAAATCCCCTGAAATTGCTAAAATAGTTGGAAGGGGAGGAACGTCGGGTATCGGAGTTAGATCATTTGATAAAGGCGGATTAATTATAGATGGTGGACATAAGTTAGACGAAAAGCCTGATTTTTTACCTTCATCTGCATCTAAAGCTTCGCCAGCACCACTTATTGCACGATATGATTTCCCTGAAGATTGGAATATTGTACTTGCAGTACCAAATGTTCCAGCAGGAGCTTCTGGACCTAAAGAAGTCAGTATATTTCAAAAATATTGCCCAATTCCTCTAGAATCCGTACAAGAATTATCTCATATCCTTTTAATGAAAATGATGCCTGCAATCGTTGAAAAGGATATAGATTCATTTGGAGACTCTATTAATAAAATTCAAAATACAGGATTTAAAAAAGTAGAATTAGATCTTCAACATCCAATAATCAATAATTTAATTGAAAATATGAGATCAGCAGGTGCTGCAGGAGTTGGAATGAGCTCATTTGGACCAACAGTTTATGCAATTACTGATAATGGTTCAAAAGAAATAGAAAAAGCTGCAATAAACACCATGAAAGAAGTGGGTGGAGAATTAATCATTACAAAAGCCCAGAACAATGGAGCTATTATTAATTAATCTCATTAGATGATTTTTATGATGGAAAAAATAGAAGGAAAAGTGTGGAAATTTGGAGATAATATCGATACAGATGTTATAATTCCTGGAAGATACCTTAGAACTTTCAGTTTAGATGAACTTGCTTCACATGCAATGGAAGGAGTTGATCCTGATTTTGCAAAAAATGTAGAAGAAGGAGATATAATAGTTGCTGATGACAATTTTGGATGCGGTTCATCAAGAGAACAAGCGGCTGTGGTTTTAAAGCATTTAGGGGTTTCTGCAATAGTTGCAAAATCATTTGCACGAATTTTTTATAGAAACGCAGTAAATATAGGCCTTCCTGTTATAGCTGCAGATATAGATGCTAAAAACGGTGATATTTTAGATATTGATCTGGAAAATGGCGTTATAACTAATAAAACCATCGATAAAAGCTTTAAAATAGAATCATTTAAAAAATTCATGCTGGATATATTAAAACAAGGTGGAATTGTATCCCATTATCTTGAAAAGAGAGATGAATGAATTTTTTTAATTTTTTTAATTGCTTATTTTAATTTATCACTAAAAATTAAATTACTTAATAAATAGAAAACATAGAAAATATATTAATATTATTGATCGAGGAAAATAAATGAAATGTCCTGTTTGTGAATCAGAATCTTTTGAAGTGTTAAAATCTAAAGGAAAACATTCAAAAGAATTAACATTAAAATGTAATGATTGTGGTAACGTTTATAGAGAAACAATTACTAGAGAAAAACCTGTTGATGTTAGAATTGTTATTAGCGAATTTGAATCTTCAAAAAAAGAATATATCAAACTTTATCCTGATGAAGTGTTACAGGTAGATGATATTTTAGAGATTGAGGATAGAGAAGTAGCTATAACCTCAATTGAAGCTAAAAATTCTGGAAGAATTTATAAAACCCCTGTTTCGAATATAGAAACTATCTGGGCTTCATCACTGGATATTCCTGCAAGAGTAGGGATTTCCGTAGACTTTGGAGGTAGAATACTTTCAAATAAGGTGGATGTGGATAGAGATTTTGAGTTTCATGTTGGAGATGTAATGAAAATTGGAAACTTGCTTTTCAAGATAAATTCAATTAAAACAGTAGAAAGGAAAGTAAGAAAGGGTTTTGCCAGGGCTGATGTAGCTAAAAGAGTTTATGGAAAACCTTTAGATAAGAATGAAAGGTATAAACATGATTTAACTCCAAATATTGTTCAAAAAGTAGAAAATGAAGAAATTTGAATTGGACATTTAGATATACGTTTAAAAATTCACTTTCAAAATAGAATCAACTCACGATTAAAATTTAAATTAGCTATTAATTTATGTTTGAGCCTGATATGATGTTAGATGAAAGAAAAAAAATGGTTGAAAGACTTTTAGAAAGTGGATACATAAAAACAGAAAAAGTAAGAAAGGCCATGGAAGCAGTTCCACGAGAAGAATTTATTCCAGCGTCAAATAGACCTTATGCTTATGCTGATCAACCATTACCTATCGGAGAAGGGCAGACAATTTCTGCACCCCACATGGTAGCAATGATCTGTGAAATACTTGAACTTGAAGATGGTATGGATGTATTAGAAATAGGAACTGGATTTGGATATAATGCGGCGGTTGTTGCACAAATTATAGGTGAAAAAGGCCATTTATATAGCATAGAACGTATCAGTTCCCTTGCTGAAACTGCTAAAGAGAATTTAAAACGTACAGGGCTTGATGAAAATATAACTGTAATTGTTGGAGATGGAACTAAAGGCTATACTGAAGAAGCGCCATATGACCGGATTTACGGTACTGCGAGTGCTCCTTCCCTACCAGAACCTCTTAGGGAGCAGTTAAAAATTGGTGGAATAATGTTAATTCCAGTAGGAGAGAAAAACTACTTCCAGGATCTTGTTTACATAAAAAGAGAATCAGAAGATAAATACGAAAAAAAGAGCACAGGTGGAGTTGCTTTTGTCCCAATGATCGGTGAACACGGCTGGCCTGAAAAATAATTAAATAATATTCTAATTTTAAATTTTAAAAATCAAACTTTATATGTAAATTTAGATTGAAATAGATAATTTACAGATTTTATATTAATTTATTCAGATATAGATAAGTTATTTGAGGATATATAATGAAAGTTTACATAGAAACCTTCGGATGCACATTCAATCAGGGCGATTCACAGATAATGGCGGGGCTTTTAAAGGAAAATAATGCCCAAATCGTAGAAGAAATAGAAGATGCAGATGTTATAATAGTCAATACTTGTTATGTGAAGCATCCAACTGAACAGAAGGTTATAAATAGGATTAAGGGAGTTCAAAGTAAATTTCCAGATAAAAAATTAATAATATCTGGGTGCATGGTGGAAATTGATCCAGAAAAACTTGATAAAGCTGCACCATCTGCTGGATGGATCGGCCCACGTCAAATTAAATCAACTCTGGATGTTGTAGAATCATGCCTTGAAGGAGAAAGTGCAAGAATTATTGGTCATGGGATGGAAATTAAAGCAGGGCTTCCTAAAGTACGTTTTAATCCCAATGTACATATAGTTCAGATATGTGAAGGTTGTGCTGGAAGGTGTACTTACTGCTGCACCAGATTTGCAAGGGGAATATTGCAGAGTTATCCTGTAGATATTATCAAAAAAGAAGTAGAAGACGCTGTAAAAGATGGGTGTGTTGAAATTCAACTTACAGCTCAAGATACTGCAGCTTATGGGAAGGATACTGGAAAAACTTTATCTGAACTTATAAATGAAATTACAGAAATTCATGGCGAATTTAGAATTAGAATTGGAATGCTCCATCCAAAAAGTATAATTGGGCAAATGGATGAATTAATAAACGCTTTCAAGCATGAAAATGTATATAAATTCCTTCATATTCCGATACAAAGTGGAAGTGACTCTGTTTTAACTCATATGAATCGTGGGCACACCGTGGAAGAATTTAAAGAAATAGTTTCTAAATTTCGTGAAGAAATACCGGAAATTTCAATTGCTACAGATGTTATTGTAGGTTATCCAACAGAGGCTGATGAAGATTTCAAAGACACTTTAAATGTAATTAGCGAAATTAAGCCTGATTTTATCCATATTTCAAAATATAGACACCGGCCAATGACTGAATCTTCAAATTTACCTGAAATAGATCATAATTTGATGAAAAAACGTTCTAAGGCTTTAAATGAGCTTAAATCTAATATTCTTTATGAAAATAATCTTAAAGAGATTGGAGAAGAATGTAAAATTTTGATTACAGAAAAAGGTAGTAAAGGTGGATATATTGGAAGAACTAATTCTTACAAGCCGGTAGTTGTACCTCATGGCCAAATTGGAAGCTTTGTAAAAGTAAAAATTAATGAAGCCACCAGCACCTATTTAAAGGGTTCTATTATCTAATTTTTTTATTATTCTTTACTGATTATATTATTTTTAATTTTAATTTGCATCTAAGTACTCACACATTAATCTCTTAACTTTTAGGTTATTATTTATCATAATACTTTCGATTTTTTTGCGATAGTAAATGATAATATGTTAATCTAATTATATGAATTATTGTGATTTTATGCCGTATTTAATTTGTGAAAATTGCAGTGGATACTATGAGCTTAATGTTGGGGAGTCTCCGAATGACTTTCAGGCTTGTCAATGCGGTGGTAGCCTAAAATATTATGAAAATATGGATGATTATACTCAGAATGAAAAAAGAAATTATAATACTGAAAAATCAAGGCAATATGGTGATATGGATATATATGAAAATATAAAACGTGAAGAAACATACAGTTATTTAGAAAAACGTGATAAAATAATGAATGCGTCTAAATCACAGAGTATTCTTGTTAATTCAGCTTTTATTATATTAATTTTCACAATATTTCCATTGGAATTAGGTTTAATTTATTTTCCATTTTATATAATGGCTGCACTTGCTTTAATATTGTCCACAACAATATTTTATTTACAATATACTAATAAAATAAATACGATCGGTGAAATTAGAAAGATTTTTGGTATATGTGGGGTTTATTTTATATTATTATTTTTAATATCGTTCGTGTGGATCGCGACAAATTTATATACATTTGTATTTACTTTAATGAATAATAAAGTTGTTTTTGGGCTATTTTTTGGTTTTGCGTTTTTATTTACCCAAAAATTTATGGGAAACTATTTAAGCAGAGAAATATATGATCCGCTTGAGTCTATGGATGTACTTACTAAATATATTTACTATGTCGGAGTTTTTTATACTACAGCATGGTTTTTGTTTGCAATTTTCGCTGCATTTTACTATGTTTCGTACTATGGTGGATTTTGAGATGGAATTAAGATTAATCAATGAAAAACTGTAATTTAATAACTTAATGGAATTTCGGAGATAAATATGCCTTATTTAATCTGTGAAAAATGTAATGGATATTACGAGCTTCAGGAAGGAGAATCTCCAGAGATGTTTGAAACATGTAATTGTGGTGGAAAATTAAGATATACTCATTCTCTCTATGGAAAATCATATGAATCTAATAAATCAGGAATTAAACTGAAAGAAAAGATCCATAACTTTTGGAATAAACAAAATAGGAATGGTAAAATTATATTAATCATCTTGGGGGTATTTTTAGTAGTTGTATCAACATTTGGAGTTTTCAGTAAAATTTATCCTGATACATCAACTCCTCAGGGTTATTTAGATTACCATAATGCCAAAATGGAAGGATCTCTTGCAATTACACAAGATGTAGCTAATGTCTTGAAAAAATATAATAAAAATTTAATTGCTTCAAATGAAGCTATTGAAAGCCTAAGTACAGATAAACAAAAAATGGACAGATTAGTACAAGATTTTGAGAATATAAAAGTGCCTTTACAATATAAAAAACATCGTGAACTTATTGTTTCTGCTTTAAAAGATAATTCGAACGCAATAAGCAACTTAATGAACGCGATTAAAAATCATGATTCATCAGCTATTGATGCTTCAATTGCATCAATGAAAAGTTCCATTGATAAGATAAAACAATCAGAAGACGAAGTAAAAAGAATAAACAATATAAAATAGTGATTTTATGCCGTATTTAATCTGTGATAAATGTAAGGGGTATTACGAACTTCAGGAAGGAGAATCTCTTGATGATTTTAAGGCCTGTCAGTGTGGCGGTAAATTAGAATATGTAGAAGAACTTCCTGAAACCTTAGAAAAAGAAAATAAAACTATGCTAATTTGTTCAAATTGCTTAAAAGAAAGTGAAGAAGGCACATTTTGCCCTAATTGTGGTGGAAGATTAATTGAACTAATAGATGGCAGGGTTGTAAATCATTTTAAACATGATAAATCAGATAAAACTGAAATTACCTCTAATGTTTCTAAAAAGTCAGATATTAAGCATAATAAGGAAATAAAGAGCATCTTAGAAAAAATAAATGTTATAGGGATTATGGCAGGATCAGGATTTTTTGTAATTAGTATTTTTATATTACTGGTTGCATTTTACTCATCTATCAATAATAATGGGATTTATAATTCTTACAACTTTTCAGGTATAGTTTTTGAATTTATTACAATTATTATTATAAGTTTATTCATAGCGGTGATTTCTGGAGCATTAGCGTCATTTATAAGCAATTTAAAAGAGTATGAGTATGGAATAATAAATGGCCTTTTAGTTGGTATTATTGCAGCAATAATTTTAGGTAGCTTAGGTGGAATTTTTACAATTATAATAGCTATTTTTGTATATGGTATATTATCTGCAGCTGGTGGGGCTGTAGGGATTTTTATAAGAACACATTTACGAAAATAAATATTTCATCTTCTCCAAGATAATTTTTTCGTGAGTTTATCCATCTTTCGAGCTTCTCTAATATTTTTTTCTATGTTGCCGTCTTCTAAAATTATAGAGCCTTCATAACCACAGTTTTTACATTTCCATTTCCCATCGCCTTCATAAATCTGTTCATATTTTATTCTGTTAGATTTGCATCGGGGGCAAAAAGTTTTTTTACTCATTAAAATTCACCAGATAATTATTAATTTCAATTAATAAACTTTTTGCGTTTTAGTAAATAGTTTTTTTAAGTTAAAAGGAATATTAAGTTAGTACTAATTAATTAAAAATAAAATATTCAATTAAATTTTGTAAAAATATAAAAAAAATTACTTTCTTCTGCGCAAAAAATTCAATATTTTTGAGCGGATGAAATTAAGTGCCGTGGGCCGGACTTGAACCAGCGACATCCAGATCTTCAGTCTGGCGTTCTCCCAACTGAACTACCACGGCAAATGGGCCGGACGAGATTCGAACTCGTGATCACCTCCGTGT
>JAEYSH010000008.1 GCA_023434825.1 Methanobacteriota archaeon | reverse complement strand
GAATTTATATCTTTATTATTCTTATTAAGGATTAAATTACAATCAAAATAAACATAAATTAGATTTCCTTCAATTAATTTCCGATTTATGCCCTTTAATATTGATTTTTATATTGACTATTAATACTATTTGCTATTATCATAAAATAGAAAAAAATATATTTATTTTAATAAAATACTTTAATATTCTATTTTTATAATCGGTTTAAATTGTTTTTAATTTAAATCTAGTAAAATATGAACTTGCTCTATATGCTTGGCGAGAAAATTAGATATTAGTGGTGTAATGATATGTAAATACAAGATAACGTCATTTATATAGATAAAAAGATGCAAAGAGCATAGAATAAAATATCGATAATTAACCAATTATTGAATAAAATTTATTATGATATGAGGGGGGGGTTTCTGTGGATAATGCACAAAAATTTATTGAAAAATGCAATGAAGGTCTTAAAAAAGATCAAAAATACATTCATTCTTAAATAGAATTGTAAAATAAAAAGTAGAATCCACACAAATCCAGATTCAACCAAAATTCAATTTTATTATATCATCTACTTTATTTAAATTACCATGTGCATTATTTCTGAGTCCACCCCAAGATGTAATGTCTATATATCTTGTTTTATTTTTTTGTTAAATGAGTTATTACTCATTCTCTCAATTTTCAAAGTATCATAATACTCCTGTGCCTCGGGTTTACCATTAAAACTATGCACTGACTCTTTGTTCTCTTTAACAATTTTCATAACATCATCATATGTAATATTGAAAAATTCTTTTCTACTATTTACTTTATTTACTCTTTTAGTTTCAAATCGGTTATGTAATTCTTTTTCTAACTCAAAAGCTTCTTTACTGAAAATAAACACATGAGTATCGAATCTAAACGGAACTGATGCATTGGATAATTCTCTTACTCTGTCTTGAGGTTCATCTCTTCTTGTTACCCCTATTTTATACACATCTTCTCCGAAGGAACCTATATTAGATAAAATATATACATATCCGGCACCGGTTCGTTTTCGTTTATTAATTATCTGCTCAATATCGTCATTACTTTTTGCTAAAGCTAACTCTAATTCCCTGATTCTAAGTTTTAATTTTTCTTTTTCTTCATCAGATTTACTTTCCCTTAATTCCGCCCCTATTTTATTTAAATCATTTTCCAATCTCTTTTTTTGCTCATTGATCTTTTTCTCTTCCGCATCTAATTGTCTTTGTATTTTTCGCTCTTCTCTTTCTCGTTCTCTTGCTTCCCTTAACAGCTCTTTTTCTTCTTGCTTTTTCAATTCATATTCAATAGCTACATCAAGTTCTTGTAATTTAAGATCTAAATATTCTGAAGTGATTTCTATAACATTTCTTTCATTTAACTTATTTAAAGTTTCAAATGATTTTTTTATCCTTTTAACTGAATTTTCTCTATTTGAAAGCTTTACTTTACTTATTGCCATTTCACAATCTAAATTAAAATTTCTAAGTATTTGTCTTATATTAGCATTAGTCATTGCTTTCCCTTGTTGCACACTATCATTAACCCTCCATTCAGTTCCACAAACTGCTGCCCTTTTATTTTTTATATAATCTTTTTGTTTCTTCCTTATTTCATCCAATTTTTCTTTATATAATACTGCTGATACAAAATCATATTTTGGTTCGTATAAACCTACTTCTTGCATTTCAAGCTCATCATCTACCAATATTAATCCTTTCTTTTTCTCGTTTATCTCTCTCTTTTTCTTGTTTAACTCATAATTTAAATTAGTTAATTGAGTTCCTTTTTCTTTTAATTTCCTATCAATCTCTTTTACCTTTTCCTCTTCCATCTTTATTAATTTGTTATCTATATTGGCTAATTCCTCCTTTTTAGCCTTCAATTTATTATTTATTTCTTCTTCTTTTCTTTTTAATTTAATAACTATCTCTTTTACCTTTTCGTCTTCTATCTCTTTTAATTCGTTATCTATATTAGCTAATTGATCTTCTTTCTCTTTTAATTTAATATCTATCTCTTTTACCTTTTCGTCTTCTATCTCTTTTAATTTGATATCTATATTGGCTAATTCCTCTCTTTTACCCTTCAATTTTTCATTTATTTCTTCTTCTTTTTCCTTTTCCTTTTCTTCAAATATGACATCTATATTAGCTAATTGATTTTCTTTCTCTTTTAATTTGATATCTATTTCTTTCTCCTTTTCTTTTTCCATCTCTTTTAATTTGTTATCTATATTAGCTAATTCCTCTTTTTTATCCTTTAATTTTTCATCTATTTCGTTTTCTTTTCCTTTTGCTTTTTTGTTTAAAAAATATGTTCCAATTATTATCAATGGAATACCAAAAAAGATTCCATATAATGAAATTGTCAATATTATACCTATTATTATTATTATTAGTCCATGGTCTCTGATTTTCATTTTTTATCACCTAAAAGAAAGTTTTTCAACATTATCCCGATTATAATGATTCATGTTCTTTAAAACACTGTAAGAGTTCATATAATCTTTTAAAAGAATATAATTAATATTTCTATTTTTCCCCGACATTTCTTCCTTTTTAGCAATATATTCTGTATTTCCTGCCATATTATCCCCTTCATTAATTAATTATTTTTTATCAACCTATTATAAGCTTTATGATTTAATCTTAAGATAATGTATTACTTTTCAAATGCTCTCTTCCTCAAGCACCTTAAAACATGAGCACACTATAGATACTTGGTAAGTAAAAAGCATTTTTAGATTTATAAAAGCTCATTACGGAGGCAGAAGAGTAAATAAAATAAAAAGGAGGTATATAAAGTGCGAGTAAGTGAGGGAGTGCCTTCTGGAAGATATGCAGAATTATATAACCCTGAAATTTTTGAAGAGCATGAATCAGTAATAGTATTTACAAGGGAAGACATCAATCGAAGATACTCCTCTATCATGGCCGAAATAGACCATATTAATAAAATTGCTTTGCATTTGGATAAAAGTGAAGAGTGGAAGTTAATCGGCTATTGGCCGGAAATTATGCAGAGTGTGGATACTATTGATAATAATATGGATTTAATATTTGAAAAAGAACCCTTACAATCCTATCTCGATGCATACATTTACAATAAAATTCAGAGTTCCCGGAAAAGTGTATCAGTCACTGTAAATAAAGCCATTGCTTCAATTAACGCTTCTAATAATCTTTTATAGTGAAAGGTATGATTAGCAATGCGTTACACCTATGGCATCATGGATCAAAGAAAAATACTGCTATATAAACCGCAATTATTCTTAAAAGATAAAGAATTACTTGTATTTTCAAATTCTGAATTTCTAAAATGGCATAATAATATTAGAGAATATTTAGATGCCTTGTATCAAATTGATTCCCTGGAGATGGAGAAAGGAAACTCCATTAATATGAAAGAGCTTGATCTGGCTATAGCTGTGATTAATAATGTCAGATTAGACTTTGAACACCTTTTTGATCCTAATAACATATCCATTTCTCCCTATCAGTATGTTTCAATTTTAGATAAAAAATACAAAAGGCGCAGATCTTCTTATACAAGCGATATGAGAAGGTGTGATGTTCAAATACCGGTAATTACGCATGGAACGAGATACAAACATTTGATGGAAATAATTAATGAAGCTAATAACGACTTTTCAAATGCTAAACAGAAGGATAAGTGCAATGAAGAAAAGCAAAACGAGAATTAAAGGGTAATCAGTTTATGGAGACTAAAAAATTTATTTTATTGGATATTGATTATTTTACAAAGCAAGGAAAGCCCATTATTCGTTTATTTGGGAAAATAGTGAATGAAAATAAATCTATTATGGCTTTAGATAAAAATTTTTACCCTTACTTTTACGTAGTTCCTCATGATTTTGAGGAGTGCATGGCCGAATTAGCGCGATTTAATTTCTTAAAAATGGAAAAAGTATCTAAAAAACACTATTTAGAATTTGAAGACTTTTTAAAGGTAACCTTGGAACATCCTCGTGAAATGCTTAAATTAAAAGAAGAAATAATTAATTTAAAATCCGTAAAAGATGTTAGGGAGTTTGATATAGCATTTTCCCGCAGATATTTAATTGATAAAGGTTTATTTCCAATGTCTGAAGTGGAAGTAAGGGGTAAATTATTAAAAAAGTCTGGTGAAACTTTTATAATTGAATTAAAAAGTGATCTAGAAACTATTGATTCGTGTTTACCTGCTTTTAATGTTTTAAGTTTTAAAATTGAAGCAATTAATCCACAGGGTTGGCCTGATGTAAAGGAGGATCCAATTATAATGATTAGTTTTTCAAGTAACCAGGGATTTCAAAAGGTGTTCTCAACAGAAGAATCAGCATATAATTTTGTAGAAACCGTCCCAAATGAGAAAGAATTATTAAATAAGTTCGTTGAAACTGTTAAATCCCAAAATCCAGACATAATAACAGGTTATAATTCAGATAAATTTGATTTTCCATATATTAAAATTAGGGCAGATCTTCTTGGAGTATCATTAAATTTAGGAGTTGATGGCTCGAAGCTTCAATTTATTAGAAGCCCTAAAAAATCAGCTATGATTAAAGGAAGGCCTCACGTTGATTTATACCGTATTGTTCGACGACATCTCCAATTAAACAGCCATACAATTCAAAATGTTTATTTTGAGCTTTTTGGAGAGGATAAAATTGATATTCCCGCACCAGAAATTTATAACGCTTGGAATGATGGCGGAGAGAAAAGGGAGAAGCTTTTTAGATTTTCACTGGAAGATGTTATTGTAGTTACAAAGATTGGAGAGAGAATACTGCCAATGACAATTGAACTTTCAAGAATTGTAGGGCAACCTTTATTTGAAATTGCAAGAAGAGGAACAGGAACTCAAGTGAAATGGTACTTAATACGGAAATCATTTGAATTTAATATTATTTGCCCAAACGAACCAGGAATATTTGAAAGAATGGTTATAGGAGGACATGTGGAAGAACCAGTGAAAGGATTGCATGAAAATATCTTTTACTTTGATTTTAGAAGCCTTTACCCCAGTATAATAATAGCTAAAAATATTAGTCCAGAAACACTTTGTAATGAAGGAGATAAGAAAACTTGTTATATTGCACCTGAATTTGGATATAAATTCAAAAAAGAACCAATGGGTTTTATTCCAAGGATTACATCTAAACTTTTAAATGATAGAATCAGGATTAAAGCCATAATGAAAGAATCTGATGATCTTGAGGAAAAGCAGATTTTGAATTTCAGGCAAGAAGCAATAAAAACAATGATATCAACAATTTTTGGGCTTTATAATCATCCACAGTATAGGTGGTATTGTGTAGAAGCGTCAGAGGCGATTACTGCTTGGGGAAGAGATTATTTAAAGAATACCATGAAAAAAGCTGAAAATTATGGATTTGAAGTAGTTTATGCTGATACTGATGGATTTTTTGTTACATTAAAATAAATAATAATTAAATTAGGATTTTGAATGACATTTTAAATAATTAATATTGTAGAATGAGCTCTATCCTTATGGATGACTTTTATTTATCTTAAAAAAAAATAGTTCTGGAAATGTTTAATTTGCCCATAATTAATCATAATGTTCTCTTTTTCCCATTATTCCTTCCATTAATTTAGAAATTAACGTGAGCTTAAGGTTTAATAAAGAACATTTTGACAATTTCAAAAAATTATTCTTTGAGGTTTTTCCATTAGACTAACTTTTAAAAATGTTTATTTATCCTTTCAATATAATAGTCACCAATTTTTAAAATCAACTTCTTAAAAATCTTTAAATCACCATATATTTTTCTTATCCCAATTAGAATCGTAGCTTGAAAAAATAGCTGCATCTAAAAGACAGGGTACTATTTTGCATTCGTTACATACTTCCTGAATTCCATTTATCACAAATTCATAATAATTTCTGTCAGATAGCGCTCCTGAAGATAATTTAAATGGAAATATAGTTTTATTTAACCACTTAATAATTCTACTATCAATTGGTATTTCATATCTAGTCATTCCCATTGTTTGCCAAAGATTCCTGGATTGTTTTGGACCAAATCCTACTAAATTTTCATTGAAAAAATTAGCTGCATTTCTCTCAACTAAAAAATCTTCATATTCTGGTTTTCTTTTTCTATTTTTAATAAGTTTATCCGCCCAAATCTCTATTTGATCCCATCCATTATCGTTCAGCCAGATAAAATTAGTTTTAACTTGTTTCCCAATTATATTAGTACGTCTTATTCCCCCAAATTTTTTTAAAATGTTTTCAACATAATCATCAAGCTTTTCAGAAGACGAAGTACATTTTTCTAGATTTAGAGGGAAAGGGACTGTTGAACAAAATCTTGTTAAAGCACTCTCTGGACCTGATCTTTGTTGAGAAGATAGTAAACATGCAATCATTGCCTTCCAAAAAACTTCTTTTTCAAATGAAGGTACATTACTAACTGTTACATTCTTTTCATATCTATCTTTAAAGAATGAATTATTTGATTGAGAGTTCAATAATTCATTAATTTTCATTATATCTTCACTATTAACATCCTACGTTATTTTCATAAAAAAACTCCATGCTTAGAATTATGATCAAAATTTAATTATTTAAAGCAAATGAAATACCTTTTTTAATCCTTATTTTAATAGAAAAACCTCTGCAATCTCTAGAGGTGGGATTGACTTTGAAAACGATAAACGGCTGTCACAATCCTTATTTTAATAGAAAAACCTCTGCAATAAAGCATGTATTGGTATTTGTTTTCCAGAAATTGAGTTTCAATCCTTATTTTAATAGAAAACCATCTACAATCTAAAGTAGAGACTTGCTATATAAGTGATCTAGATAGGTTACAATCCTTATTTTACTAGAAAAACCACTGCAATAATATGAATAAAATGTGTTGGGACCATATGGAGGAGTTTCAATCCTTATTTTACTAGAAAAACCTCTGCAATTAGATTCATTAGAACGTCCCTACAATAACCATTATAAGTCACAATCCTTATTTTACTAAAAAATTTCTGCAATACTAATTAAAACTAAATATATTTAAGGTGGTTTAAAAATATTGCAATCCTTGTTTTATTGGAATTAACCCTAGAACTCCTGCACAAAAGAAAGTTTTTCAATCCTTATTTTACTGGAATAATCTCTGCAATAACATAAATTCAACGATTATAGGAAGTACTGGAAGTTTAAAATCATTATTATACTAGAAAGGTCTCTGCAAGCAAGGATCAAAAGTTGGAAGTTATGAACAGAGCATTGTCGCAACCCTTATTTTACTAGAAAACCCAATGCAACTCGTACATGAACACAAAAAGAAATTTAGAGTTAGAATTGTTTCAATCTTTGTTTTATTAGAATACCCTCTGCAATGATGATGAAGCCGTATTTATTAAGATTTATTTTTTAGTGGTTTCAATCTTTGTTTTAATAGAAAACCCAATGCAACGGTAATAACATAAATAAATTAATGACCGATATATGGTTTCAATCCTTGTTTTAATAGAAAACCCAATGCAACACATAAAACCAGAATTACCAACAGATTTGATCGTTTTAGGGTTTCAATCTTTGTTTTAATAGAAAACCTTCTGTAATCAGAAAGTTAGGTAATCATTGGCAATCATATGAAGAGTTTCAATCCTTATTTTACTAGATAATTTTGCAAAAGTTAAAACAAAGTATGTTTAATGAGGTTTAATAGTTACAATCCTTATTTTACTAGAAAAATCTCTGCAATTTAAAGTTTACCATGTTTCTTATCAAAAGCCAGACACGTTACAATCCTTATTTTACTAGAAAAATCTCTGCAATATGTAAAATATATTAGAATTGATAGATATAGTAATTTGTTACAATCCTTATTTTACTAGAAAAATCTCTGCAATTATACAATGTACATTCAGACAAAGTAAGGCGTAAATAATTACAATCCTTATTTTAATAGAAAACCCTCCGCAATAAGATTACGATAATATGCAAACCGTTAGAATACCAAAGTCACAATCCTTATTTTAATAGAAAAACCTCTGCAATTAATTAATAGGCGCTGTACTAAGCGATGTACCTGCGTGGTTTCAATCCTTATTTTAATAGAAAAACCTCTGCAATCCGGAAAGTAAAAGCAAACACAGGGATCTTTATAAAAGCGTCATAATCCTTATTTTACTAGAAAAACCTCCGCAATAACGACATTAAATCCCAATCAATGCTTATACCTAAGTCACAATCCTTATTTTACTAGAAAAACCTCTGAATTTTGTTATGAAGGGTTAATGAGTTCTGCAAGGTATGTCACAATCCTTATTTCACTAGAAAAACCTCTGCAATAATGCAAAGCATTGCAAGAAGAGAAATGAACTACGGCTTACAATCCTTATTTTAATAGAAAATTTCTGCAATACTAATTAAAACTAAATATATTTAAGGTGGTTTAAAAATATTACAATCCTTGTTTTATTGGAATTAACCCTAGAACTCCTGCACAAAAGAAAGTTTTTCAATCCTTATTTTACTGGAATAATCTCTGCAATAATAAGAAAACCGGCGGTATAGCACTTAAAAAACCGTTTCAATCTTTGTTTTATTAGAATACTCTCTGCAATGACTGGGAAGAGCAGATAAAGTAAGAAAACTAATAAGTTTCAATCTTTGTTTTATTAGAATACTCTCTGCAATACATATATCCGATATTAATAAAGATATAGGTAAAGATATGTTTCAATCTTTGTTTTAATAGAATACTTTATGCAATATGAGTTTATATCTGATATGATAAAAAGCCCTGCAGTCCTTATTTTAAAAGAAAATTATTAGGTAATTTAGAAACTTATAAGTCCAATCTTTATTTTTTTAGATGTTATCCAATATAATACAATTTATAAATAATTTATGGAGATAAATTTCAATCATTATTTTACTAGAAAACCTCTACAATTTTATATTTTTACTTTTACGAATTAATGAGGTGATACATGTCACAATCCTTATTTACTAGAAAAACCTCTGCAATGTGTAGGAAAAGATACTTTTGAACACATATTCATAGGGTTACAATCCTTATTTTACTAGAAAAACCTCTGCAATTATAAAACACACAAAAAGAGCAGGTTCAAGTCTTAAGTTACAATCCTTATTTTACTAGAAAAACCACTGCAATGGTTAAATTTGTCGATATTGACAAAACAGGAGAAATGTTCCAATCCTTATTTTAATAGAAAACACTCTGCAATTTGATAATATGGCAGGATATAAAGCATGTATAGGAATTGTTTCAATCCTTATTTTAATAGAAAACCCTCTGCAATATATAAGATATCAAGAATACATGTTAAGCGAATATAGTTTCAATCCTTATTTTAATAGAAAACCCTCTGCAATTTTTATTGATTTAACAAATAGAGGTGTAATAATGGCGTTTCAATCCTTATTTTAATAGAAAACCCTCTGCAATAAGATACTGAAAGAATTAAAAACCAGCAGGTAAAAGCGTTTCAATCCTTATTTTAATAGAAAACCCTCTGCA